>NZ_JBVJWV010000009.1:0-236254 GCF_055602105.1 Streptomyces sp. NPDC037421
GGGGCTGGTGGGGCTCCCCCCCCCTCGACCTCACGCCCCGGACCCGCTCCCTCCCCTCTTTACCAGCCCCCCCCCCCCCCCCCCCACCCGTCCCCCCCCCCCCCCCCCCCCCCCAACCCCCCCCCCCCCCCCCCCCCCCCCCCCCCCCCGGGCCCGGTGGGTGCGCTGTGAGCTCGGAGGTGCTGTCGGGTCAGGCGGCGGAAACCGGTACGCCGTGTTCCGCGGCGAGCCGCTGGAGGTCTTCCAGCTCCGCCTGTTCCACATCCGCGAGGTAGTCGTCGCCCGTCTCACGGGCCTTGCTGAGGTCCGACTGCGTGGCCTTGATGCGCTGCAGGAGACCCGCGGTGAATGCGTCCATGGTGGGTGCGCCCCCTCTGCGTGGGTCGGCGGCGGAGAGCACGGAGCAGTCCGCCGCTTCAGGGTGTGGTTGGGGTGTGCTCTCGTCCTCCCCGGCCCCCTGGGCCCAGAAACCTCGTGAGGCGAGGGAATCCTCACTTCCACCGCGCCCACACGCCGCTTCCACGCCGTACGCACGCCTCCGGAGGCCCCCAGGGGCGCCTTACAGCCGGTTTACGGCCGAAACCGGCAGGATGGAGGCGCAATACACGTGTGCCCTGAAGGGCTCGAAGGAAGGAAACGACGTGCGCGTACTCGTCGTCGAGGACGAGCAGCTGCTCGCCGATGCGGTGGCCACGGGCCTGCGCCGGGAGGCCATGGCCGTGGACGTCGTGTACGACGGTGCCGCGGCGCTGGAGCGCGTCGGGGTGAACGACTACGACGTGGTCGTGCTCGACCGGGACCTTCCGCTGGTGCACGGCGACGACGTCTGCCGGAAGATCATCGAGCTGGGCATGCCCACCCGCGTGCTCATGCTCACCGCCTCCGGCGACGTCAGCGACCGCGTCGAGGGCCTGGAGCTGGGGGCCGACGACTACCTGCCCAAGCCCTTCGCCTTCACCGAGCTGACCGCCCGCGTGCGCGCCCTCGGCCGGCGTACCACCGTCGCGCTCCCGCCCGTGCTGGAGCGGGCCGGCATCAAGCTGGACCCGAACCGCCGCGAGGTGTTCCGGGAGGGCCGCGAGGTCCAGCTGGCGCCGAAGGAGTTCGCGGTGCTGGAGGTGCTCATGCGCAGCGAGGGGACCGTGGTGTCCGCCGAGCAGCTGCTGGAGAAGGCCTGGGACGAGAACACCGACCCGTTCACCAACGTGGTCCGGGTGACCGTCATGACCCTGCGCCGCAAGCTCGGGGAGCCGCCCGTCATCGTGACCGTGCCCGGCTCCGGCTACCGGATCTGACCCGGTGGCCGCGACCCCGGCGCCACCCGCGGCGCCACCGAAACCGACCTGGGACCCCGGCCAGCCCGAGGGTCCCTTCCCTTGGCTGCGGCCGACCATCCGGATAAGGCTGACGCTGCTGTACGGCGGCATGTTCCTGATCGCCGGCATCCTGCTGCTGTCGATCATCTACCTGCTGGCCGCCCAGGCCCTGAGGGAGGGCAACGCCCTCCCCTTCAAGATCGTCGGCGGCCAGAAGGTCGAGGTGTCCAGCACCACCTGCTCCGGCGTGGGCATCGACCAGTCGATCGACCAGTTCAACGCCGCGATCGCGCAGTGCATCCTCGACCAGCGCAAGCACGCCCTGGACGACCTCCTCAGCCGGTCCCTGATGGCCCTGCTGGGCCTCAGCGTCATCGCCTTCGCCTTCGGATACGCGATGGCCGGCCGGGTGCTCTCGCCGCTGGGCAAGATCACCCGTACCGCCCGGCGGGTGGTGGGCTCCGACCTGACCCGGCGGATCGAGCTGGACGGGCCGGACGACGAGCTGAAGGAGCTCGCCGACACCTTCGACGAGATGCTCGACCGCCTGGAACGGGCCTTCACCGCCCAGCAGCGCTTCGTGGCCAACGCCTCGCACGAGCTGCGGACCCCCCTGGCGATCAACCGGACGCTGCTGGAGGTCCACCTCTCGGACCCCGGGGCGCCGGTGGAGCTCCAGCAGCTGGGCAAGACGCTGCTGGCCACCAACGAGCGCAGCGAGCAGCTGGTCGAGGGCCTGCTGCTGCTGGCCCGCAGCGAGAACCAGATCGTCGAGCGCAAGCCGGTCGACCTGGCCGAGGTCGCCTCGCGCGCCATCGACCAGGCCCGTGGCGAGGCCCTCGCCAAGGGCGTGGAGATCCGCGGCGAGCGCGCGCTGGCCGTGATCCAGGGCAACGGCGTCCTGCTGGAGCGGATCGCCCTCAACCTGGTGCAGAACGCCGTCCGGTACAACGTGCCGGAGGGCGGCTGGGTGGAGGTGACGACCGAGGCCCAGCACGGCCAGGCGGTGCTCGTCGTCTCGAACACGGGTCCCGTGGTTCCCGCGTACGAGGTGGACAGCCTCTTCGAGCCCTTCAGACGGCTGCGTACGGAGCGAACGGGCAGTGACAAGGGTGTGGGGCTCGGTCTGTCGATCGCGCGCTCCGTGGCGCGCGCACACGGCGGCCGCATCCTCGCGACCCCCCGAGAGGGCGGTGGCCTCGTGATGCGCGTCACGTTGCCCCTTTGATCCACCCGAGCGCTGTTCGCCGTCAGCGGAACGCAACGGTGGCCGCGGCGGGCGGTGCCTGTGTGATCGATCACAGTGCCGAGTGGCGGGTCATGCGCGTTCTGTGACCCCAAGGTGGCCGGAAAGCCCGGGAAGTCCGGGTTTCCGGCCCCCCGGATGGCGGGAAATACACGGGGTGGCGTTTGTGCAAGACGGCCCCCTGACCGTGTACGGTCCCGCTCGACATCCCGGCCACGGAGTCCTTCGGGTACGCGGCTGGGTGTCGATTGAGTAACAGACCTTGATGTGAGGCAAAATCTCCGCCTCAGGTCGGGCACAAGTCCGGCCTCTCGCGCGTTACGTGCGCTGAGACACCGCTAAATCCCAGAGGGGGAGAGCGACAAAATGGCAACGGACTACGACACCCCACGCAAGACCGACGACGACGTCGACAACGACAGCATCGAAGAACTCAAGGCCCGGCGCAGTGACAAGGTCACGTCGAGCGTCGACATCGAGGACTTCGACGGCGCCGAGAGCCTGGAGCTCCCGGGTGCCGACCTCTCCAACGAGGAGCTGGCCGTCCGGGTGCTGCCCAAGCAGGCCGACGAGTTCACCTGCATGAGCTGCTTCCTGGTGCACCACCGCAGCCAGCTGGCGCGGGAGAAGAACGGCCAGCCGATCTGCCGCGACTGCGACTGAGGACGGCCGTGACCGGCTCGACGCCCTTTCGGAAGCGACGCTTCCGGAAATCTGGCGATCCGGAGGCGCAGGTTCGCGCGGTGACCACGGGCCCGGAAACGGGCCCCGCGGACGCCGGCGGCCAGGCCTTCGGGACGACTGTGGTGCCGTCCGACACCGCCACGGCGGCGGTGCCGTCGGCCGCAGTGGCGGACGAGGAGTCCCGGGGCAGGCCCGGGACACGTCGGATGCAAGCCGTCAAGAACGGTGTGCGCAAGGGCGGCGAGAGCGCGAAAGCCGCCGCCCTGTACATCACCGACCTGATCATCGAGAACGCCCCGCGCGTTCCGGTAAGGGACCTCGCGACCCTGCGGGCGCAGTTCCCGGACCTCGGTCCCGACCAGCTGGCCGACAAGCTGATCGCCGGGGCCGCCAACGGCACCTCGACCGTGGGCGCCGGCATCGGCGCCGCGGCCATGCTGCCGGTCCCGCCCGCGATGCCGGCGGAGCTGGCCGCGGAGATCACCGGGGTCGCCGCGATCGAGCTGAAGCTCATCGCCGAGCTGCACGAGGTCTACGGGCAGCGCCCGCCGGGCGGCCTGAAGGACCGCAGCCTCGCCTACCTGACCTCCTGGACCCAGGAGCGCGGGATCGACCTGACCAAGCCGACGACGCTGAACGCGGCCCTCGGCGGGCAGATGAAGCGCGAACTGCGCCAGCAGATCATGAAGCGGATGTTCCGCAACCTGCCGAACCTCATGCCGTTCATGGTCGGCGCGGCCGTCGGAGCGGTCATGAACCGCCGGGACACCAGGAAACTCGCCGAGAAGGTCCGTAAGGACCTGCGGAGCCGCGCCGTGCCGTGGGACTCCCTCGCCGCCCTGCCGCCCCTGGAACGCCCCTCCGGAGCCCTTCCCGAGGCCACCAGGGCCGCCATCGAGGGACGCCGCCCGGACGCGCGGGGCTGAAGCCCGCCGCCGGAGCCGGGGTCAGGCCTCCGCCGCGGCGGTCTTCGCCGCGCGGACGGCCTCCGCGAGCGCCTGGGGCTCGCGCGTGGAGACGTACACGTACGGGGTCGGGTCCGCCGGGTCGGTGATCTCGATCCGGACCGCCGTGGGGACGTAGCTGCGCATCAGCATGAAGGCCCGGGTGTCGGCCTTGTACGTGCGCCAGGCGCGCGCCTCCTCCGCGTCCAGCACCTCGGGCTCGCCCAGGGCCGTCACCGGGATCCGGGCGTCGCCGGCCGCGAGCGCGCCGTTCACCACGCGCACGCGCGCGGAGCCGTACGAGCTCACCAGCATCCCCGTCAGCGCGGCGCCGCCGACCAGCCCCGCCAGCAGCGGCAGGGTGCCGAGCGGCAGCAGCATCAGCGCGCACGCCAGGCCGGTCAGGGCCGCGATGCCCCACCAGGAGCGGGGGGCGGAGAGGCGTTCGTCGTGGTGCGCGGGGGAGAGCTGCATGGGACCTAGCCTCCCACGGGGCGACCGGCGGGTAGCCGCGCGGGTAAGGTCAGCGGCTGTGAGTGGACGAAACACGGCGTTGACGCCCCCGGCCGATGCCTCGGCACCGGTCCGGCACCCCGATGCCCCGGCGCCCGGGGAGCTCCTCGGCGCGCACTACGAGCACTGTTTCGGCTGCGGCGGGGGTCAGCCGCACGGGCTCCATCTGGAGGCCCGCGCGGGCGAGGGCGTACGCGTCACCGCGGAGTTCACCGTCAAGCCCGCCCACCAGGGCGCTCCCGGTCTCGCGCACGGCGGCGTCCTGGCCACCGCGCTCGACGAGACCCTGGGCTCCCTGAACTGGCTGCTGCGCGTCATCGCGGTGACCGGCCGGCTGGAGACCGACTTCGTGCGGCCCGTGCCCGTGGACACCGTGCTGTACCTGGAGGCCGAGGTCACCGCCGTCGCCGGCCGGAAGATCTACTCCACCGCCGTGGGCCGGATAGGCGGCCCGGACGGCCCCGTCGCCGTCCGCGCGGACGCGCTCTTCATCGAGGTGAAGGTCGACCACTTCATCGACAACGGTCGGCCCGAGGAGATCCGGGCGGCGATGTCCGACCCGGACCAGGTCAGGCGCGCACGCGCCTTCGAGGTGAACCCCTGATGCCCCAGAACGACAACGGTCCCCGTCACGGGGTCGACGTGCTGATCCGGCGCGTCGACCCCGAGGTGCCCATCCCCGCCTACGGCCACCCCGGCGACGCCGGCTGCGACCTGGTGACCACCGTGGCCGCAGAGCTGGAGCCCGGGGAGCGGGCCGTACTGCCCACCGGCGTCTCCATCGCCCTGCCCGACGGGTACGCGGCCTTCGTGCACCCGCGCTCGGGCCTGGCGGCCAGGTGCGGGCTCGCGCTCGTGAATGCCCCGGGGACGGTGGATGCCGGGTACCGTGGGGAGATCAAGGTGATCGTGGTCAATCTCGACCCGCGCGAGAGCGTCCGGTTCGAGCGATTCGACCGCATTGCCCAGCTGGTTGTCCAGCGGGTCGAGAAGGTGCGCTTCCACGAGGTGGCGGAGCTTCCAGGCTCGGCCCGGGCCGACGGGGGGTTCGGCTCCACCGGCGGCCATGCGGCCGTGGCCGGATCCGGGGCTGGTCAGCAGCAGGGTGGGAATGGCTACGCTTCGGTCGTATCCGACCGGGAAGGACAGTGACGTGTTCGGACGTCGCAAGAAGAACGACTCCGCCCATGACGGCGGCGCGGCCGAGCAGGTCGTGAACGGCGTGGCTGCCGACGAGCAGGCCGGCGACGACTCCGCCGCGCCCCGCCGTCTCAACCTGCCCCCCGCCCCGCGGCCCGACGGCCCGTGGGACGTCTCCGAGGTGCTCGGCAACCCGGCCGACGGCCGGGTCGACCTGGGCGGCATCCTCGTGCCCGGTGTCGAGGGCATGGAGCTGCGCGTCGAGGTCGCGGGTGACGCCATCGTGGCCGCCACGGTCGTACTGAACGACAGCGCCGTGCAGCTGCAGGCCTTCGCCGCCCCCAAGAAGGAGGGCATCTGGGGCGAGGTCCGCGACGAGATCGCCTCGGGCATCACCCAGCAGGGCGGCATCATCGACGAGGTCGAAGGCCCGCTGGGCTGGGAGCTGCGCGCGCAGGTCCCGGTACCGCTGCCCGACGGCCAGACCGGCGCCCAGCTGGTGCGCTTCGTCGGCGTCGACGGCCCGCGCTGGTTCCTGCGCGGCGTCATCTCCGGCCAGGGCGCGGTGCGCCCCGAGTCGGCCGGCGTGCTGGAGCAGATCTTCCGGGAGACCGTCGTCGTCCGCGGCGACGGCCCGATGGCCCCGCGCGACCCGATCGTCCTGAAGCTGCCGAACGACGCCCAGATGGTGCCGGACGGCGTGCAGACGGCCGAGGAGCAGGAGGGCTCGCGCTTCTCCGGCGGCATGGGCCAGCTGGAGCGCGGTCCGGAGATCACCGAGGTCCGCTGACCCGGACCCGGCGAAGGGCGTCTTCCGGCCCGCGGGCCCCGTTCCCCCAGGGGGACGGGCCCGCGGGCCTTCGCGCGTCCGGGGCGGGGGGTGTGCGCGTCAGGGATGCGTCAGGGATGTCCGGCAGACACCCTTCCGGTACGTGAACAGCGGGAACGTCCCCGAGAATGAGCGCATGGGACGCGGCAGGCTAAGGATCCATCTCGGCGCGGCACCCGGTGTGGGCAAGACGTACGCCATGCTCTCGGAAGGCCACCGCCGGGTGGAGCGGGGCACCGACTGCGTCGTCGGCTTCGTCGAGCACCACGGGCGGCCGCGCACCGAGGTGATGCTGCACGGCCTCGAACAGGTGCCCAGGCGGGAGCTCTCGTACCGGGGGGCCGCCTTCACCGAGATGGACGTGGACGCGGTGCTCGCCCGGCACCCCGCCGTGGCCCTGGTGGACGAGCTCGCGCACACGAACGTCCCCGGCTCGCGCAACGCGAAGCGCTGGCAGGACGTGGAGGAGCTGCTGCGCGCCGGGATCGACGTGGTGACCACCGTCAACATCCAGCACCTGGAGTCCCTCGGGGACGTGGTGGAGAAGATCACCGGGGTGCGCCAGCGCGAGACCGTGCCGGACGAGGTGGTGCGACGGGCCGACCAGATCGAGCTGGTCGACATGTCCCCGCAGGCGCTGCGCCGGCGCATGGCGCACGGCAACATCTACCGGCCGGACAAGGTCGACGCGGCCCTCTCGAACTACTTCCGGCCGGGCAACCTGACCGCGCTGCGCGAGCTGGCGCTGCTGTGGGTCGCCGACCGGGCCGACGAGTACCTCCAGCAGTACCGGGGCGAGCACGGCATCCGCTCGGCCTGGCAGGCCCGTGAGCGGATCGTGGTGGGCCTCACCGGCGGCCCCGAGGGCCGCACGCTCATCCGCAGGGCCGCCCGGATGGCGGCCAAGGGCTCCGGCAGCGAGGTCCTCGCCGTCTACATCGCCCGCAGCGACGGGCTGACCTCGGCCTCGCCCAAGGAGCTCGCGGTGCAGCGGACCCTGGTCGAGGACCTTGGCGGAACGTTTCACCATGTGATCGGCGACAACGTCCCCGACGCCCTCCTCGCCTTCGCCCGCGGGGTCGACGCCACCCAGATCGTGCTGGGTTCCAGCCGCCGCAAGGCCTGGCAGTACGTGCTGGGGCCCGGGGTGGGCGCCACCGTCGCCCGCGACTCCGGGCCCGACCTCGACGTGCACATCGTCACCCACGAGGAGGTCGCCCGGGGGCGGGGGCTGCCCGTGGTCCGCTCGGCGGCCCGGCTCGGCCGGACCCGGATCGTGGCCGGCTGGGTGGTCGGCGTGGTCTTCCCCGTGCTGCTGTGCGCGCTGCTGACCAACATCGACGCCGATCCCGGCCTCGCCAACGACATGCTGCTCTTCCTGGCGCTGACGGTCGCGGCCGCGCTGCTGGGCGGGCTCTGGCCTGCGCTGGCCTCGGCGGCCGTCGGCTCGCTGCTGCTGAACTACTTCTTCGCGCCGCCGCTGCACCGGTTCACCATCTCCGACCCCAGGAACATCATGGCCATCGCCGTGTTCTTCGGGGTCGCGGTCTCGGTGGCCTCGGTGGTGGACCTCGCCGCCCGGCGCACCCACCAGGCCGCCCGGCTGCGGGCCGAGTCCGAGATCCTCTCCACCCTGGCCGGGAGCGTGCTGCGCGGCGAGACCGCCCTGGGCGCGCTGCTGGAGCGGGTGCGCGAGACCTTCGCGATGGAGTCGGTGGCCCTGCTGGAGCGGGCCGGCGAGGTGGAGGCCTGGACCCCGGCAGGCAGCGTCGGACCCGCCCCGGCGGCCCGGCCCGAGGACGCCGACGTGGACATGCCGATCGGCGACCACATGGCCCTGGCCCTGTCCGGGCGGGTGCTGCCCGCCGAGGACCGCCGGGTGCTCGGAGCCTTCGCCGCCCAGGCCGCCGTGGTGCTGGACCGCCAGCGGCTCGTGGGAGAGGCCGAGGAGGCCCGCCGGCTGGCCGAGGGCAACCGGATCCGGACCGCCCTGCTGGCCGCCGTCAGCCATGACCTGCGCACGCCGCTGGCCTCCATCAAGGCCTCCGTCAGCTCCCTGCGCTCCGACGACGTGGAGTGGTCCGAGGAGGACCGGGCCGAGCTGCTGGCCGGGATCGAGGAGGGCGCCGACCGGCTCGACCACCTGGTGGGCAACCTGCTGGACATGTCCCGGCTCCAGACGGGCACCGTGACCCCGCTGATCCGGGAGATCGACCTCGACGAGGTGGTCCCGATGGCGCTGGGCGGCGTACCGGAGGACAGCGTGCTGCTCGACGTGCCGGAGACCCTGCCGATGGTGGCGGTGGACCCCGGGCTGCTGGAGCGGTCCGTGGCCAACGTGGTGGAGAACGCCGTCAAGTACAGCCCCGCCGGAGAGCGGGTACTGGTCGCGGCCAGCTTCCTCGGAGACCGGGTCGAGGTGCGCGTCGTCGACCGCGGGCCCGGGGTCCCGGACGAGGCCAAGGACCGGATATTCGCCCCGTTCCAGCGGCACGGGGACGCCCCGCGCGGCGCCGGGGTGGGCCTGGGGCTCGCGGTGGCCAGGGGCTTCGCCGAGGCCATGGACGGCACGCTCGCCGCCGAGGACACCCCCGGGGGAGGGCTGACCATGGTGCTCACCCTGCGCGCGGCGACCCGCGGCAGCCCGCCCGGCCCCGCCGGAACCGGGGACGGCCCCGGCGGCGTCGACCGGGCACAGGACCCGCGCCAGGAACCGATGGAAACCGGGGACCTCCCCGAACGACAGAAAGCAGGTCCCCGATGACCCGGGTGCTCGTGGTGGACGACGAGCCGCAGATCGTCCGAGCCCTCGTGATCAACCTCAAGGCGCGCAAGTACGAGGTCGACGCGGCCGCCGACGGGGCGGGAGCCCTGGAACTCGCGGCCGCCCGCCACCCCGACGTGGTCGTCCTCGACCTCGGCCTGCCCGACATGGACGGGGTCGAGGTCATCAAGGGGCTGCGCGGCTGGACGCGGGTGCCGATCCTGGTGCTCTCCGCCCGGCACAGCTCCGACGAGAAGGTCGAGGCCCTCGACGCCGGCGCCGACGACTACGTCACCAAGCCCTTCGGCATGGACGAGCTGCTGGCCCGGCTGCGCGCCGCCGTCCGCCGGGCCGAGCCGGCCTCCGGGACCGGCGAGGACGAGGTGGTCGTCTCGACCGAGGGCTTCACGGTGGACCTCGCCGCCAAGAAGGCCGTGCGCGAGGGGCGCGACGTACGCCTCACCCCCACCGAGTGGCACCTGCTGGAGGTGCTCGTGCGCAACGGCGGGAAGCTGGTCAGCCAGAAACAGCTGCTCCAGGAGGTCTGGGGGCCCTCCTACGGCACCGAGAGCAACTACCTGAGGGTCTACATGGCCCAGCTGCGCCGCAAGCTGGAGGCGGACCCCTCGCACCCCCGGCACTTCATCACCGAACCCGGCATGGGGTACCGCTTCGAGAAGTAGCGGGGGCTTCGAGAGGCGGCGGGGGCGCCGGTAGGCTTCCTGTATGAGTGCTGAACCGCGTCCCGAGAAGCCCGCGAAACCGGCCAGGCCGGCGGGCCGGTTCCGCCGGATGATAGAGCGGCTGTCCACCTCCCAGGAGGAGCTGCATTCGGCGGAGCTGCAGGAGGACGCAGAAGCCGCGGGGTGCACGCGGATCTGCGACTGCCACGACCGTCAGATAGTGAAGGTGACCGGCACGCTGCGCACCGTCACCCTCCGGCCGCGAGCGGGCGTGCCCGCCCTTGAGGCCGAGCTGTTCGACGGCTCGGCCGCGCTGGACGTGGTCTGGCTCGGGCGTCGCTCGATCGTGGGAATCGAACCCGGGCGGCGCATGATCGCTTCTGGACGCATCTCGATGAGCCACGGCCGCCGGGTGCTCTTCAACCCGAAGTACGAACTCCGCCCACTCGGACAGGAGCACTGACCGGTGACGTCACTCGACAAACCGACCACGCCGGACCCGGACCCGGGCACCGCGCCCGCCGACGACCAGAGCGCGGTCACGCAGGCGGCGCTCTTCGACGCCTTCGGCGGCGTCCGGGGCACCGTGGAGACGATGCTCCCCGGCCTGCTCTTCGTGATGATCTACACGATCAACAAGGACGTGAAGATGTCCGCCATCGCGGCGGGCGTCGTCGCGGTGCTGCTGGTGGTCGTCCGCCTGGCGCGCAAGGACACCGTGAAGCACGCCTTCAGCGGCGTCTTCGGCGTCGGCGTGGGCGTGGCCTTCGCCCTCTTCACGGGCAGTGCCAAGGGCTTCTACCTGCCGGGCATGATCTACGGGGTCTGCCTGGGCCTGGCGTTCACGCTCTCGGCGCTGGTGGGGTTCCCGCTGCTGGGGGTGATCCTGGGGCCGGTGTTCAAGGAGAACCTCTCCTGGCGCACCCGCAACCCGGGGCGCAAGAAGGCGTACACCAAGGCCAGCCTGGCCTGGGGGCTCATCTTCCTGGCGAAGTACGCGATCCTCTTCCCGCTGTACTGGTGGGGTGACGAGACGCAGCTGGGCTGGGTGCTGATCGCGCTCAAGCTCCCGCCGATGGTGCTGGCCGTGTACTTCACCTGGGTCTTCCTGGCGAAGGCGCCGCCGCCGATCGACGTGATCGCCGAGTACGAGGCCGAGGAGGCCGCGCAGTCGGCGCAGTCGGCGCAGTCCGCGCAGTCCGGCCGCCACAAGCGGGCCTGAGCACGGGAAAGGGGCGGAGCGGCCATCCGGTCGCCCCGCCCCTTTCCCGTGCGCTGCTAGTGACGCGCCTGGAGGAGGTCCTCCAGCTGCTCCTCGCGGGCCTGGGCGGCCACGAAGAGGAGCTCGTCGCCCGGCTCCAGGGTCTCCTCGCCGTGCGGGGTGAGCACGCGGTTGCCGCGGATGATCGTGACCAGGGAGGTGTCCTCCGGCCAGGCGATCTCGCTGATCTGGGTGCCCGCGACCGAGGAGTCGGCCGGCAGGGTCAGCTCCACGAGGTTGGCGTCGCCGTGGCTGAAGCGCAGCAGCCGCACCAGGTCGCCGACGCTGACGGCCTCCTCGACCAGGGCCGACATCAGGCGCGGCGTGGACACCGCGACGTCGACGCCCCAGGACTCGTTGAAGAGCCACTCGTTCTTCGGGTTGTTCACGCGCGCCACCACGCGCGGGACCCCGTACTCGGTCTTCGCGAGCAGGGAGACGACCAGGTTGACCTTGTCGTCGCCCGTCGCCGCGATGACCACGTTGCAGCGCTGCAGCGCCGCCTCGTCGAGCGAGGTGATCTCGCAGGCGTCGGCCAGCAGCCACTCCGCCTGCGGCACCCGCTCCACCGAGATGGCGGTCGGCGCCTTGTCCACGAGGAGCACCTCGTGGCCGTTCTCCAGCAGCTCGCCCGCGATGGAGCGGCCCACGGCCCCGGCTCCGGCGATCGCGACCCTCATGCGTGTGCCTCCTCGGGGCCCTCGGCGAAGGCCGCCTCGACCTTGTCGATCTCGTCCGTGCGCATCATCACGTGGACGAGGTCGCCCTCCTGGAGGACGGTCTGCGAAGTCGGCAGCATCGCCTCGCCCAGGCGGGTGAGGAACGCGACACGGACGCCGGTCTCCTCCTGCAGTTTGCTGACCTTGTGGCCGATCCAGGCCGCGGAGGCGTGCACCTCCGCGAGCTGCACGCCGCCGCTCGGGTCGCGCCACAGCGGCTCCGCACCCGAGGGGAGCAGCCGGCGCAGCATCTGGTCGGCGGTCCACCGCACGGTCGCGACGGTGGGGATGCCGAGGCGCTGGTACACCTCGGCGCGCTTGGGGTCGTAGATACGGGCGGCGACGTTCTCCACGCCGAACATCTCGCGGGCCACGCGGGCCGCGATGATGTTGGAATTGTCACCACTGCTGACGGCGGCGAAAGCGCCCGCCTCCTCGATCCCGGCCTCCCGCAGCGTGTCCTGGTCGAAGCCGACACCGGTGACGCGGCGGCCGCCGAACGAGGCCCCGAGCCGGCGGAATGCCGTGGGGTCCTGGTCGACCACGGCGACCGTATGCCCCTGCTGTTCCAAGGTCTGCGCGAGGGCGGAACCCACCCGTCCGCAGCCCATAATGACGATGTGCACGGCCGTCCTTCCGGCTGACAGCTGCTCGCTGGTTTCCAGCCTCATTGCATGCTCTGGCTAATCAGGGTCTCAGACCATGGCCCAAGCTACACACGGGCGGTCACCAGTGTGACTGTTTGGGGTCCGACAGGTGCTTCATTGGGGGCGCATTGGTGCGGATCAGGGGTAGGGGGTTCGTCAGCCACATTTCGAACGCTTACGA
Source organism: Streptomyces sp. NPDC037421 (assembly GCF_055602105.1). Lineage (NCBI taxonomy): Bacteria > Bacillati > Actinomycetota > Actinomycetes > Kitasatosporales > Streptomycetaceae > Streptomyces > Streptomyces sp. NPDC037421. The sequence continues at coordinate 12,928 of NZ_JBVJWV010000009.1, forward strand.
TCCTCTGCGTGTCCAAACTGACCGACGTGCCCAAACGGATCCTGATCGGCCGGGCGCTGCGCAGCGACCGCCTCGGGGAAACGCTCCTCCCCAAGCGGATCGCCCTTCCTGTGTTCGCATCCGACCCACTCTCCTCGGTGGCATATGCCCCCGGTGAGGTACTGCTGGTCCTGTCCATCGCGGGTGTGTCGGCGTACCACTTCAGCCCCTGGATCGCGGTCGCGGTCGTCGTGCTGATGTTCACCGTGGTCGCCTCCTACCGGCAGAACGTCCACGCCTACCCCAGCGGCGGCGGCGACTACGAGGTGGCCAACACCAACCTGGGACCCAAGGCAGGCCTCACCGTGGCGAGCGCCCTGCTCGTCGACTACGTCCTGACCGTCGCCGTCTCCATTTCCTCCGGTGTCGAGAATCTCGGCTCCGCCGTCGATTTCGTCATCGAGCACAAGGTGCTCTCGGCGATCGTCATGATTCTGCTGCTCACGCTGATGAATCTGCGCGGAGTGAAGGAATCCGGAAAGCTCTTCGCCATCCCGACGTACGTGTTCGTCGGCGCCGTGTTCGTGATGATCGCGTGGGGCGCCTGGCGCGGCCTCGTGATGGGCGACACGATGGAGGCCCCGACCGCCGACCTGGAGATCAAGGCCGAGCACCAGGGGCTGGCCGGCTTCGCGCTGGTCTTCCTGCTGCTGCGCGCCTTCTCCTCCGGCTGTGCCGCCCTGACCGGCGTCGAGGCGATCAGCAACGGCGTACCGGCCTTCCGCAAGCCCAAGAGCAAGAACGCCGCCACCACCCTCGCCCTCATGGGCGGCCTGGCCGTCACCATGTTCTGCGGGATCATCGGCCTGGCCATGGCCACGGACGTGAAGATGGCCGAGGCACCCTCCACCAACCTGCTGGAGAACGGCGTCCCCGTCGGCGACGGGTTCGTCCAGCACCCGGTGATCTCCCAGGTCGCCGAGGCCGTCTTCGGCAGCGGCAGCTTCCTGTTCATCGTGCTGGCGACCGCCACCGCGCTCGTCCTGTTCCTCGCCGCGAACACCGCCTACAACGGCTTCCCGCTGCTCGGCTCGATCCTCGCCCAGGACCGCTACCTGCCGCGCCAGCTGCACACCCGCGGCGACCGGCTCGCGTTCTCCAACGGCATCGTGCTCCTCGCGGGCGCCGCGATACTGCTGGTGTGGATCTACGACGCCGACTCCACGAAGCTGATCCAGCTCTACATCGTCGGAGTGTTCGTCTCCTTCACGCTGAGCCAGATCGGCATGGTCCGGCACTGGAACCGCCACCTGAAGACCGAGCGCGACCAGTCCGCCCGCCGCCGGATGATCCGCTCGCGGGCGATCAACACCTTCGGCGCCTTCTTCACCGGCATGGTGCTGGTCGTCGTCCTCGCCACCAAGTTCACCCACGGCGCCTGGGTCGCCCTGCTGGGCATGCTGATCTTCTACGGCACCATGACCGCGATCCGGAAGCACTACGACCGGGTCGCCCACGAGATCGCCGCCGACGAGGGCCCCAGCGACGACAGCGTGCGCCCCTCCCGGGTCCACTCGATCGTCCTGGTCTCCAAGGTCCACAAGCCGACCCTGCGCGCCCTGGCCTTCGCCAAGCTGACCCGCTCGGACACCCTGGAGGCGCTCAGCATCAGCGTCGACCAGGCCGAGACCAAGGCGCTGCGGGCCGAGTGGGAGCGGCGCGGGATCAACGTCCCGCTGAAGATCCTCGACTCGCCCTACCGCGAGATCACCCGGCCGGTGGTCGAGTACGTGAAGGGGCTGCGCAGCGAGAACCCGCGCGACGCGGTCAGCGTCTACATCCCCGAGTACGTCGTCGGACGCTGGTACGAGCACCTCCTGCACAACCAGAGCGCGCTGCGCCTCAAGGGGCGGCTGCTGTTCACGCCCGGCGTGATGGTCACCTCGGTGCCCTACCAGCTGGAGTCCTCGGAGCTCGCCAAGCGGCGGGCGAAGAAGCGCCAGGAGTGGAACGCTCCGGGCGCGGTGCGCCGCGGCCCCGTCGACACGCCGAGGCCGCGTCAGAAGGACCCGGCGGCGAAGTAGCCGCGGAGCCGATGGCGAACGGCCGGAGGAGATCCACGTAAACTGGTGGGTCGGTCCTCCGGCCATTCTTCATTTCCTTGATCCTTGGAGCCCCCTCACCATGACCGAGCAGAACGAGAAGCAGTCACTGGTCGGGGAGGAGTACGAGGTCGAGGTCGGCCCCGTCGCGCACGGCGGCCACTGCATCGCGCGCACCTCGGACGGCCGCGTCCTGTTCGTCCGCCACACGCTGCCGGGCGAGAAGATCATCGCGCGCGTGACGGAGGGCGAAGCGGACTCCCGTTTCCTGCGAGCCGACGCCATCACCGTCCTCACCCCCTCCAAGGACCGCGTCGAGGCCCCCTGCCCGTACGCCGGCCCCGGCAAGTGCGGCGGCTGCGACTGGCAGCACGCCAAGCCGGGCGCGCAGCGCCGGCTCAAGGGCGAGGTCGTCACCGAGCAGCTCAAGAGGCTCGCCGGGCTCACCCCGGAGGAGGCCGGCTGGGACGGCACCGTCATGCCGGCCGAGGGCGACAAGCTGCCGGCCGGGCAGGTCCCGCAGTGGCGCACCCGCGTCCAGTACGCGATCGACGAGACGGGCCGGGCCGGCCTGCGCAAGCACCGCTCGCACGACATCGAGCCCGTCGACCACTGCATGATCGCCGCCCCGGGCGTCTCGGAACTCGGCATCGAGAAGCAGGACTGGCCCCAGATGGAGACGGTCGAGGCGATCGCCGCCTCCGGCTCCGGCGACCGCCAGGTCGTCCTCACCCCCCGCCCCGGCGGCCGCCTCCCCCTGGTGGAGCTCGACAAGCCGGTCTCGGTGCTCCGGGTCGAGGAGAAGGACGGCTCGACGCACCGCGTCCACGGCCGCCCCTTCGTCCGCGAGCGGGCGGACGGCCGTACGTACCGCGTCGGCATGGGCGGCTTCTGGCAGGTCCACCCGCAGGCCGCCGACACCCTGATCAAGGCCGTCATGCAGGGCCTGATGCCGCGCAAGGGCGAGATGGCCCTCGACCTCTACTGCGGCGTCGGCATCTTCGCGGGCGCGCTCGCGGAGCGCCTCGGCGAGACCGGCGCGGTCCTCGGCATCGAGTCGGGCAAGCGCGCGGTGGAGGACGCCCGCCACAACCTGGCGGACTTCCCCCGGGTCCGCATCGAACAGGGCAAGGTCGACACCGCCCTCCCGCGCACCGGCATCACCGAGTGCGACCTGGTCGTCCTGGACCCGCCCCGCGCGGGCGCCGGCAAGCAGACGGTCCGCCACATCGCGAGCCTCTCGGCCCGCCGCATCGCCTACGTCGCCTGCGACCCGGCGGCCCTGGCCCGCGACCTCGGCTACTTCAAGGACGCCGGCTACAAGGTCCGCACGCTGCGCGTGTTCGACCTCTTCCCGATGACCCACCACGTGGAGTGCGTGGCGATCCTGGAGCCGGTGCGCGAGGACGCCTGACCTGCGAGTTCCCGCGAAGGGGCCAGCGCCGGACGAAAGTCGGGCCTCTGACGGGGGCGGGCCGGCCTTCAGGGCGTCAGCCCGCGCCGGCCGCGCGGTTTCACCCGCCGGACCGGGATGCCGAGCAGGCTGCGGAACCGGTCCGGCGCGACTCCACCGCCGCCCCCAACCGGGTTGGGGGTCGCCGCCGGCGAGGGGCTGTGGGGGGCGGCCGCGGTCCGTGGCGGGTTCTCCCGCCGGATCGTGGGCCGGCGCACCTTCCAGCGGGCGGACGCCCGGATCCCGAAACGTCCCGGCCCGCTCAGCCCGGACGAGGGCGAGGCGGAGTGCCACGGGTGGTCAGTCGTCCGCGGCCAGTGTCGAGGCGAGTCGTTCGAGCAGGCGGGCGAGCTCGGTTCGATCGTCCCCGCTGAGTCCGGCGAGGAGCTGACGCTGGTTGTCCAGGTGGACGGCGATGAGCTCGTCGGTCAGTGCGACGCCCTCTGCTGTGAGGGTGATGAGACGTCCGCGCGAGTCGGTCTCGGCGACGGATCTGCTGACCAGGCCACGGGCTTCGAGTCGGTCGACCCGCTTGGTGATCGCGCCGGTGGTGACGAGGACGGTGCGGCTGAGCGCGCCTGCGGACAGGGCGTAGGGCGGTCCTGAACGCCGAAGCGCCGCGAGCACGTCGAAGTCGCCGTTTCCCAGATTTGCGGCGCCGAAGGGCGGGCGCAGCCGTTGGTCGAGTACGTCGGTGAGCCGGAAGAGCCGGCCGATGACGAGCATCGGTGTCGCGTCGAGATCGGGCCTCTCGCGCTTCCACTGTTCGACGATGGCGGCGATGGAGTCGGGCTGCATGGCTTCCACTGTATCTTCCACGGATGATAATTTATCTTCCATGGAAGATATAGTTGCGCCTCAAGCCGCCCCACCTGCCCCTTCGTCCGGGTCGCCTCTCGTTGGGGCCCCGTCCTCGCCTCCGTGTCCGAAGGCGAGGAGACGGTCGCCGAGCCGAAGGGGGGACGCGGTGCGCTCGACTTCCGCTGAACCCGGCGTCCGCACCCGCCGCCGCCTCATCGCCGCGAGCCTGGTCAGCTCGATCGGCGACGGTATTTACGTGCCGCTGACGATGCTGTTCATCCACTCGCTCACCGGCCTGTCTCTGACCTCGATCGGCGCGGGACTCACGGTTGCCGGGCTCTGCGCGTTGGCGTTCATGCCGGCCGTGGGCATCCTCATCGACCGGTTCGGCGGCCGACGGGTGCTCATCGGCGTACTCGCGCTGCGCGCGATCGGGTTCGCCGCCTACCCGTTCGTCGGCTCCTTCCCCGCATTCCTGGCGATCGGCCTGGTGGTCGCGGTGGGGATGTGGGCCTCGTCGCCCAGCCAGCAGGCTCTCATCGGTGAGATCGCCGAAGGCGCCGAGCGCGACCGGCTACTGGCGTGGGACCGCAGCCTGCGCAACGCCGGGATGGGGTGCGGCAGCCTGGCGGCGGCGGGCATGCTGGTGCTGGACGGCAGCGCCGGTTTCATCGCCGCCGCCGAGGTCCTGGCCGCGGTCTTCGCCGTCGCCGCGGTACTGGTCGCCCGGCTCCCGAAGGCCCGCAGCGACGTGGAGCGGCCGGAGGGGACGCGGGACGGGTACCGGCAGGTGCTCGCCGACCGGCCCTACCTGCTCATCACCGTCGCCAATTTCCTGATCGCCTTCGGCTACACCACCCAGGCCATGGCCCTGCCGGTCTTCCTCACGCGCGATGTCGGCATGCCCGACGCCCTGGCGGGGGCCGTGTTCGCGGTCAACACCGCTCTGGTCGCCGCGCTCGGCGTCCCCGCCGCCCGCCTGACCTTGCGCGGCAGACGTCCCCGCGCGGCCGCGCTCGGCGCGGCGACCTTCGCGCTCTCCTTCGCCGCCTTCGCCGTCCTTCCCCGGTTCGTCAGCGGCCCGGACGCCATCGGCGCCGTCCTGGCGGTCGCGGTGCTCTACACCGCCGGCGAACTCGTGCACTCCGCACCCTCGCAGGGCCTGTCGGTCCAGGCGGCCCCCGATCACCTGCGGGGACGGTACCTGTCGGTCTATCAGCTGTCCTGGTCGGTCTGTCGCACCGTCGCGCCCGTGCTGCTGGGATTCCTGCTCGACGCCGGGCAGTGGCAACTGTGGACGGTTCTCGCTCTGATGGTCCTGACCGGCGCGGCGATCCTCCTGTACGCCGAGCGGTCGCTGCCGGCGCACGCGGTCAGCAGCAGCCAGGCCCCTCCGCCGCCGTCTCCCAGGAGGTCCGTATGACTACGGGTGCCCGGACCGCACGTCAGGGCGCCGTCCGCCACCGATACGCCCGGCGGCGGCCGGATCGGGTGCGCGGGGGAGGGGGTGGCGGGCTCGGGTGGCCGGTACCGGACGGCGGGGGGCGGGTGGTGCGTGTCGGCCGTGTGAAGTCCGGGGGCGCGGGGGGCGCCGGTGTGCGGTGTCGGCGGTTGGAGGGGTGCGAAGAGCGCCACTTCGAGCTTGACGGGATCGGGAGCGGTTCCGTCGTGGCGGTGCGGGGGTCCGGCCAGCTCGGAAGCGGCCGGTGGGTGGCGTCGGGGTGGCCGTGCGGAGGCGTGAACGGGACCCTCCCGTTCCCTGGGTTTGGCTGGATGTAGACCTCGTGGCATCCGCTCGCCCGCCGGTAGTGTTCCGATCGATTCCAGCCATTCACGAGATGATCGATCAGCTTTCGGTCATGGTGCCTCACCAGCCGCAAAGCTTGGGTCTCGACTCTTTTCTGTCAGCGGCAGACAGGTAGGGTGATCGCGCTGCCGGGCCCGGTGGCGACGGGGGGAGACACAGTTGGGCGAGCCACTCAGATTCGGAATTCTCGGACCACTCATGGTGACCGTAGGGGAACGGGCCGTTCAGGTCGGGGGTGCCCGGCAACGCACGATTCTGGCCCTTCTGCTCCTGAGTCCGGGGCGAATCGTTCCGGTTGACACCCTCGTGGACGTGGTCTGGAACGGTCGCCCGCCAGCCACCGCGCGCACCCAGGTCGCCATCGTCATCGCGGCCCTGCGCAAGGCCATCAAGAGCGAGGGAGTGGCCGAGGAGGTCATCGCCACCGCGCACCCCGGCTACCTGCTGCGCCCCGACGGGCACGTGCTCGACACCGTCGCGTTCAGCGGGCTCGTCACCGAGGCCGAGGAGGCCGTTCGTACGCACCGCCCCGCGGACGCGGCGCGCTGTTACGCCGAGGCGCTCGCGCTCTGGCGCGGGCCCGCGCTCGCCGGGGTCGGCGGGCAGCTCGTCGAGGACGAGGCGGCCCGTTGGGAAGAGGTCCGCATCAACGCCTACGAGGCGCTGACGAGCGTGCAGCTGGAGCTGGGCCGGCACCAGCTGCTGCTGCCCGAACTGGCCGCCGCCGTACGGGAACACCCGCTCCGCGAGCGCACCCGGTACCACCTGATCCTCGCCCAGTACCGCTCCGGGCGGCGGGCCGAGGCGATGGAGAGCTTCCGGGAGGCGCGGCGGCAGTTCATCGACGAACTCGGCATGGACCCCGGCCCCGAACTCCAGGAGCTGCACGACGCGATCCTGCGGGACGACCCGTCCCTGGCCTACGAGCCGCCGGCCGGCCCGGTGGACGGTGCGGACGGCGCCGCGGACGCCTTAGCGGCGCGCGGGCGCGTCGTGCCCTCGGAACTGCCGCCCGACGTACCCGGGTTCGCTGGACGCGGTGCGGAACTCGCTGCCCTCGACACCCTGGTGGACGGCCAGGGAGAGGGCGGCCGGGCATCCACCGTCGGGCTGATCACCGGCGTCGCGGGGGTGGGCAAGACCGGCCTCGCGGTGCGCTGGGCGCACCGTGTTACCGAACAGTACCCCGACGGGCGGCTCTTCGCGGACCTGCGCGGCTATGACGAGCACCACGCCCCGACCACCGCCGGGGACATACTCAGCCGCTTCCTGCGCTCGCTCGGCGTGGACAGCGACGACGTGCCCAACGGCCTGGAGGACCGCATCGCGCTGTACCGCAGCGTGCTCGCGGAGCGCCGGGTGCTGATCGTGCTGGACAACGTACGCACCTTCGCGCAGATCCGGCCCCTGCTGCCGGGCAGCGGCGGCTGCACCGTGCTCGTCACCAGCCGGGAGCAGCTGGAGCAGCTGGTGACCTGGCCGCAGCGGGCCCGGGTGCACCTGGGCGTGCTCCCCGAGGCCGACTCGGTCGAGCTGCTCGGCCGGATCGTCGGCGAGGCCCGGATCCAGGCCGCCCCCGAGGACTCGGCCCGCTTGGCCGAGCTGTGCGACCGGCTGCCCCTGGCGCTGCGCATCGCGGCGGCCCGGCTGGCGTCGAAGCCGCACTGGACGGTGCGCCACCTGGTGACCCGGCTCAACGACGGGCGGCGCCGGCTGGACGAGCTCAGCCAGGGCGAGTCCCAGGTCCGGGCCAGCTTCGAGCTGAGCTACCGCTACCTGCACAAGGACGCGGCCCGGCTCTACCGGCTCCTCGGGCTGCTCGGCGTACCCGACTTCACCACGTGGGTGGGTGCCGCGCTGCTGGACGGGGACGTCATGGACGCGGAGCGGCTGATAGAGCACCTGGTGGACGCGCAGTTCCTGGAGGTCGTCGGCGTGGACGCGACCGGACAGCTGCGCTACCGCTTCCAGAACCTGATGCGGCTGTACGCGGAGGAGCTGGCCCGGGAGGAGGAGAGCGAGGAGGAGCGGCTGGCGGCCTGCGACCGTGTGTTCCGGACCTGCCTGACCATCGCCGAGCAGGCGCACCGGCGCGAGAACGGCGGTGACCACGACACCGTCCACGGTGACGTGCCGCGCAGGGAGATCGACCCCTTCCTGCTGGACGAGCTCCTGGCCACCCCGTTGGAGTGGTTCGAGGCCGAACGGCTCTCGCTGGTCGCCGTCGTGGAGCAGTCGGCCCGGATGGGCATGGACGAGCTGACCTGGGGTCTGGTCATGTCCATGGAGGTGCTCTTCGAGACGCGCAACTACGTGGAGGACTGGCGCCGGTGCAGCGAGTACGCCCTTGACGCGGCGCGCGGAGCGGGCAACCTGCGGGGCCAGGCGGCGATGGAACAGCAGCTGGGCGTGATCGACGTACGGCTGCGCAGGCTCACCGAGTCGACCGCCCGGGGGGAGGCCGCCCTTGCGCTCTACACGGAAGCGGAGGACTCCCTCGGACGGGCACTGGTCCTGAGCGACCTCGCGTTCATCGACCGGATCCGGGGAGAGTACGACCGGGGAATGGCACGGCTGCGGGAAGCCCTTCCGGTGTTCCGGGCCGCGGGCAAGCGTTCCTCCGAAGCGTACGCACTCCAGAACATGGCCCAGTTCGCCCTTGACCAGGGGCAGCCGGAGGCCGCGGTGGAGCTCGGCCGGGAGGCCGTGCGCGTGAGCGAGAGCATCGGGGGCAAACGGCGCAGCATGGCGCTGGCCGTGCACCGGCTGGCCGGCGCCCATCTGGCGCTGGGGCAGCTGGACGAGGCCGAGCGCGGGTTCAGCAGGGTCGTGGAGATCGTCAAGGAGATATCCGACCTCCTCGGCCTCGCCCACGCGTTGCTGGGCCTCGCGGAGACCCGGCTGCAGGCCGGTGCCGCGACGGCGGCCGAGCGGACCTTCCTGGAAGCCCTGGAGGTGGCCCGGCGCACCCGGAGCCCGATGATCGAAGGCCAGATCAGGCTCGCGCTGGGGCAGGCGTGCGGTGCCCGCGGCGACGGCGAGGCGGGCAGGGCGCACATCGTCGAGTCGCTCGCCGTCTTCCGGCGCATCGGTTCCCCGCCCTGGGAGGAGAAGGCCGCGGCCGCGTTGCGACGACTGGGGGAGGCATCCGGACAGCGCACGTAACCGGTCAATAACCCGGCGATAAAGCGGCTCCCTAGCGTCATCGCAGACGAGAAAACTGCCAAGCTGTGGAGTCTGCGATGTCACGTACGACCGGCGCGCCCTCTTTCGCCGTGATCCCCGGCGCCCAGGTGAACGAAGTCCTGGACGGCCGTGCGCCCGATGTGGTCGGATTGATCGAATCCGCCTATCGGGTGCACGGCGAGGGCGGGACGGTGAATCCGCCGTCCTATTTCCTGCGTTTTCCCGACCGTCCGACGTCGCGGATCATCGCGCTGCCGGCCTCGATCGGGGGAGCGGCCCCGGTCGACGGAGTGAAGTGGATTTCCAGCTTCCCCGAAAACGTGGCGGCCGGGATTCCGCGTGCCTCCGCCGTCCTGATCCTCAACGACCCCGAGACCGGATATCCGCTCGCCTGCCTGGAATCCTCGATCATCAGCGCGGCCCGCACCGCCGCCTCCGCCGCGCTGGCGGCCGACCGGCTCAGCCCGGCGGGCCGCCGGCCGCGCCGGATCGGCTTCTTCGGCGTCGGCCTGATCGCCCGCTTCATCCACCAGTACCTGGCGGGCACGGGCTGGGAGTTCGACGAGATCGGCGTGCACGACCTGTCCGCCGAGCACGCGGGCGGCTTCGCCGACTACCTCACCCGCTCCGGGGAGCAGGGCCCGGTCACCGTCCACGGCAGCGCCGAGAAGCTGATCCGCAGCAGTGACCTGGTCGTCTTCGCGACCGTCGCCGGCACCCCGCACGTCACCGAGCCCGACTGGTTCGGCCACAACCCGCTGGTGCTGCACGTCTCGCTGCGCGACCTGTCGCCCGAGGTGATCCTCTCCGGCTTCAACGTCGTCGACGACGTCGAGCACTGCCTGAAGGCCGACACCTCCCCCCACCTGGCCGAACAGCTCACCGGCAGCCGCGACTTCGTCGACGGGACCCTGTACGACGTGCTCTCCGGCCGGCTGCCCGTGCCCGAGGACAAGCCCGTCTTCTTCTCGCCCTTCGGCCTGGGCGTCCTCGACCTCGCGGTCGGCCGGCACGTCTACGACACCCTGCGCGAGCGCGGCGACCTCGCGGTCGTCGAGGGCTTCTTCCACGAGATGCGCCGCTACGGCTGAGACCCGCCCCCGCGCACACCCCCCCTCACGCGCCGTCCGCCCGGCGCGGACCGGCCGCTTCGAACGGCCCCGAGCCATCCGAGGAAAGTGATTCAGTGACCACACTGCTCGACACCGCCACTCGGGCGCCGGCCGCACACGGCCGGCGCCCCCTCCCCGTCAGGATCGAGGAGACCGTCCTCGACCCGCACCCCCCGATCGAGCTGTACGAGGCCCTGCGGGCGCGGTTCGGCGAGGACGTGTTCCTCCTGGAGTCCCTGGAGAGCCCCGAGTTCGACGGGAACTCCGCCGTCGTCGGCTTCGGCCGCCTCGCCGAGCTGCGCATCCGCGCCGGGCGGATCTCCGCCGCCGGCGTGGCGCCCGTGCTGGCCGAGCTGTCCCGGGTGGCCGACGGGCTGGGGCTGGCCGCCGGCCCCGAGGGCGACCGGATCTTCGAACGCCCCGGGCAGGTCTGGGACGTGCTGCGGGCCGTCCAGGCCCGCTTCGACGTGGACAGCGCCCGCCCCGACTACGCCTTCGGCTTCCTGGCCACCATCGGCTACGGCGCCGCCTGGTACATGGAGGAGCTGCCCGTCCGGGAGCACACCGACGAAGGTGCTCCCGACCTGGTCCTGACCCTGTTCCAGGACACCGTCTGGTACGACCTGGACGCCGGCACGGCCGTCCGGCTGGCGGCCCGCAGCGAGGCCTTCGGCGCCGACGGCGGCCCGGCCGCCCGTACCGACCTGGCCGGCATCGTGGAGCGGCTGACCGCCGGGATGACCGAGCCCGCCGGCCGCGTCCCGGCCGCCCCCGCCCCCCGCGCCGTCCGCGACAGCACCGACGAGGAGGCCTTCCGCGCGAACGTGGAGCGCTGCCTGCGGCACATCGGCGTCGGCGACATCTACCAGATCCAGATCGGCCACCGCATCGAGGTCGACACCGACCTCACCCCGCTCGACGTCTACCGGCGGCTGCGCCGCCGCAACCCGTCCCCGTACATGTACCTCGTCCCGCGCGACGGCTCCACGCTGATCGGCGCCAGCCCCGAGGTGCTCTTCCGCACCGAGGGCGACCGCATCGTGATGCGCCCCATCGCCGGCACCGCCCCCCGCAGCGGCGACCCCGCCGTGGACGGCCCGCGCGTCGAGGCCCTGCTCGCCAGCGAGAAGGAGCAGGCCGAGCACGTGATGCTGGTCGACCTGTGCCGCAACGACATCGGCCGGGTCTGCCTGCCCACCACCCTCGACGCCCCCCAGCTGATGACGGTCGAGACCTTCAGCCACGTCTTCCACCTGGTCTCCACCGTCGAGGGCAGCCTCGCCCCCGGAGAGGACACCTGGTCCTCGCTGGCCGCGACCTTCCCCGCCGGGACGGTCACCGGCGCCCCCAAGATCCGCGCCATGGAGATCATCTCCGAACTGGAGTGCGAACCCCGCGACATGTACGCCGGCGCCGTGGGCCTGGTCGACGTGCGCGGCTGGTCCCGCCTCGCCCTGTGCATCCGCACGGTCACCCACGACGGAACGGCCTACTCCACCCAGAGCTGCGCCGGCATCGTCGCCGATTCCTCGCCCGCCGCCGAGTGGCGCGAGACCCTGCACAAGATGGGGGCGGCCTACTGGGCGCTCACCGGTGAGGAGCTGCTCCCGTGAAGGTCCTGCTCGTCGACGCCTACGACAGCTTCACCCACATCATCGACCAGTACCTGCGCACCCTCGGCGCCGACACCGAGGTCGTCCGCTCCCGCACCGAGAGCCCCGACGAGCTCGCTGCGCGACTGCCGGACGCCGTGGTCCTGGGCCCCGGACCGGGCCACCCCGCGGAGTCGGGCCACGTCGAGCTGGTGCACCGGTTCGCAGGACGGGTCCCCCTGCTGGGCATCTGCCTGGGCCACCAGGCCATCGGCCTGGCCTACGGGGGCCGCGTACAGGTCGCCGACCGGCTCAAGCACGGCAAGACCAGCGAGGTCTCCCACGACGGAGCCGGGGTCTTCGCCGGGCTCGGCGAGACCATGACCGCGACCCGCTACCACTCCCTCATCGTCGCCGAACCCCTGCCGCAGGAGCTGCTCGCCACCGCGCACGCCGTCGACGACGGCTACGTGATGGGCCTGCGCCACCGCACCCTCGCGGTCGAAGGGGTGCAGTTCCACCCCGAGTCCATCACCACCGTCGGCGGCATGCCGCTGCTGCGGAACTTCCTCACCACCGCACGGACCCGGCCGGCCGGCACCCTCGCCGGGTGACGGAGGAGCATCGAAGGAGCGATTTCGTGGAGCACGTGGATTCCTGGCGGGCCCGGCCCGCAGCACAACAGCCCGAATGGTCCGACCCCGCCGCCCTGGAGGAGGTGCGGGCACGACTGCGCGACACCGTCCCGCTCGTGGTCGCCGCCGAGTGCGAGCAGCTCAAGTACCGGCTCGGCGCCGTCGCCCGCGGCGATGCCTTCCTGCTCCAGGGCGGGGACTGCGCCGAGACCTTCGCGGACGTCCGCGAGGACTCGGTACGCCGCAAGGTGCAGACCCTGCTGCAGATGGCGCTCGTCCTCCAGTACGCCGCCTCCGTGCCGGTCGTCAAGATCGGCCGGATGGCGGGCCAGTACGCCAAACCCCGCTCCAAGCCCACCGAGACCCGCGGCGGGCTGACCCTGCCGGCCTACCGGGGCGACGCCGTCAACGGCTTCCCCTTCGAGGCGGCCGAGCGCACCCCCGATCCGGACCGGCTGCTGCGGATGCACCAGGCGGCCTCCGGCACGCTGAACCTCGTACGGGCCTTCACCACCGGCGGCTACGCCGACCTGCGCCAGGCGCACGCCTGGAACCAGGACTTCGTGGCCCGCTCGCCCGTCGGGGAGCGCTACGCGGCGCTCGCCACCCAGATCGACCAGGCCCTCAACTTCATGCGGGCCTGCGGGGCCGACGAACGCATCCAGCACGCCGTGGAGTTCTACGTCAGCCACGAGGGCCTGCTCCTGGAGTACGAGGAACCGCTGGTCCGCGAGGACCCGGCGACCGGCCGGCGCTACGCGACCAGCGGGCACATGCTCTGGATCGGGGAGCGCACCCGCGACCTGGACGGCGCGCACGTGGAGTTCTTCTCGCGGATCGCCAACCCGGTCGCGGTCAAACTCGGGCCCACCACCGACTCGGACACCGTGCTGCGGCTGATCGACCGGCTCGACCCCGAACGCGAGCCGGGCCGGCTGACCTTCGTCGTCCGGATGGGCGCGGGGCAGGTGCGCGACCGGCTGCCCGAGCTGGTGGAGAAGACGGCCGCGGAGGGCGCGCCGGTGGCCTGGGTGAGCGATCCCATGCACGGCAACACCTTCGAGGCGCCCTCGGGCCTCAAGACCCGGCGCTTCGACGACATCGTCGACGAGGTGAAGGGCTTCTTCGAGGTCCACCGCGAGCTCGGGACGCATCCCGGGGGCGTGCACCTGGAATTCACCGGGGGCGACGTCACGGAATGCGTGGGCGGCGGTGAGGAAGTGAGCCTGGACGGGCTGAGCGAACGCTACGAGTCCACGTGCGACCCGCGCCTCAACCGCACCCAGTCCCTGGATCTCGCATTCCTGGTCGCGGAGATGTACCGGGAACGCTGAAATCCGCTTATCGCCGTTATCGCCGGGCGCCCCCCGAGGACGTCCCGATGATCTCTCAAGCGGTCCGCGAGCGGCGGTCAAGAGGGGTTCCGTTGGCTTCTTATCACCCTGTGGACCCCTCCTGACCTGCAAATATATCGTCCTTATCGAAATTGTGCGCCCCCGGAAGGCGGAGCGATATCAGCTCGAAGCCGCTCCTTCCTAGTGTTCTTCTCACCGGAACAAAGCAAAGCTCAAGCGGCACTCAACGGGGAGAAGAACAGAGATGCAGAGCACGTGGCGCACCCAGGTCAAGCGCACCACCATCGCGGTCATCGCGGCGATGGCCATCGCCGGCGGGGTGCAGATCGCGGAAGAGGGAGCGGCGGCGGGCACGAACCGTGTCTCCGCGGACGACACCACCCAGCACGCTCCGGCGACCGCCACCCCGACCCCGTCGCCCACCAAGGACGGCGAAGAGTGGGGCTGAGCGGCGGGGCTTGAACCCACACCTCACCGAGGGAGATTCACGTGATCACCGACAGAGCGGAACCGGGCCCGGGGGCACGGGCCTGGCCCATGTTGCTCCAGTCCGTCCTCGCCGGCCGTGACCTGGCCGCCGCCGACACGGCATGGGCCATGGACCGGGTGATGAGCGGCGAGACCACCGACGCCCAGCTCGCCGGCTTCCTGGTCGCCCTGCGCGGCAAGGGGGAGACGGTCGGTGAACTGGAGGGCCTGGTACGGGCCATGCTCCACCACGCGGTCCCCCTCGACGTCCCCGGAGCCACGGTCGACGTGGTCGGCACGGGCGGCGACGGGGCCCGTACCGTCAACATCTCGACCATGTCCGCGATCGTCGCGGCCGGCGCCGGCGCCCGGGTCGTCAAGCACGGCAACCGGGCGTCGAGTTCGGCCTCGGGCTCCGCGGACGTGCTGGAGGCCCTGGGCGTGCGGCTGCGCCTGGAGCCGGCGAGGGTGGCCGCCCTCGTGGACGAGGCGGGGATCACCTTCTGCTTCGCCCCGGACTTCCACCCGTCCATGCGGCACGCCGCCGCGGTCCGCAAGCAACTGGGGATCCCGACCGTCTTCAACGCGCTCGGGCCGCTGACCAACCCGGCCCGTCCGACCGCCCAGGCGGTCGGCGTGGCGGACGCGCGGCTGCTCCCGCTGATCGCCGGGGTACTGGCCCGCCGGGGCGGCACCGCCCTGGTGTTCCGCGGGGACGACGGCCTCGACGAGCTCAGCGTCGGCACCACCTCGACCGTGCTCAGCGTCGAAGGGGGAAGGGTCCGGGAGGAATCCTTCGACCCCCGCGACGCGGGCATCGCGCCCGCCCCGGTGGACGCGCTGCGCGGCGGGGACGCCGCGCACAACGCGGAGGTGGCCCGGCGGCTGTTCGCCGGCGGGGAGCGGGGCCCGGTACGTGACGCGGTGCTGCTCTCGGCGGGCGCCGCGCTGGCCGCCGCCGAGCCGTCCCGGGGCCGCACGGTCACCGAGCGGCTGCGCGAGGGGGTCGCCGCGGCTGCGGCCTCCCTGGACTCGGGGGCCGCGGAGGCGGTCCTGGAGCGCTGGGCGCGGGCGGCCTCCGGACATGCAGGAGCGCCGCTCGCCGCCGCGGGGCGGTGAGCGGTACGCACCGTACGGAACGCGGACACGCCGCGGGGGGGGGGGGGGGGGGGGGGGGGGGGGGGGGGGGGGGGGAAGAGGGGGGGGGGGGGGGGGGGGGGGGGGGGGGGGGGGGGGCTGGAGGGGGGGGGAAACGACCAAACAAAAAAGCCAGCAGACCACGCAGTTGCTCCCCCCCCCCCCCCCCGCCCCCCCCCCCCCCCCCCCCCACCGGCGGCGGTCAGGGGCCCGGGGTCAGGGCGACAGGGCGGCGGCCTTCGCCGGCAGCCGTACCGGCTCGTGGACCAGCGGCCCCTCGGCCACGTCGTCGGCCTCCGCGCCCGGGGGTACGCCCTTGCGGATCCAGGACAGGGCCGGCGAGGTGACCGCGGTGGTGAACAGGGCCATCAGGACGAGCATCGTGAACAGCTCGGGCCCGATCACCCCCAGCTCCAGCCCCAGGTTCAGCACCACCAGCTCGGTCAGGCCGCGGCAGTTCATCAGCGCCCCGATCGACATGGCGTCCCGCCAGGACTGGCCGGTGGCCCGGGCCGCCGCGGTGCTGCCGCCCCACTTGCCGAGGAAGGCGACGGCCATGACGGCCGCGGCCCACAGCCACATCACCGGATCGGCGGCGATCAGCCCCACGTCGGTCTTGAGGCCGGTGTTGACGAAGAACAGGGGCAGCAGGATCGGGATGGTGAAGGCCCGCAGCCGGGCCGCGCACAGCTCGATCACCCGGGAGCCGCGCGGGGTGATCACCCCGAAGACGAAGGCGCCGAACAGGGCGTGCACGCCGATCTTGTCGGTGGTGAAGGCCGACAGGCACAGCCCGCTGAAGAGCACCACCAGCACGACGGAGTCCACCGTGCGGGCGGCCCGTACGGCCCACTTGGCGAGCAGCGGCCGGATCGCGTAGATCATGAACGCCAGGAACAGGGCCGCGAGCGCCGCGGTCGTGGCCGCCTCGATGGGGGAGCTGCTGGTGCTGACGGCGACGACGGCGGCCAGCAGGCACCAGGCGGTCACGTCGTCCACCGCCGCGCAGGCCATGGACAGGGCGCCGATGCGGGTGTTGTAGAGCCCCCGGTCGGTCAGGATGCGGGCGAGCACCGGGAAGGCCGTGATGCTCATGGACACCGCGATGAACAGGACGAAGGCGAGCTTGGTGACGCCCTTCGGCGCCATCGTGTCGTACATCAGCAGGGCCAGTCCCGAGCCGAGCAGCAGCGGGAGCGCGATGCTCGCCTGGCTGACGCCGATGGCCGTGCGACTGTGCCCGCGCAGGGCCGAGAGGTTGAGTTCCAGGCCCACCAGGAACATGAACGCCAGCAGACCGATGTTTCCGAACGCCCCGGTGAACGGCAGGACCGTCCCGGGGAACAGCCATGTCTGGGCGTCGGGCCAGAGCCAGCCGAGCAGCGAGGGGCCCAGCAGGATGCCGACGGCGATCTCGCCGACGACCGGCGGCTGACCGAGCCGGCGGAAGAGCATCGCGCCGGCCTTGCACGCGATGATGACGGCGGGGATGGCGATCAGCAGATCGGGCAGCGGGTCACGGGCGGACACGGGCCGCTCCTTCCTGGGCCGGCGGGACGGTGAGCGGGGCGGGTATCGCCGGCAGGGGAGGGGCCGCCGCGGGTGGGCCGGGGACGGCCGTGGCGTCGGTCCAGCGGGCGTACCTGCGCTTGCCGTACAGCAGGGGCGCCTCGTCCTCGCGCAGCGAGACCCGGGTGATCCGGACGAACACGGCGGTGTGGTCGCCGAACTCGACGGCCTGGGTGACCTCCCCGTCGGCCACCGCGTGCGAGGCCTCCGCCAGGTGCGGGCCGCCGGCGCCCAGCGGCAGCCGCCACTCGACGTGCTCGAAGCGGTCGGGGGCGCCCGAGGCGAACAGGTCCGAGACGGGGCGGGCGTTCTCGTGGAGCAGGTTGACCGCCACGTGCCCGGTCTCCAGGACGGCCTGGACGGTCGGGCTCGCGGTGCGCAGGCACAGCACCACGGTGGGCGGGGAGAGGGCGACGCTGGCGAGCGAGCTGCACGTCATGCCGCGCGGCTCGGAGTCCGTACCGATCGTGGTGATCACCGAGACGCCCGAGGGGAAGGCCGACATCAGGGGCCTGATGTCGGCTTCGGCCGCGCCGTCGGCAAGGCCGGCGCGGGCGGAGGGGGACGGCTGCGAGGTGGCTGTCATGAGTGGGGACTCTCCTGGGGTCAGGGGTGCGGCGCGGGCCCGGAAGCCGGAGGGAGGGGCCGGCTCCGGGCCTGTGCACCGGAAGGGGGAGACGCGTACTAACCGTGCAGCTTGCGCAGGTAGTCGTACGTGCTGGGGAGGGTGTCGAGGAGGTGGTCCTGCTCCTGCTTGACCTTCCCGAACAGGGCCTCGGCGCCGGCCACGGAGTCGGGCTTGTGCGCGAGGATCGGCAGCGGGGCGTCCGGCTCCAGGCCGAGGCCGGCGAAGACGCAGTAGTAGCTGCCGTTCGTCCAGAAGTTGCGGAATTCGGCCTCGAAGTTGCCGTAGTACGTGGACTCGTCGGCGATCGGCGAATTGATGGCCAGGCCGGCCTTGTAGGCGGAGATCTTCTCCTGGATGTTCTTCGGGAGGGTCAGCTCCTTGTTCGCCCGCCAGAAAGGCGTGTCGTTGCGCGGCGCGTAGTAGAAGTGCGCCTGGATGAAGTCGCGGGTGTCGTCGAACATCACCTCGATCTCGCGGTTGAAGCTGGTCGTCAGCTCCGGGTTGAAGTCGCGGTCCGGGAAGTGCTTGGCGAGCTGGTAGATGGCCGCGGTGATGAAGTAGATGCCGGTCGATTCCAGCGGCTCCAGGAACGCGGAGGAGAGGCCGATGCTCACCACGTTGTTCACCCAGGCGCGGCGGTTGCGGCCGACCCGGAACTTCACGTGGTTGAACTTCGTGGTCTCCGGATCCAGGCCCCACAGGGCGCTGAATTCCTTGGTGGCCTCCTCCTTCGTCGTGAACCTGCTGGAGTAGACGTAGCCGGATCCGAAACGGCCCAGCATCGGGATCTTCCAGGTCCAGCCGGAGGACATCGCGATGGCGGAGGTGTACGGCTCGATGCCGTTCGCCTCGTCGTCGTGCGGCACCGCGGTGGCGACGGCGCTGTCGCACAGCAGGTGGTCGCTCATGTCGATGAACGGCTCTTCCATGGCCTGGTTGATGAGCAGCCCGCGGAAGCCGGAGCAGTCCACGAACAGGTCGGCGTCCAGCACCCGGCCGGCCTTGGTGTGCAGGGCCTTGACGAAGCCGCGCTCGTCCTTCTCCGCGTGCGTCATCTCGTCCTGGACGTGGTTGACGCCCTGCTTCCCGGTGGCGAAGCGGCGCAGGAAGTCGGCGACGAGGGCGGCGTCGAAGTGCCAGGCGTAGCGGGTGGACGGGGTGCCGTCGAGCCACTTCGGGGACTTCTTCGCGTCCATCACCGGGGGCTCGCGGAAGCACGCGTAGTCGAACGGCTCCTCGGTCTGGCCCTCCAGCTTCCGCTTGGCCCAGTAGTGCGACATCGGGACGTTGTCGCTGTCGGGCAGGATGCCGAACGGGTGGTAGAAGTGGTCCGGGCCGCCGTTCTCCAGCTCACGCGCGTCGGGCTGGCCCTGGCCGCCGGTTCTCCAGTTCACGAACCGCACCGCCATCTTGAAGCTGGCGTTGCACTCCCGCATCCACTCCTCCTCGGCGATGCCGAGGTAGTCGAAGAGGACCTTGTGGAGGTTCGGGACGGTGGCCTCGCCGACACCGATCCGCGGAATCGCCGGCGCCTCCAGGACCGTGATGTCCACGGTGCCCTGGAGGGCCTTCCCGAGATAAGCGGCGGTCATCCAGCCGGCGGTACCGCCGCCCAGGATGACGACTTTCTGAATGCGCGAGTCGGTGCCGGTCATGTGGGGACTCTCTCTTCCGTCTGCTGGGGAGTTCCGTGGTGCGATGGGAAGAGATTCGGACCGTCGACTATGCGCCACCTATAACCAGCCGTATGGCATCGGTATAGCGGATTGGCCGAATCTCGGTCCCGTTGTATCCGCACCCCGCAACTCCCAGCAGAGGATGGCTGCATCAGATGCCGTACGACGAAGGGACGAAGGGAATCCTCTCTACAGTGGGAGGAACGCCGCTCATCGAACTGGAGCGTTTGCTGCCGGGCCTCGGCTCGCGGGTGTTCGCGAAGGTGGAGCGGTTCAATCCCGGAGGAAGTATCAAAGACCGCTCGGCACTCTCCATGGTGCTGGCGCGCATCAGGTCCGGGGAACTCGTCCCGGGCAAATCCACGGTGGTCGAGTCGAGTTCGGGCAATCTCGCGATCGGGCTCGCCCAGATCTGCGGCTATTTCGGACTGCGCCTCATCTGCGTGGTGGACGCGCGCACGACCCGGCAGAACGTCGCGATCCTGCGGGCCTACGGGGCCGAGGTGGAGATCGTCGTCGACCCCGACCCGGCCACCGGCGAGCTGCTGCCGGCCCGGCTGCGACGGGTCGCCGACCTCGTCGCGGAGATCCCCGACGCCTACTGGCCCGACCAGTACTCCAACCCGCTCAACCCGGTCGCCCACCAGACCACGATGCGCGAGATCGCCGAGGCCCTCGACGGCCGCGTCGACCAGCTCGTCGTGGCCGCCGGCACCAGCGGCACCCTGGGCGGCTGCGCCGAGTACATCCGCCGCCACGGCATGAACACCACCGTCAACGCGGTCGACGCGGTCGGCAGCGTGCTGTTCGCCCCGCCCGAGCGCGTCACCCGGCTGATCCCGGGACACGGCGCCTCGGTGGTGCCCCGGCTGCTGCGCCCCTCGGACGCGGACCGGGTCATCCACGTCGGCGACCTCGACTGCGTCGTGGGATGCCGCCGGCTGGTGCGCCAGGAGGCGGTGCTCGCCGGCGGCTCCTCGGGGGCCGTGGTCGCCGCCCTGGAGCGGATCGCCCCGGACATCATCCCGGGCTCCAACGTGGTGCTCGTCCTGCCCGACGGCGGCGACCGCTACCTGGAGACGATCTACGACGACGCCTGGGTGCGCCGCCAGTTCGGCGAGGTCTCCCACCTGTGGAAGGACCCGCAGCCCGCGGTCACCCCGCACCTGGTGGATATAGGCCACGGATAGCGGCCGCTCCCACCATCGAACCATCCCCCCCCCGCACGACCCCCACCCAACGGAGGAATTCGGATGACCACCCAGATCGCCACCCTCGACGCCGAGCGCAAGGAGCAGATCAAGGAGATCGTCTGCGACATCCTGGAGCTCGACCTCGACGAGGTGACCGAGACCAGCCTCTTCAAGGAGGAGCACGACGCCGACTCCCTGCGCACCATCGAGATCCTCGCCTCGCTGGAGCGGGTCTTCGGCATCACGCTGGAGCAGGCCGAGCTCAGCCGCATGGTCAACCTGGTCGGCGTGTACGCCGTGATCGCGGAGGCCGAGGGCAAGTGACCTCCGAGACGGCCGCGACGGGGCAGCGACCCGCTGCCCGGCACCGGGTGGTGATCACGGGTCTCGGTGTCGTGACGAGCATCGGCACGGGCGTCGACGCCTTCGCCGAGGGCCTGCGGGGCGGACGCAGCGGGGCGAAGCCCATCAGCGCGTTCGACACCACCGGCTTCGCCCATTCCAACGCCTGCGAGATCACCGACTTCGAGCCGGAGGCCTGGCTGCGCGAGCTGCCGGCCGACGAGCTCGGCCGGGCCGCCCAGTTCGCGGTCGCCGGGGCCCGCATGGCGGTGGCCGACGGCGGACTCACCGAGGCGGACGTCCGGGCCAGGCGCTCCCTGGTCTCGGTCGGCACCACCGACGGCGAGTCCCGCGACCTGGACCACCTCACCGGGCTCCAGGTCGCCCAGGGAGAGGACACCCTCGACCCGGTGGTCGCCCGGCGCGTCTGGCCGGGCCGGCTCTCCGCCGGCATCGTCCGCGAACTGGGCCTGGAGGACGTCGAGACGGTCACCGTCCCGACCGCCTGCGCCGCCGGCAACTACGCCGTCGGCTACGGCTACGACGCCATCAGCTCCGGCGACGTGGAGATGGCCCTGTGCGGCGGCGCCGACGCCCTGTGCCGCAAGACCTTCACCGGCTTCTACCGGCTCGGCACCATCGCCCCCGACGTGTGCCGGCCCTTCGACGCCGACCGGCAGGGCATCCTCACCGGCGAGGGCGCCGGCATCCTGCTGATGGAGTCCCTGGAATCCGCTCTGGCCCGCGGCGCCCGGATCTATGCCGAGGTGCTCGGGTACGGGCTGTCCTGCGACGCCAGCCACCCGGTCGCCCCCGACCGGGACTCGATCGCCCGCTGCATCACCGCCGCGCACGCCAACGCCGGCATCACCCCCGCCGACGTGGACTTCATCTCCGCGCACGGCACGGGCACCAAGGCCAACGACGTCACCGAGGTCGGCGCGATCCGCCAGGTGTTCGGCGAGGACCTGCCCCGCACCGTCTCCATCAAGTCGATGATCGGCCACACCATGGGCGCCGCCAGCGCCCTGGCCTCCGCGGCCTGCGCCCTCGCCCTGCGCGAGGGATTCATCCCGCCGACCGTCAACCACCGCACCACCGACCCCGAATGCGGGGTGGACTGCGTACCGAACGAGGCGGTCGAGGCCGACCTCAAGGTCGTGCAGAACAACGGACTCGCCTTCGGCGGCAACAACGCCGTGCTGGTCCTCGGCCACTGGGAAGACGAGAGGAGCGCCGTCGCATGAGCACGGCAGCGGAACCCCGCGAGCGGCAGCTCGTCATCTCGGGCTGGGCGGTCAGCTCCCCGTACGGACTGGGCCGGCGGGCCTTCGCCGAGGGACTCCTCGCACGGACGGCGGCCACCGCCCCCGTCGACACCGGGAAGTGGCCCGTCCCGTACGAGGAAGCGGGCCTGATCCCCGGCTTCGACATCAAGGAGGTGCTCGGCCGCAAGGGCACCCGCTCCATGGACCGGGCCACCGGCATCGCCGTCGTCACCGTCGGCGAGCTCCTGGAGGACTTCGGCCGGGGCCTGGCCGCCGACCCGGAGAAGACCGGGCTGGTGCTCGGCACCTCCGGCAGCGTCCAGTCCATCATGGACTTCACCAAGGACGCCCTGACGGGGGAGAAGCCCTACCTCGTCGACCCGGCCCGGTTCCCGAACACCGTGATGAACTGCCCGACCGGCCAGAGCGCCATCCGGCACACCCTCAAGGGCCCCAACGTCACCGTCTCCGGCGGCTCGGCCACGGGCCTGCTCGCCCTGAACTACGCCTCCCGGCTGCTGCGCGGCGGCCACGCCAACGCGCTGCTGGCCGGCGCCGCCGAGGAGTACTCCGTCCAGCGGGCCCGCCTGGAGCGGGTCGCCGACCACGGCGGGGCCGAGGCCGACCCGCTCGGCGAGGGCGCCGCGCTGTTCCTGCTGGAGAGCGGGGCCGCCGCCCGCGACGGGGGCCGCCAGGTCCTCGCCACCGTGCTCGGCTCCCGCTTCCGGGCCTTCCCCGAGAGCGGGCGGGCCGGCTCCGCGCTGGCCCGCTGCGTGGCGGAGGTGCTCGCCGGCGCGGGCGCCGCCCCCGAGGACGTCGCCCTGGTCGCGCCGGGCACCCCGGCCGGGCTGCTCGGCAAGCAGGAGGAGTCCGCGCTGGAGACCGTCGCGGGCGAGCGGATCGCCGTACGCCCCCTCGTCGGCGACGCCACCGCCGCCTCGGCCGCCTTCCAGCTGGCCGCCGTCCTCGCCCACGCCGGAGCCCGGCCCGCCCTGGTCGACCGGCTCGCCCTGGTCACCGCCATCGACCGGGACGGCACCGTCGGAGCCACCCTGCTGCGGCTCGGCTGAACCAGGCCGTCCGGGCGGGGGCGCACGCCGACGCGCCCCCCCTCACCCCCGCCCCACACGCACACCCGCGTCCCGAGAGAGAGGCACCTATCCATGTCCGAGACACCGAGGCCGGTAGCCCTCGTCACCGGCGGCTCCCGCGGCATCGGCCGGGCCGTGGTGGAGATCCTGGCGCGGGACGGCCACGACGTGGCCTTCTGCTACCAGTCCAACGAAGAGGCCGCCCGGCTCGCCGCGAAGTCCGCCGAGGCGCTGGGGGCGCGGGTACTGGCCCGCCGGGTGGACGTCACGGACCGCGAACAGGTCCGCGCCTTCACCGCGGAGGCCGAGGCGGAGCTGGGCCCGGTGGAGGTACTGGTCACCGCCGCCGGCATCGTCCGCGACGGCCACCTCGCCATGATGAAGGACGAGGACTGGGACGCGGTGGTCCGCACCAACCTCGACGGCACCTTCAACTTCGCCAAGGCAGTGGCCTTCCCGATGATGAAGCGCCGCCGCGGCACCATCATCACCCTCTCCTCGGTCGCCGCCGCCGGCAACGCCACCCAGAGCAACTACTCCGCCACCAAGGCCGGGATCATCGGCTTCACCAAGGCCCTCGCCAAGGAGTCCGGCCGCAGCGGCCTGCGCGCCAACGCCGTGGCCCCCGGCTTCATCGCCACCGACATGGTCGGCGGCCTGTCCGAGAAGCACGCCAAGGAGATGGCGGACCGCATCCCGCTGCGCCGCTTCGGAGAGGCGCACGAGGTCGCCGAACTGGTGTCCTTCCTCGCCTCCGACCGCGCCTCCTACATCACCGGACAGGTCTTCCACATCGACGGCGGTCTGGTCGTCTGACCCGCCCGACCACCGGGACCAGCCTGATTCACAGAGGAGTTTCGACATGGCCGGCCGTGCCGCCAAACCGCCCCGGTTCTACTTCAACCTGCGCAGCCCCTACAACTTCTTCGCCCTGCACGACATCGAGCGCGAGCACCCCGGACTGCTCGACCGCCTCGAATGGCGCCCCTTCTGGGAGCCCGACGAGACCAGCGCCCGGCTGCTCGACGAGGCCGGCGGGCAGTTCCCGTACACGCCGATGAGCCGCGCCAAGCAGTTCTACATCCTGCGCGACGTACGCCGCCTCGCCGCCGACCGGGGCCTGCCGCTGACCTGGCCGGCCGACCGCGCCC
This sequence comes from Streptomyces sp. NPDC037421, assembly GCF_055602105.1. NCBI lineage: Bacteria > Bacillati > Actinomycetota > Actinomycetes > Kitasatosporales > Streptomycetaceae > Streptomyces > Streptomyces sp. NPDC037421. Next base: position 37,473 of record NZ_JBVJWV010000009.1, read on the forward strand.
CGTGGTGGGAGCCGGCCCACCTGACCTGGTTCCTCGCCGCCGACGCGGGCCTCGGCCGGGAGTGGGTGGCACGCGCCGGGCGGGCCCGCTGGCTGGAGGGCCGCGACATCTGCGACCCGGCCACCGTCGTCGAGCTGGCCGCGGAGATCGGCCTGGACCCCGCGGCCGTGGCCGCCGCCACCGACGACGCCGGCCTGCGCGCCCGCGGGGCCGCCGCCCTGATGGACGTGTACCGCGACGGGGTCTTCGGGGTCCCGTACTTCATCAACGGCAGCGAGCCCTACTGGGGCCTGGACCGGGTGGCCTCCTTCGCCGCCTCCTTCGCGGACGCCGTCCAGGAGGCCCCCGCCGCGCCCGCCGAGAAGGAGCTCGCGGCGGTCGGAGCCGGCCGCACCACCGACATGAGCCACGCGGGAGGCTGCGGATGAGCACGACCACCGTGGAGGCGCTGCCGCTGACCGCGATCCAGCAGTCCATGTGGACGGCCTACCGGGTCTCGCCCGAGGCCTCCGCCTACAACATCGTCATGCCGCTGCGGCTGCGCGGCCGCGTCGACCCCGTCGCGATGGACGCCGCCGTCACCGCCGTCGGCGCCCGCCAGGAACTGCTCCGCTCGGTCTTCACCGAGAGCGCCGCCGGAGTGCGCCGCACCGTCAGCGAACAGCCCCTGGTCCGGCTGGAGTTCCACGACCTCGACGGGGCCGGCGAGGCCGAGCTGCACCGGGCCGCCGAGGAGGCCGGGGCCCGCCCCTTCCGCCTGGAGTCCGGAGCCTTCCGGGTGGTGCTGCTGCGCCGCTCCGACGAGGACTGGGCCCTGGTCACCTCCGCCCACCACATCGTCAGCGACTTCACCTCCCGCTGGCTGCTGGTCCGCGACGTCCTCGACGCCTACCAGGGCATCGCCGCCGGCACCGGGCCCGCCTGGCGGCCCATCCCCGGCTCGTACGCCGACCACGCGGCCGAAGAGCTGCGCTACACCGCCTCCGAGGCGGGGCAGCGGGCCGCCGCGCTGTGGCACGAGTCGGTGGCCGGTGCCGCCGCCGCCGAACTGCCCCTGGACCGGCCCCGGCCCGCCCTGCGCTCCTACCGGGGCGGAACCGTCGTACGGCAGCTCGCGAAGGACACCGCCGACGGCCTGCCCGCGGCGGCCTCGGCCGCCGGGGTGACGCCCTTCGCGTACCTGCTCTCCGTCTTCCAGGCCCTCACCCACCGCTGGACCGGCCAGGACGCCTTCGTCCTCGGCGTCCCGGCCACCAGCCGGATGGGCCGCGCCCAGCGCGACGTGATCGGCTGCTTCCTCAACACCATGCCGGTCCGCGCCGACTTCGACGCACGCTCCACCTTCCGCAGCGCCGCCGCCCAGGCCGGCGAGCGGGTCATGCGCGGCATGGTCAACGTCCGCTACCCCTGCGCCCTGGCCTTCCCCCGCGCCACGGTCTTCCGCACCGCGCTGTTCCTGGTCCAGATGGACCGCATGGAGCCGCCGGTGCCCAACGTCCCGCCGGGCGCGAGCGAGGGCCCGTCCGTCCCGTACGCGGGGCTGGACATCGCCCTGATCGACGTCCCCCAGCAGGAGGGCCAGCTGGACCTGCTGCTGCGCATCGAGCAGACCCCGGACGGGGTCACGGCCGTCTTCTCGTACGACACGGACGTACTGGACCGCGGGACGGTCGCGCGTTTCGCCGACGGCTACGAGCGGATGCTCGCGGCCGCCGTCAAGGAGCCGGACACCGCGGTCGCCGACGTGGAACTCGCCGGCGCGAACGAGCTGGAGGCCCTGCTGGCACTGGGCACCACCGCCGGCGGAGACCTCGACGGCTTCGACGGCTTCGACGAGTTCGAGTCCTTCGAGAACGCCCGGGAGCACCGGTGAGCCTGCGCATCGCCGTCATCGGCGCGGGACTGGGCGGCCTGACCGCCGCCGCGGCCCTGTACGCCCGGGGCCTGGACGTCACGGTGTACGAGCGCGGCGAGGCCCTGCGCGAACAGGGCGTCGGCATGCACCTGGGCCCCAACGGCACCCGGCTGCTGGAGCGCCTGGGCCTCGGCCCGCGCCTGGCCGAGCTGGCCGTCCGCCCCGAGGCCCTGGAGGTCCGCGCCTTCCACAACGGCGCCCGGGTGGCCGTGCAGGAGATGGGCGAGGCCTGGGAGCGGCAGTTCCGCGCCCCCTACCTCACCGTCCACCGCGGCGACCTGCACCGGATGCTGGCCGGCCTGGTCCCGGCGGAGCGGGTGCGCACCGGCAGGGAACTGGTCCGCCACGAGGAGCGCCCCGACGGGGTGCTGCTGGAGTTCGCGGACGGCACCACCGACCGGGCCGACGTACTGGTCGGCGCCGACGGGGTGCACTCGGCGGTGCGCCGCGCGCTGGCCGGCGACGACGCCCCCGTGTACTCGGGGAACAGCGCCCTGCGCGGACTGGTCGCCGCGTCGGACGTACCCGGGCTCGACCCGGCCCGCATGTACATGTTCGCGGGCCCCGACGCGCGGGTGCTGTGCTACCCGGTCTCCGGCGGGCGGCAGTTCACCTACGTGGTGGTGGCCCCGGCTCCCGAGGGCGACGCCGAATCCTGGACCGGTGCCGGCGACCGGGCCGACCTGGACTCCGCACTCGCCGGCTGGGCCCCGCAGGTCCGCGAGCTGATCGGCGCGGCCGGCGAGGTGCGCCGCTGGGCCCTGTACGACCGGGCCCCGCTGGAACGCTGGAGCACCGCCCGCACCACCCTGCTCGGCGACGCCGCCCACCCGATGCTCCCGCACCACGGACAGGGCGCCAACCAGGCCGTCGAGGACGCCGTCGCCCTCGCCGTCTGCCTCGCCGAGGCGGGCCCGGGCGGGCCCGGCACCGCCGCCGCCCTGGAACGCTACGAAGCGCTCCGCCGGCCCCACACCACCCGGGTACAGCTCGGCTCCCGCGCCGGCGGCAAGCCCCGGGGCGGGCCCGACGGCGACGTCAGGGGCGCGGCCGCCGACGTGAGCTGGATCCTCGACCACGACGTGGAAGCCGCCCTGCGCACCCCTGTGAGCAGCGCGGCCGCCTGAACCCGCCCCCCACCCCCACGGGCCCCCGACGCCATCCGGCGCCGGGGGCCCGTCCCGCGTTCCGGCCCGTATATGCGCTCGATAGGGCATCGATAGCGCCCTCTTCAAGGATGGCCACATCTGATCACGCGAAGGGAACAGCGATGAGCGAACAGCAGAACGCCCCCCAGCAGAACGACGACCGGGCGGAGACCCGCTACCGCGTCGTCCTCAACGACGAGGAGCAGTACTCGATCTGGTGGGCCGGGCGCGAACTCCCCGCCGGATGGACCGCCGAGGGCACCGAGGGCACCCGCGAGGAATGCCTCGCCCGGATCACCGAGGTGTGGACCGACCTGCGCCCCGCCAGTCTGCGCCGGCGGATGTCCGCCGCCTCCGCGGTCTGACACACCCGCACCGCCGGGCCCGTCCCGGCCCGCCAAGGCCTCGGGCACGGCCGACGCCACCCGATCCCGATGAAGGAGAGAACGTGAACGACCGTACGCAGTCGGGATCCGCCCCCGGCCGTCTGCTGCTGCCCGCCCTGTTCAGGGCCCAGGCCGCCCGCACCCCCCGGGCCCCCGCCGTCCTCGGCGCCGACGGAGCCGCCCTCAGCTACGCCGCCCTGGACCGGCTCGCCGGCCGCTACGCCGCGGCCCTGCGGGCCCGGGGAGTGGCCCCCGGCGACTTCGTCGGCGTCTGCCTGCCGCGCGGCCCCGAACTGGTCGCCGCGCTGCTCGGCGTCTGGTTCGCGGGCGCCGGCTACGTCCCCCTCGACCCCGACTACCCCGAGGCCCGCCTCGCGCTGGTCCTGGAGGACGCCGGAGCGGCCGTCGTGCTCGCCGCGCACGGCACCGCCGCCCGGCTGCCCGCCGGCACCACCGTCCTCGACGTCGCCGACGCGCCGGAGAGCGTGGCGGACGAGGAGGCCGCCGCCTTCCCGCTGGCCCCCGACGCCGCCCGGCCCGCGTACGTCCTGCACACCTCCGGCTCCACCGGCCGCCCCAAGGGCGTCCTGGTCCCGCACGGCGGCATCGCCAACCGGGTCCGCTGGCTGGCCCACCGCCACAAGCTGGGCGCCGCCGACCGCTTCCTGCTCAAGACCACCATCGGATTCGACGCCGCCGGCCTGGAGGTCTTCTCCCCGCTGGTCAGCGGGGGAGCGGTGGCCGTCGCCCCCGAGGACGCCGAACGCGACCCCGCCGCCCTGCTCCGCGCCGTCGCCGCACACGGCGTCACCGTCCTGCAGGGCGTGCCCTCCGTCTACCGGCGCCTGGTCGAGCAGGCCGGCCGGCAGGACGCCGCCGCCCTGCGGCTGATCTTCAGCGCGGGCGAGCCGCTGCACGCCGAACTCTGCAGGGCGCTCGCCGAGCTGGCACCGCGCGCCGAGATCTGGAACACGTACGGACCCACCGAGGCCTCCGTCGACGTCACCGAGCACCGCTGGGACCCGGCCCAGCAGACCGGCGCCGTCCCCATCGGCCGGCCCATCGCCCACATGCGGGCCCTCGTCCTCGACCCGGCCGGCCGGCCCGTCCCCGTCGGCGTCCCCGGCGAACTGCACGCCGGCGGCGTCGGCCTCGCCCTCGGCTACCAGGGCCGCCCCGACCAGACCGCCGAACGTTTCGTGCCCGACCCGTACGGGGCGCCCGGCGAGCGGCTCTACCGCACCGGCGACCGCGTCCGCTGGCTGGCCGACGGCACCCTGGAGTACCTCGGCCGCCTCGACCACCAGGTCAAGGTCAACGGCGTCCGCATAGAGACCGGCGAGGTCGAGGCCGCCCTCGCCGCCCACCCCTGGGTGCGCGCCGCCGTCGCCGCCGCCGTCCCCGACGGCTCCGGCGGACACCGCCTCGTCGCCTGGGTCCAGTCCCGCGGCGAACCGCTGCGCCCCGAGGAACTGCGCACCTTCCTGCGCCGGGCCCTGCCCGACCCGCTGATCCCGTCCGTCTACGTGCCCGTCGCCGAGTTCCCCCTCACCGCCAACGGCAAGATCGACCGCTCCGCCCTGCCCGAGCCGGCCGCCGCGGCCGCCTCCGCCGCCGAGGGCGCGCACGTCCCCGTGCGCACCCCCGCCGAACGGGTCGTCGCCGAGCAGTGGTCCGCCCTCCTCGGCATCCCCGCCGAGCGGATCGGCGCCACCAACGACTTCTTCCAGCTCGGCGGTGCCTCCCTGCTCCTCAGCAGGCTCGCCGAGGCCCTGACGGCCGCCGCCGGCACCCGGGTCCCGCTGCGCGCCCTGTTCACCGCCACCACCGTGGAGGCACAGGCCGCCCTGCTCGCCGACGCCCCCGCCCTGGCCGCCGCCGGGCCCGACGCCGACGAGACCGTCCGGCCCGTGGAGCGCCCCGACGGGGGCCTGCCCCTGTCGCCCGGCCAGCAGGGCCTGTGGCTGATGGACCGGATGCGCCCCGGCAGCGCCGAGTGGAACGCGCCCGTCTTCATCACCCTGCCGCACGCCTACGCCGACGACACCGTCGCCGCGGCCCTGACCGGCCTCGCCGAACGCCACGAGATCCTGCGCACCCGCTACGTCCTGCGCGGCACCGAGCCCGTGCAGATCGCCGACGCCGACGCCCGCGTCGAGCTGCGCAGCACCCGCGCCGAGACCGCGGCCGCCCGCCACGCCCTGATCGAGGACGAGTTCAGCCGCCCCTTCGACCTGGAGGCCGGCCCGGTCTGGCGCGCCCTCACCGTGCGCGGAACGGACTCCCTGCACCTCGTGCTGTCCGTCCACCACATCGCCTGCGACGGCTGGTCCTCCGTCGTCCTCGAACGCGACCTGCTGGCCCTCGCCGACGCCGCGCACCACGGCACCACCGCCGGACTGCCCGCCCTGCCCGTGCAGTACGCCGACCACGCCGCCCACCAGCGGCGCCGGCTGGCCGGATCCGCCGCCGGCGCGGAACTGTCGTACTGGAAGCAGGCCCTGGAGGGCATCCTCTCCGTCGACCTGCCCGCCGACCGGCCCCGGCCGGCGGTCCGCGACGGACTCGGCGCCGCCCACGTCTTCACCGTCCCCGCCGGCCTGGCCGAACGGGCCGCCGCCCTCGGACGCGGCCACGGCGCCACCCTCCAGCAGACCCTGCTGACCGTGTTCGGGACCCTCGTTGCCCGGCTCACCGGCCAGTGGGACGTACCGGTCGGCGTGCCCGTCGCCGGGCGCGAGCGGCCCGAGGTCGCCGATGTCGTCGGCTTCTTCCTCAACACCCTGGTGATGCGCTGCGACGCCCCCGCCGACGCCACCTTCGCCGAGGCCCTGGTCCGGGTGCGCGACACCGCCCGCGCCGCCTTCGCCCACCAGGACCTGCCGTTCGACCGGCTCGTCGCCGAGCTGGACGAGGCCCGCGACCCCGGCCGCACCCCCCTCTACCAGGTCATGTTCGACCTGCACGAGGAAGGCCGCACCGGCACCGCCACGGCCGCGGACGACGTCGACGCCTTCCGCGGCGCCTGGCGCTCCGCCCGCACCGACCTCACCTTCGTCGTGCAGCGGCAGGCCGACGGCTCCCTGCTCGGCATGGTCGAGTACGCCACCTCCCTCTTCGACGCGGCCACCGTCGAACGGTTCGCGGCCGGCTGGGTCCGGCTCCTGGAGTCCGTCACCGCCGATCCCGGGGTCCGCCTCGGCCGTGCCGGACTGCTCCCCGACGCCCTGCGCACGGAGATCCTGGCGCTGGGCCCGGGCGCCCCCGAACCCGGCGCCGACCGGGCCGGCGAGGACGCCGTGCACACCGCGATCGCGGCCGTCGCCCGCCGCTCCCCGGACGAGACCGCCGTCGTCTGCGGCGGCGAGAGCTGGAGCTACGCCCGGCTGGAGCGCCGTGCCGAGGCCTTCGGGCAGCGGCTGCGGGAACTGGGCGCGGGCCCCGAGACCACCGTCGCCGTCATGCTGGGCCGCACCCCCGACCTGATCGCCGCCTACCTCGGCACCTGGAAGGCCGGCGCCGCCTACGTACCGCTCGACCCGGCGGCCCCCGACGAGCGCCTGGGCTACGTCCTCCAGGACGCCGGCGTCACCCTGCTGGTGTCCGACCTGGCCGGCGCCACCCGGCTGCGCGGCCACCACGACGGCCCCTGGCTGGCGGTGGACACCGACGAGCGCCTGGCCGTGGCCTCCGGCGGTGCGCAGGCCGCCGGCCGGCCCGGCGTCGGGCTCGCCGCCCGGGCGCCCAGCGCCGAGTTCGCCGCCGCCGCGGGCGCGGCCGCCCTGGCCTCGGCCAGCGACCCGGCGCTCGCCGCCGACGGCCTCGCCTCGTGGACCCGTACCGAGGGCCCGGGCGAGCAGTACACCGAGGGGCCGCCGTCCTGGGCCGGCACACCGCCGGAGGCACCGGCGGACCCGTCGCGGCTGGCGTACATCATGTACACCTCCGGCTCCACCGGCCGCCCCAAGGGCGTCGCCGTCGAGCACCGCACCCTGCTGGCCATGCTCCGCGCCTCCCAGGCCCACCTGGACTTCGGGCAGGGCCCCGACGACGCCTGGCTCGCCCTGGCCCAGCCCACCTTCGACATCTCCTGCACCGAGCTGCTGATGCCGCTCGTCGCCGGCGGCCGGGTGGTCCTCGCCCGGGAGCGGGACCTGGGCGACCACGCCGCGCAGCTGCGGCTCATCGAGGAGCACGGCGTCAGCCACCTCCAGGTCGCCCCGCCGCACTGGCAGATGCTCATCGACGCGGGGCTGGGCCGGCGTCCGCTCGTCGGCCAGACCGGCGGCGAGCCCTGCCCGCCCGCCCTGGCCCGGGACCTGTCCCGCCGCCTGCTGCGGTTCGTCAACGAGTACGGGCTCACCGAGACCACCATCGCCGCGACCCGCTGGGACGCCCACGACACCGCCACCGCCGTACCCGTCGGCCGCGCCTACCCGCACATCACCGCCCGCGTCCTGGACGAGTACCTGGAGCCCGTCCCGTACGGCACCACCGGCGAACTCTGCGTCGGCGGCGCCGGCCTGGCCCGCGGCTACCACGGCCGCCCCGACCTGACCGCGGCCTCCTTCGTCCCCGACCCGTACGGAGCCCCCGGCGCCCGCCTCTACCGCACCGGCGACCGGGCCCGGATGTCCGCCGACGGCACCATCGAGTTCGCCGGCCGCGCCGACGGCCAGGCCAAGATCCGCGGCCGCCGCGTGGAGACCGGAGAGGTGCAGGGCGTCCTCGCCGAGCACCCCGGGGTCTCGCAGTGCGCGGTCGTCGTGCACGGCACCGGCTCCAACGCCGCGCTGGTCGGCTACTGGGTCCCCAGCGGCTCCAACCCGCCCGCAGACTCCGAACTCCTCGACCACTGCGCCCGCAGCCTGCCGGACTACATGGTCCCCGCGCTGCTGGTGCCCGTACCGGAGATCCCGCTCACCCGGCACAACAAGGTCGACACGGCGGCCCTGCCCGCCCCCGACCTCGCCGCGGCCCTCTCCGACGAGCCGTACACCGCGCCCGAGGGCCCGGTCGAGGAGATCGTCGCCGAGATCTGGGCCGAGGTCCTCGCCGGGGAGGACGGCACCACCCGCCGGATCGGCGCCCGCCAGGGCTTCTTCCGGATCGGCGGGAACTCCGTCCTCGCCGCCCGCGTCATCGCCCGCCTCCACGAGGAGTTCGACGTCGAGATGCCGCTGCGCGCCGTCTTCGAGCACCCCACCGTCACCGGTCTCGCCGCAGCCGTCGAAGAGGCCGTCCGCCTTGAGATCGAGACCCTCGACCACGCCGAACTCGCCATCGCCCACAGGGAGTACCAGCCGTGACCGCACCCACCGCACCCACGCAGGACGAGCTGCGCGCGGAGCTGCTGCGCAGACGGCTCGCCGGCCGCGCGGGCCGCGCCGCGGGCGTCCCGGCCCGTACCGGGATCCCGCGCGCCGACCGGGGGGCGCCGCTGGCGCTCTCCGCCGGCCAGCGCCAGCTGTGGTTCCTGCACCAGCTCGACCCCGACAGCCCCGAATACCTGCTGCCGCTCGCCCACCGGCTGCGCGGCACCCTCGACGAGAGCGCCCTGCGCCGCTCCTTCGACGCGCTGGCCGCCCGCCACGAGATCCTGCGCACCCGCTACCTCCTCGACGGCGCCGAGCCGCGCCAGACCGTCGACCCGGCCGGCCCCGTCGACTACGCCGTCACCGAGGTCAGCGGGGTGGCCGAGGCCGACCGGGACGCCGCCGCGGCCGCCTTCGCCCAGGCCCGCGCCACCGAGGTGTTCGACCTGGCCACCCAGGCCCCGCTGCGGGTGCGCCTGCTGCGCCTGGCCGCCGATGACCACGTCCTGGTCGTGGTCATGCACCACATCGCCTGCGACGCGCTGACCCGGCCGCTGCTCCTCGCCGACCTGGCCGCCTGCTACCGGGCCGCGGGGACCTTCGCCGGCCCGCTGGACGGCGTACTGCCCGAACCGCCCGTCCAGTACGCCGACTACGCGGCCTGGATGAACGCCCGCCAGAGCGGCCCCGCCGCCGAGGCCGCCCTCGACTGGTGGCGCGGACGGCTCGCCGGCACCGAACCGCTCGGCCTGCCCACCGACCGGCCGCGCCCGTCCGTGCGCGGCTGGGCCGGCGCCGTCGCCGAGTTCGACGTGCCCGCCGCCACCGCCGCCCGGCTGCGCACCCTCGCCGAACAGGAGGGCGCCACCCTCTTCATGGTCCTGCTCAGCGCCTACCAGGCACTGCTGGGCCGCTACACCGGCAAGCGGGACGTCAGCGTCGGCACCGCCGTCTCCGGCCGCACCCGCCCCGAGCTCCAGCAGATGGCCGGCTACGCCTACAACAGCCTCGTGCTGCGCGGCCGCTGGCAGGGCGACCCCGCCTTCCGCGAGCTGCTCGCCGGCAACCGCACCGCCGTCCTGGACGCCTTCGACCACCAGGACACCCCCTTCGACAAGATCGCCGACGAGCTGGAGCCCGAGCGCGACCTGTCCACCACCCCGCTCTTCCAGGTGATGTTCGACCTGGCATCCGGCCAGGGCTCCGACAGCCCCGACCTGCCCGGCCTCACGGTCAGCCCGGTCGCCGCCAGCGGCCGGATCGCCCGGTTCGACCTCACCATGCACCTCGCCGAGCGCCCCGACGGCTCCCTGCACGGCGCCCTGGAGTACGCCACCGACCTGTTCGAGGCCGCCACCGCCGAGCGGATCACCGGCCACTACGCCGCGCTGCTCGCCGCCGTCGCGGAGCGCCCCGGCGCCCCCCTGTCCACCCTGGAGTTCATCGGCGACGCCGAGCGCGCCCTGCTCCTCGACGGCCCTGCCGAGCCGGTCGGCGCCGCCGTGGACGCCGCCGCCCTGCGGCCCGTCTTCGAGACCATCGCCGAGCGGATGACCGCCACCCCCGGCGCGGTCGCCGTCCGGCACGCCTCCGGCGAGCTCACGTACGCCGAACTCGACGCCCGCGCCGACCGGTTCGCGCGCCGCCTGGTCCAGCTCGGCGTACGCCCCGACGACACCGTCGGCGTCCTCCTGGACCGCGGGCCCGACCTGGTCGCCGCCCTGCTGGGCATCTGGCGGGCCGCCGCCGCGTACGTGCCGATCGACCCGGGCTACCCGGACGAGCGCATCTCCTTCATGCTCGGCGACACCGCGACCCGCCTCGTCGTCACCCAGTCCCGGCACGCGGACCGCTTCGAGGGCCCGGAACTCGTCATCGTCGACGACCCGGCCGAGCGGACCGCCCTCGCCACCGCCGAGGCCGAACTGCCCGCCGCGTACGACATCGACCAGCTCGCCTACGTCATCTACACCTCCGGCTCCACCGGCAAGCCCAAGGGCGTCCTCATCGGCCACCGGGGCCTGGCCAACTACCTCACCTGGACCGCCGGCGCCTACGCCTCGGCCGGCACCGGCGGCGCGCCCCTGTTCTCCTCCGTCGCCTTCGACCTCGGCGTCCCCGACCTGTACGCCCCCCTGATGACCGGGCAGAGCGTCCACCTGCTGCCCCAGGACTTCGACACCGCCGACCTGGGCGCGCTGCTCGCAGCCGGGGGACCGTACGCCTTCATCAAGCTCACCCCCGGCCACCTCGACCTGCTCTCCCAGCAGCTGGACGCCGCGCAGGTCCGCGACCTGGCCGGCCTGGTCATCGCCGCCGGCGACTCCTTCACCCACCGCCTCGCCGAGCGCTGGGCCGCCGCCGCGGGCCCGGACGGCACCCGCCTCGCCGCCGAGTACGGCCCCACCGAGATCACCGTCGGCAACTCCGCGCACTTCCTCGCCGCCGACGGCGCCCCCCACGGCCCCGTCACCACCGAGCTCGTCTCCATCGGCCGGGCCATCCCCCACACCACCATGTACGTCCTCGACGAGCACCTGCGGCCGCTGCCGCTGGGCGTCCCCGGCGAGGTGTGGATCGGCGGCACGGGCCTGGCCCGCGGCTACGCCGGCCGCCCCGACCTGACCGCCGAGCGCTTCCTGCCCGACCCGTACGGCGCCCCCGGCGCCCGCATCTACCGCACCGGCGACCTCGCCCGGGTCCTGCCCGACGGCAGCCTCGACTTCGTCGCCCGCATCGACCACCAGGTCAAACTGCGCGGCTACCGCATCGAACTCGGCGAGATCGAGACCGCCCTGACCGCGCTGCCCGCCGTCGAGGAGGCCGTCGCCCTCGTCCGCGAGGACACCCCCGGCGACAAGCAACTCGTCGCCTACCTCGTCCCCGCCCCCGGCGCCGACGAGGCCGCGCTCGCCCCCGCCGCCCTCAAGGACGCGCTGGCCGAGGCCCTGCCCGCCTACATGATCCCCTCCGCCTACCTGCGCCTGGACGCGCTCCCGCTGACCGCCAACGGCAAGCTCGACCGGCGGGCCCTGCCCGCCCCCGGCCGCGAGGCCACCGCCGTCGGCGAGCACGTCGAGGCCCGCGACGCCGCCGAGGCCTCCATCGCCGCGGTCTGGGCCCAGGTCCTCGGCCTGGAGACGGTCGGCGTCCACGACAACTACTTCGACCTCGGCGGCGACTCCATCCGGGCCGTCTCCCTCGTCGGCGCCCTGCGCGAGGCCGGCTGGGAGACCAGCGTCCGCGACGTCTTCGAACACCGCACCGTCGCCAGGCTGCGCGCCGCCCTCGGCGACCAGGCCGGCGACGGCTCCGCCGAACGCGCGGACGGCCCCGTCGCCCCCTTCGCCCTGATCTCCGAGGAGGACCGGCTCACCCTGCCCGCCGACGTCACCGACGCCTACCCGGTCTCCCGGATCCAGGCCGGAATGCTCGTCGAGATGCACGGCCGCAGCGGCGAGAACCGCTACCACAACATCACCTCCTTCCGGATCCGCGACGCCCTCCCCTTCGACCCCGAGGTCTTCCAGCGCGCCGCCGACCTGATCGTCGAACGCCACGAGGTGATGCGGACCTCCTTCGCCATGGCCGGCTACAGCGAGCCGCTCCAGCTGGTCCACGCCGTCGGCACGGTCTCCATGCCGTGCGTCTTCGAGGACCTGCGCCACCTGCCGCGCGAGGACCGCGAGTCCACCCTGTGGTCCTTCGCCGACCGCGACCGCGAGGAGCTGTTCGACCTCACCGCCGCCCCCCTCATGCGGATGGCCGTCCACCTCGTCGACGACGAGAGCTGGTGGCTGTCCATCACCGAGTGCCACCCCGTCATCGAGGGCTGGAGCTACCACTCCCAGCTGATGGAGCTGCTCCGCGCCTACAACGCGATCCGCACCGGCGGCGAACCCGAACCGGCCCCGCCCGTCCCGGCCGTGCGCTACGCCGACTTCATCGCCGGCGAGCTGCGCTCCCTGGCCAGCGCCGAGGACCGCGACTACTGGCGCGAACTCGTCGACTCCCACGAGAAGTTCACCATCCCCACCGGCTGGGGCGGCGACCCGCACGGCATCGACGAGCGCTACCGCATCGACATCGGACTCGCCGAGGTCGAGCCGGGCCTGCGCGCCCTCGCCTCGGCCGCGCAGGTCCCCTACAAGAGCGTGCTGCACGCCGCGCACAGCAAGGTCCTGTCGATGCTGACCCGGGCCGGGTCCTTCCGCGGCGGCATGGTCGCCGACGCCCGCCCCGAGGAGGCCGGCGCCGAGCGGGTCTCCGGCATGTACCTCAACTCCGTGCCCTTCCCCTACCGCAAGGGCGCCGCGACCTGGGGCGAACTGGCCCAGGAGGTGTTCGCCCGCGAGGTCTCGCTGTGGCCGCACCGCCGCTACCCGATGCCCGCCATGCGCGTGGCCGGCGGCGAGAGCCACCTGATCGACGTGCTCTTCCACTACCTCGACTTCCACCAGGTCGACGTGGAGCTCATCGACATCATGGCCAGCCGCGACGACAGCCCCAACGAGTTCCCGCTCGTCGTCGGCACCCCGGTACGCGGCCACATGTCGATCGCCTCCCGTACGAGGACCCTCGCCAAGGCCAACGCCGAGCGGCTCGCCGGGCTGTACAAGGCCGTGCTCGCCGAGATGGCCCGCACCGGAGCCGACGGGGACGCCACCGGCGCCTTCCCCAGCGCCTACGAGAAGGCCCGCCTCGCCGCGCCGCCCCTGCCGCACCCCGAGACCCCGGTGGACGTCCTCGCCGGCTTCGAGGCGCGGGCCGCCCGCACCCCGTGGGCCACCGCCCTCACCGGAGCCGGCGCCCCCGGCACCTCGTACGCCGAGCTCGACGAACGGGCCAACCGCATCGCCCGCAGGCTGCGCGCCCTCGGCGCCGGCCCCGAGACCCGGGTCGCCGTCCTGCTGGACCGCGGGCCGGAGCTGGTGGCCGCCCTGCTCGGCGTGTGGAAGGCCGGCGCGGCGCAGCTCCCGGTCGACCCCTGCACCCCGGACGCCCGGATCGCCGGGCTCGGCTTCGAACTGGCCCTCACGCAGGCCTCGTACGCCGGACGCTTCGCCGGGATCCTGCCCGAGGGGCGGGTGCTCGCCGCCGAGGACGTCTCCCACGAGGGCGACGGCGGCCCGCTCGGCCTCCGCCTGGACCCGGACCGGCTGGCGTACGTCCTGCACACCTCCGGCTCCACCGGCACCCCCAAGGGCGTCGAGGTCACCCACCGCGCCCTCGCCCACTACCTCGACTGGGCGGTACGGGCCTACGCGGAGGCGGGCACCGGCGGAGCCCCCTGGTTCACCTCGGTCGGCTTCGACCTGGGCATGCCCGCCCTGTACGCGCCGCTGCTCACCGGGCAGCCGGTGCACCTGCTGCCGCAGGACTGGCAGCCGGGCGAGTTCGGGCCGCTGCTGCTGGCCGGAGCCCCGTACTCCTTCGTCGGGCTGACCCCCGGCCACCTCCAGCTGCTGGAGGCGCAGCTCACCGACAGCGAACTCGGCGGCCTCGCCGGGATCACCGTCTGCGCCGGCGACGCCTACCCGACCGCGCAGGCCGACCGGGTCTCCGCCCGGATCGCCGCGGCCGGCGGGCGGATGCTGCTCGGCGCCGAGTACGGACCCACCGAGGCCACCGTCGCCGCGACCTTCGGGTACGTCCGCCCCGCCGGACACATCAAGGTCGGCGGGCGCACCCTCGTCCCGCTGGGCTCCAGCCTGCCCGGCGTGCTGCTGCGGATCCTCGACGAGCGGCTGCGGCCGGTGCCCGACGGCATCGCCGGCGAGGTCTGGCTCGGCGGCGAAGGACTCGCCCGGGGCTACGCCGGCCGGCCCGCACTCACCGCCGAATCGTTCCTGCCGGACCCGTACGGACTCCCCGGCACCCGGCTCTACCGCACCGGCGACCTGGCCCGCCTCCTGCCCGGCGGGATCCTGGAGTTCACCGGCCGCGCCGACGAGCAGGTCAAGATCCGCGGCCACCGCGTCGAACCCGGCGAGGCCGAAGCGGCCCTGACCGCCGACCCGGCCGTCCGCGAGGCGCTCGTCGCACCCGTGGACGCCGCCGACGGCGGCAAGCGGCTCGCCGCCTGGGTGGTCCCCGCCGACGGGGCGTCCGTCGAGGTCCCCGCCCTGCGCGACCGGCTGCGCACGGTCCTGCCCGCCGCCGTCATCCCGGCCACCGTCACCGTCGTCGCGCAGCTCCCGCTGACCGCGAACGGCAAGCGCGACAAGGCCGCCCTGGCCTCCCGCCAGGCCACCGCGACCCCGCTGCCCTACACCGCCCCCCGCACCGACCTGGAGAAGGTGCTCGCCGAGGTCTGGTCCGAGGTCCTCGGCCTCGAACAGGTCGGCGTGCACGACGACTTCCGCGACCTCGGCGGGGACTCGCTGCTGGTGGCACCGCTGCTCGTCACCGCCCGCCGGCACGGACTGGCCCTCGACCTGGCCACCGCGCTCCGCAACCACACGGTCGCCCAGACCGCCACCGCGCTCGAAGCCGCCGCCCGCCAGGACGGCGCAGACCACCCCCGGAAGGGCTGATCCGATGGACCGCCACACCACCGACCGGCAGGGCCGCCGCCCCGCCCGCCACCTGATCTCCATCGACGACCTCACCGACCTGGACCTGCGCCGGATCGTGGCCCGGGGAGCCGAGTTCTCGGCCGGCACCGCCACCGGCTCCGACGCCCTCGACGGCCTGGTCGCCGGCATCTACTTCGCCAAGACCTCCACCCGCACCCGCACCGCCTTCTCCTCCGGAGCGCTGCGCGTCGGCGCCCGGATCGTCGCCTACGGCCCCGGCGACCTCCAGCTCAACACCGGGGAGTCCGTCGAGGACACCGGCCGCGTCCTGTCCGGGATGCTCGACGTCCTCGTCGCCCGCACCGCCGGCCCCGAGGCCGAACTGCGCGGCTGGGCCGCCCAGGACCGGATGGCCGTCGTCAACGCCATGAGCGCCGAGGAGCACCCCACCCAGGCCCTCACCGACCTCACCACCCTGCTGCGCCACTTCGGCCGGATCGAGGGGCTGCGCATCCTGTACGTCGGCGAGGGCAACAACACCGCCGCCGCCCTGGCCCTGGCCCTCACCCGCTTCCCGGGCGTCCACTTCGAGCTGCGCACCCCGCCCGGCTACGGGCTGCTGCCCTCCATCGCGCGGCGGGCGCTGGCCCAGGCCGGGCGCACCGGCGCGGTGCTCGTCGAGCGGCACGACATGGACGTGCTGCCCGAGGGCTTCGACGTCGTCTACACCACGCGCTGGCAGACCACGGGCACCGAGAAGCCGGACGCGAACTGGCGGGAGATCTTCGCCCCGTTCCAGGTCACCGCCGGCCTGTGGGAGGCCAGTCCGCGCGCCGCCTTCATGCACGACCTGCCCGCCCACCGGGGCGAGGAGGTCACCGCGGAGGTGCTGGACGGGCCGATGAGCATCGCCTTCGCCCAGGCCACGAACAAGATGCACAGCGCCATGGCGGTACTGGAGTACACCCACTCCGGCCCGGACACGGACGCGGTCGCCGACGACCTGGCCGGGCTCCGCCCCGCCCTGGCCGTACGGTGACCCCGCCGCCGAAGACGGCGACGGACCCGGCGGTCCTCCAGTGGCACCTGACGCAGGACGCCGGGGCCGCCCCGAAGGCCGGGGCCGAGGCCGAGGCCACAGCCAAGGCCGGAGCAGGAGCAGGAGCAGGAGCCGGAGCAGGAGCCGAAGCCGTGGCCGAAGCCAAGGCCGAAGCCGAAGCCGGAGCCGGAGCCGAAGCCGAAGCCGTGGCCGGGGCGACGGAGGCCGTGCCGCTGCGGCGGAACCGGGACTTCTCGCTGCTCTGGGGCGGCGCCGGGCTCTCGCTGCTCGCCGGGCGGGCCACCGCGGTGGCCTACCCGCTCACCGTGCTGTGGCTCACCGGCTCGCCCGGCGACGCCGGCCTGGTCGGCACCGCCCTGCTCCTCCCGCAGCTCCTCGTCCAGCTCCCCGGCGGCGCCCTCGTCGACCGCTGGGACCGGCGCCGGATCATGCTCGGCGCCGGCCTCGGTCAGGCGCTGGTCGCCGGAGCGGTCGCGGCGCTGCTGCTCAGCGGACACGTCTGGCTGTGGGCCCTGCTCGCCGCCGCCTTCGTCGAGGGCACCCTCGGCGTACTGCACCAGCTCGCCGAGCGGGCCGCCGTCCCCGCCGTCGTCCCCGCCGAACAGCTCCCCGCCGCCCTCACCGGCAACGAGGCGCGTACCCGCGGCGCGGCCATCGCCGGCCAGCCCCTGGGCAGCGGCCTGGTCGCCCTCGGGGCCTCCTTCCCCTACGTGGCGGCGCTCGTCGGCCAGCTCGCCTCCGTCGCCCTGCTGTTCGGGGTCCGGGGCAAGCTCCAGGCCGAGCGCACCGGCCCGCGCCCCGACCTGGTCGCGGACGTCAAGGAGGGCCTCGTCTGGATGTGGCGCCAGCACTTCCTGCGCGCCGTCATGGCCGCCGTGGCCGTCTCCAACCTGCTCTTCCAGGGCCTCAACCTCGCGGTGATGACCGGGATCCAGGAGAACCACGGCTCACAGTTCGAGATCGGCCTCGTCCTCTCGCTGAGCGGGGCCGGCGGGCTCGTCGGCGCCATCAGCGGCGGCTGGTGGGCCACCCGGTTCTCCCTGCGCACCCTGGTCCTCGGCGGACTGTCCGTCTGGACCGCGCTCATGGTGCCCGTCGCCGTCCTGCGCGACCCCTTCGCCCTCGGCGCCCTGTTCGCGGCCAGCGGCTACGTCGGCGGTGTCTTCAACGTCGCCGGCGGGGTCTTCATGGTCCGCGTCGCCCCCGACAGGATGAGAGGGAGGGCCAACTCCCTCGCCATGCTGGTCGGCGGCGGGGCCATGGCCGCCGGACCCGTCGCCGCGGGCTTCGCCCTGGAGGCGTACGGGCCCACCCGTACCGTCCTCGGCCTCAGCGTCGCCATGGGCCTCACCGCGCTCGGCGCGCTGCTCTCGCCCGCCCTGCGCCGCAACCCCCTCGACGCGTAGCCGCTTCCGCACCCCTTTCCGTACCCGTCCCGTGCCCGCGCAGGCCCCCGCCCAGGGGGCCTGCGCGGCCGCGTTCCCGGGGTCCGGGCACACGTACGGAACGTATAGAGCGGCCATAGCGGGCCACGGAAAAGTACAGGTCATCGCAGTCCCCCGAATGCCCGTCCGCATCCGCGCCAGACCCTGAAGGAGCACGACAATGCCGCTCAACTCCATGGACCGGAGGAGCGTCCTGCGGACCGCCCTCGGCGTTGCCGGAGCCGCCGCCACCGTCGGACTCGTCGGCGCGACGCCGGCCGCCGCCCACGGCCGCCACCGCCCGGAGCTGCCCAAGGTCGAGGGCCTGGTCGGCGACCGCTGGGCGAGCGAGTTCTGGTACGACTACGACGAGATGTCGTACTACAACCCCACCGCGGAGATGAAGGCCGCGGTCGGGGCGATCACCGCCCCCTTCGGCGGGTTCACCAAGTCGTACGACGCCTGGGTCGCCACCCGCAAGGGCGGCCGCTACCCGCGCAGCTGGATGGAGATCATCCAGCCGAACCGCGCCCACTTCGAACTGCTCTCCCGCGAGCAGAAGAAGGTCTACGACAAGTGGTACGGCCGCGACCCGAAGGGCCTCGTCTTCGCCTTCCAGGAGTTCGGCCAGGGCACCCTGTTCGACCCGCGCCGCCCCGCCGGCAACAAGGTCCACATGATGAACTACACGCCGCCGACCCCCACCCAGGCCTACCACCGCTGGCACGCCTACCTGCAGTCCTTCCAGCTGCTGAACATCGACCGCCGCTTCTGGGCGCACATCAACCGCCTCACCGGCATGGCCTGGGAGCTCCAGTCGATCGGCAAGCCGGTCAACGACGCCAACGACAACAAGCACCTGCCCAGGCACGTGGTCAACAAGGTCACCGCCAAGTGGCTGTGCCGCTCCGACTCCAAGGTCACCGCGGCGTTCGACGTCTGGCCCCACCCCGCCGACATGGGCAAGTAGGACCCGCCCCGGGGGGGGGGGGGGGGGGGGGGGGGGGGAGGGGGGGGAAGGGAGAGCGGGGAGGGGGGGGGGGGGGGGGGGGGGGGGGGGGGGGAGGGGGGGGGGGGGGGGGGGGGGGGGCGGTGGGGGGGAGTCTCCCCCCCCCCCCCCCCCCCCCCCCAGCCCCCCCCCCCCCCCCCCCCCCCCCCCCCCCCCCCCCCCCCCCCCCCCCCCCCGCCCCCCCCACATCCCGGCCCCCACGTTCCTTATGGCTCAGGAGGATTGGCACACCATGCGAGACACGACCGGATCAGTACCCCGAATCGGCGTCTGGATGGTCGGCGCGCGAGGCTCGGTCGCCACGGCCGCCGTCGCCGGCGCCGCCGCCATCGTCGCGGGTGCCGCCTCCCCCGTCGGGTGCGTCACCGAAACTCCCCCTTTCGCGGACGCGCCCCTCCCGGCCCTCGCCGACCTGGTGTTCGGCGGCCACGACGTCGTCGACACACCGCTGTCGGCGAGGGCCCGGCAGCTCGTGGACGCGGGAGTGCTGCCCGCGTCCGTCCTCAAGGCGCTGGACACCCCGCTGGCCGCCGCCGAGCTGGAGATCCGCGACGGATCCGCCCGCCCGGGGGAGCCCCAGTCCGAGACCGCAGCCCGCCTCGCCGAGGACATGGCCTCCTTCCGCGACCGGCACGCCCTGGAACAGGTCGTCGTGGTCAACGTCTCCTCCACGGAGCCGCTGCCCGAGCCCGACCCTGCCTTCCTCGACCTCGCCGCCCTCGAAGCGGGCCTCGCCGCCGGCTCGGTGACCCTGCCCGCCAGCTCCCTCTACGCCTACGCCGCCTTCACCGCCGGCTTCTCCTACGTCAACTTCACCCCCTCCGCGGGCGCCGCCCTGCCCGCCCTGGAGGAACTGGCCCGGCTGCGCCGCGTCCCGCACGCCGGCCGCGACGGCAAGACCGGCGAGACCCTCGTCAAGAGCGCCCTCGCGCCCATGTTCACCCAGCGCGCGCTGCGCCTGCGCTCCTGGTCCGGCACCAACCTGCTCGGCGGCGGCGACGGCGCGACCCTCGCCGACCCGGCGGCCGCCCGCTCCAAGACCGAGTCCAAGCAGCGCAGCCTGGAGGAGACCGTCGGGCACGCCGTCCAGGGCCAGGTCCACATCGACAACGTCCCGGAGATGGGGGAGTGGAAGACCGCCTGGGACCACATCTCCTTCGAGGGCTTCCTCGGCGTCCGCATGACCATGCAGTTCACCTGGCAGGGCTGCGACTCCGCGCTCGCCGCCCCGCTGGTCCTGGACCTCGTACGGCTCACCGCGCTGGCCGGCCGGCGCGGCGAGGCCGGGGCGCTGGCCGCCCTCGGCTTCTTCTTCAAGGACCCGGCCGGCTCCACCGAGCACAACCTCACCCTCCAGTACGAGACCCTGCGCGCCTGGGCCACCGCCCCCGCCTCCGCCCCCGCGCCGGTACGGCCGGACCCGCTGACCGGGGCCCGGCCGTGACCCCGGCAGCCGGCCCGGCCCTGAGCCCGGCCGCGACCGCCGCCGCGGCCGGGCGGGCGGGCCGCCCCCGCACCACCGCCCCCGACGGGCCGCTGCGCCTGCCGCCCTTCCCCGGCCGGGCCTTCCGGGCCCGCCGCACCCTGCGCGCCTACGCCGAGCTGCTCCGGGCGCCCGCCGCGGTCACCGTCCCCGGCGACGTCCTCGCCGGGGCGCTGGCCGCGGGACGCGGCGCCGGCCCCCGCACCCTGGGCCTGGCCGGCTCCTCCGTCTGCCTCTACTGGGCGGGCATGGCCCTCAACGACTGGGCCGACCGGGAGCAGGACGCCGCCGAGCGGCCCGAACGGCCCCTGCCGTCCGGCCGGATCAGCCCCCGTGCCGCACTGACCACGGCCGCCGCGCTCACCGCCGCCGGACTGGGCGCCGCCGCCCTCGCCGGCGGGACGCGCACCGTCCTCACCCGGACCCTGCCCCTGGCCGCCGCCGTCTGGGCCTACGACCTCGGAGCCAAGAACACCCCCTTCGGGCCCGCCGTGATGGCCGCCGCCCGCGGCCTCGACGTCCTGCACGGCACCGGCTCCGGCCCCGCCCGCCCGGCCCTCGCGCCGGCGGCCGCCGTCGCCGGCCACACCCTGGCCCTGACCCGGCTCAGCCGCCACGAGGTCGCGGGCGCCCCGCCGCACGAGGCGGCCCTGACCGCGCTGGCCTCGGCCGCCGCCGCCGCGGGCACCCTCCGCCGCGGCACCGGACCCGTACAGGGCGCCGCCCTCGCCCTCTACGGCGCCGGCTACGGACCCGCCCTCGCCCGGGTGCTGCGCCACCCCGCGGCCCCCGAGGTGCGCCGGGCCGTCGGCGCCGGCATCCACGCCCTCCTGCCCCTCCAGGCCGCCCTGGCCGCCCGGGCCGGAGCCCCCCGACTCGCCGCCACGCTCGCCGCCGCCCTGCCGGTGGCGCGCCGGCTCGCCCGGAAGGTCTCCCCGACATGAGCGCACCCGCCGCGCTCCGGTTCTCGTACGGCACCAACGGCCTCGCCGACCACCGCCTCGGCGACGCCCTGCGCCTCCTCGCCGACCTCGGCTACGAGGGCGTCGCGCTGACCCTGGACCACCAGCACCTCGACCCGTACGCCCCGGACCTCGCCGCCCGCGTCGACACCGTCCGCCGCGCCCTGGACCGCACCGGCCTGGCCGTCGTCGTCGAGACCGGCGCCCGCTACCTCCTCGACCCGTACCGCAAGCACCGCCCCACCCTGCTGTCCGCCGAGCCCGAGGGCCGCCGGCTGCGCCTGGACCTGCTGCGCCGGGCCGTCGCCATCGGCGCCGAACTGGGCGCCGGAGCAGTCCACTTCTGGAGCGGCACCCCCGACCCGGACACCACCGCCGACGAAGCCCGGCAGCGGCTGGTCGACGGCTGCGCCGAGACCGTGGGCCACGCCGAGGCCGCCGGGATCGACCTCGCCTTCGAACCCGAGCCGGGAATGCTCGTCTCCGACCTCGCCGGCTACCGCAGACTGCTCGCCGACCTCGGCCGGCCGGACCGCTTCCGGCTCACCCTGGACCTCGGCCACTGCCGGTGCCTGGAGCCCTGGCCCGTCGCCGACTGCGTGGCCCTGGCCGCCGACCGCCTCGCCCACGTCCAGATCGAGGACATGCGCCGGGGCGCGCACGAGCACCTCCCCTTCGGCGAGGGGGAGATCGACTTCCCGCCCGTCCTGCGCGCCCTCGCCGACACCGGCTACCAGGGGCTCGTCTCCGTCGAACTGCCGCGCCACAGCCACGCCGGAGCCGACTCCGCCCGCCACAGCATCGCCTTCCTGCACGCGGCCGCCGGCCGGCGCCCGCGGCAGCGGACTCACCAGAAGGAGGCCGTACCGGTATGACCGCCCCCACCCTCGCCCCGCCCCCCGCCACCCTCGCGGACAGCGCCGTGCACGACGCGCTGACCCTGCGCACCCTCCGGGAGTCCCTGCGCTCCGTCCTCGACCAGGAACACCGCACCCGGCTCACCGCCGCCGAGGACGCGGTCGCCGCAGAAGGCCCCGCCGCCCTGGACCGCCGCTTCCCCGCCGCCGGACGCGAGTACGGCCGCGGCCCCCTGCCCGGCTGGGCCGACTGGGCCGTCGAGGACGCCGTACGCACCGTCCTGCTGCTCGCCCTGACCCGGTACGGCACCTCCGGCGCCGCCCTGGCCGCCGAAGCCGCCGAACGGTACGCGCACGGCGACGCCGCCGAACGGCGGGGCGTCCTGCGCGCCCTGCCGTTCCTGCCGGTCGGCGCCCGCGCCGTGCACCTCACCGACGACGCCGTGCGCACCAACGACAACCGGCTCATCGCCGCCGCCCTCGGCCCCTACGCCCGCGCCCACCTCGACCAGTACCGCTGGCGCCAGGCCGTCCTCAAGTGCCTGTTCACCGGCATCCCGCTGGCCAAGGTGGCCGGACTGCACGAACGCCGCGACGCCGAACTCGCCCGGATGGCACACGGCTTCGCCGCCGAACGGCGCGCCGCCGACCGCACCGTCCCGGCCGACCTCTGGGTCGTGGCGACCCTCGACAACTGACGCACCGCCTACCCCTACCGGAGCCCCGACCATGCGCATCTTCGACCCGCACATCCACATGACGTCCCGCACCACGGACGACTACCGGGCGATGCACGCCGCCGGCGTGCGCGCGCTGGTCGAGCCCGCGTTCTGGCTGGGCCAGCCCCGCACCTCCCCCGCCAGCTTCACCGACTACTTCGACGCCCTCCTCGGCTGGGAGCCGTACCGCGCCGCCCAGTTCGGCATCAGCCACCACTGCACCATCGGCCTCAACCCCAAGGAGGCGAACGACCCGCGCTGCACGCCCGTACTGGACCTGCTGCCCCGCTACCTCGCCAAGGACGGGGTGGTCGCCGTCGGCGAGATCGGCTACGACACCGTCACCGAGGCCGAGGACCACGCCTTCGCCGTCCAGCTCGCCCTCGCCGTCGAGTTCGCCCTGCCCGCCCTCGTCCACACCCCGCACCGCGACAAGGCCGGCGGCACCGGGCGCTCCCTCGCCGTGATCCGCGAGTCGGGCATCGACCCCGGCTTCGTCGTCCTCGACCACCTCAACGAGGTCACCGTCCGCGAGGTCCGCGACTCCGGCTGCTGGATGGGCTTCTCCATCTACCCCGACACCAAGATGACCCCCGACCGCATGGTCGCCATCCTCAAGGAGCACGGCACCGAGCGGATCCTCGTCAACTCCGCCGCCGACTGGGGCCACAGCGACCCGCTGCTCACCCGTGCCACCGCCGAGGCCATGCTCGCCGCCGGCTTCGACGAGGACGACGTGGACCGCGTGCTGTGGCGCAACCCGGTTGCCTTCTACGCCCAGTCGGGCCGCCTCGGCCTCGACGGATACACCGACGTCCAGGCCGCCGGCCTCTACGCGGGCAACTCCATCGCCCGCGGCGGAAACTGATCAGGAAAGAGGAAACGCCTGATGCGCTTCCGCCACCCGGACGGCACCGCCGTCCACCTCGCCTACTGCACCAACGTGCACCCCGCGGAAACCCTGGAGGGGATCACCGCCCAGCTCGACACGTACGCCGAACCGGTCCGCCGGGCCACCGGCGAGCCCCTCGTCGGCCTGGGCCTGTGGCTGCCCGTGGACGCCGCCGCGGCCCTCGCCGCCGACCCGGCCGCCGTCACCCGGCTGCGCGGCGAGCTCACCGCCCGCGGACTGGAGACGGTGACCCTCAACGGCTTCCCCTACCGGGGCTTCCACGCGCCGGTGGTCAAGCGGGCCGTGTACTACCCGGACTGGTCCGAGCCCGCCCGGCTCGGCTACACCCTGAACCTGGCCCGGATCCTGGCGGGACTGCTGCCCGACGACGCCCAGCGCGGCTCCGTCTCCACCCTGCCGCTGGCCTGGCGCACCGCCTGGACACGCACCCGCACGGCCGCCGCCGCCCGCAACCTCGACGCGCTCGCCGCCGGCCTCGCCCGGATCGAGGAGGAGACCGGCCGGACCGTGCGCGTCGCCGTCGAGCCCGAACCGGGCTGCGTCGCCGAGACCACCGAGCAGGCCATCGAGGTGCTGTCCGACGTCGACCACGACCGGATCGGGCTCTGCCTGGACGCCTGCCACCTCGCCGTCGCGCACGAGGACCCCGAAACCGCCGTCGGCCGGCTGCTCGCGGCCGGACTCCAGGTCGTCAAGCTCCAGGCCTCCAGCGCCCTGGAGGCCACCGACCCGCAGGACCCCCGGGTCCGGGAGGCGCTGGCGGCCTTCGCCGAGCCGCGCTTCCTGCACCAGACCCGCGAGGCCGGGCCCGACGGCACCGGACTCCACGGCTCCGACGACCTCGGGCCGGCCCTGGCCGGAGCCCTGCCCGGCAAGGCGCCCTGGCGCATCCACTACCACGTGCCGCTGCACGAGGAGCCGGCCCCGCCGCTGTCCTCCACCGGGCCGGTGCTGCGCGACACCCTGCGGACCCTGTTCGGCGGGGACCACGCCGTCACCGACCACATCGAGGTGGAGACGTACACCTGGTCCGTGCTGCCCGAGGAGGCCCGGCCCGTCGGCGAGGCCGGCCTCGCCCGGGGCATCGCCGCCGAACTCGCCTGGACGGCACGGGAGCTGACCGCGCTCGGCCTGACCGCGTCCGGCCCCACCCCGACCGCACCCGCCGCGCAGAAGGAGCCCGGCTCATGACCGCCCCCACCCCCGCCGTCCGGCGGAAGAAGACCGCCGTCCTGTGCACCGTCGGCCTCACCCCCCGGCTGCTGCCGCACATGCCGAACGTCCGGGCCATCGGCGAGCAGGGCTTCGCCGCCCCGCTCGACACGGTGTTCCCCGCCGTCACCGCGACCGTCCAGGCCACCCTCACCACCGGCACCCTGCCCCGCGAGCACGGGGCCGTCGGCAACGGCTGGTACTTCCGCGACCACGGCGAAGTGATGATGTGGCGCCAGCACAACGCCCTCGTCCGGGGCGAGAAGGTCTGGCAGGCCGCCCGCCGCCACGACCCCGACCACACCACCGCCTACCTGTGCTGGTGGTGGGCCATGGGCGCGGACGTCGACACCGTCCTCACCCCGCGCCCCGTCTACCACTACGACGGCCGCAAGGCCCCCGACTGCTACACCGTCCCCGCCGGCCTGCGCGACGAACTGACCGCTGCCCAGGGCGAGTTCCCGCTCTTCAACTACTGGGGTCCGACCGCCTCGCTCACCTCCACCCGGTGGATCGCCGGCGCCGCCCGGCACGTCGCGGACACCCGCGACCCCGACCTGTCCTTCATCTACGTCCCGCACCTCGACTACGACCTCCAGCGGTTCGGCCCCGACAGCCCCGAGGCCGTCCGGGCCGCCCGCGAGGCCGACGCCGCCCTCGGCCCGCTCCTCGCCGACCTGCGCGACCGCGGCACCACCGTCGTCGCCCTCAGCGAGTACGGCATCTCGCCGGTCAGCCGGCCCGTGGACGTCAACCGCGCGCTGCGCCGCGAGGGACTGCTGTCCGTCTACACCCAGCGCGGGATGGAGTACCTCGACCCGTACACCTCCCGGGCGTTCGCCGTCGCCGACCACCAGGCCGCCCACGTCTACGTGGCCGACCCGGCCGACGTCCCGCGCGTGCGCGACGTGCTGAAGTCCCTGGACGGGGTCGACGAGATCTGGGACCGCACCCAGCAGGCCGACCACGGCATCGACCACCCGAACGCCGGCGAGCTCGTAGCCGTCTCGGAACCCGACGCCTGGTTCACGTACTACTACTGGCTCGACGACGGCCGCGCCCCGGACTTCGCGCGCGGCGTCGAGATCCACCGCAAGCCGGGCTACGACCCGGCCGAGCTGTTCTTCGACCCCGCCGATCCGGCGGCCAAGGCGAAGGCGGCCCTCGCGGTGCTGAAGAAGAAGGCGGGGATGCGCGCACCGCTCCAGGTGGTGCCGCTCGACCCGGGCTGCGTCCGCGGCAGCCACGGACGGCTGCCCGGCGACGACCGGGACGCGCCCGTGCTGCTCTGCTCGGACCCGTCCCAGGAACGGCCCCGCTACCACGCCACCGAGGTGAAGGACCTGCTCCTGCGCCTGGGCGGACTGACCTGACAACGCCCTCAAGGGGGAGAGGAGGACCCGATGACGAGCCAGACCCTGACCGCCGTGCGCGGCCGCATCGACCACACCGCCACGACCGGTGTGCTGCCCGTGCCCGTAACGGCCGCACGGGAGGCCGCGAGACTGCGCGCCACGGGCGAGGCGCACGTGTGGTGGTGGCCGCTCGAAGACCGGGTGGACCAGGCCGACTTCGACCTGCTGGACGAGGTCGAGCAGGTACGCGCCCGCCGCTACCGGGCCGAGAGGGACGCCGCCGCGTTCATCCGGACCCGGGCCGCCGCCCGGCGTGCGATCGGCGCGCTGCTGGGGGTGGAGGCCCGTACGGTGGCCCTCGGCCGCCGCGTCTGCCCGGGCTGCGGAGACCTGGAGCACGGCCCGCCGGCCGTGGCGAGCCCGGCCGTCGGGCTCGCCGTGAGCCTGACCCGCACCAGCGGCTGCGGGGTGCTGGCCCTGCACGCCGGGGACTGGATCGGGGTGGACGTCGAGGCGCTGCGGCCCGTGGAGTCCGGCTCCCTGGCCAATGTGGTGCTCGCGCCGGCGGAGCACGCGTACATCCTGTCGCTGCCCGCCGGACCGGAGCGGACCGCAGCCTTCCACCGGGTGTGGACCCGCAAGGAGGCCGTGCTCAAGGGGGTCGGGCTGGGGCTGCTCGGCATCGACCTCAACGCCTTGGACGTCACCCCCGGCACGCCCGGCCCGGTCGAGGTGGAGCACGGCTACCAGGGCGAGGTCAGCCGCTGGCAGATCGACGACCTCGACCTGGACGGCAACTGGTCGGCCTCCCTGGCCCGCCCGGTCGACGGCTCCCCCCTGGGCCCCGTCCACCGCCACCGCCCGTCCTGACCCCGCCACCAGGCTCCGGGTCCGGATCCCTCCCCCGTGGGGTCCGGGCCCGGTCCGGCCGACCTCCCCGCACGGAGGACCGACCCCATCCCGGAGCTCCCCATGGCCCAGTCCGCCACCCGCACCGCCGACCCGGCCCCCGCCGCCGCGCCCGCCGCCGACCCGGCCCCCGCCGCCGCGCCCGCCCCCGCCCGGCCGGGGCCTCCGCACACCCCCGCACCCGGGGCCGCGGCCGTCACCGGCGGGCTGCTCGCCGTCGCCCTGCTGCTGTGCGCCGGCCCCCTCGCCGGCGGCGCCGTCCAGGAGTTCCTGGACCGGATGGCCGGCGTCTTCGCGCTCGTCGCGCTCTCCGGCTCCGTGACGCTCGGCCTCGCCACCGTCTTCCGCGACGTACTCAGCCCCGCCCAGCGGCAGTTCGCCCAGCTCCTGCACCGCGCGGCCGGCCTGGCCGGCGTCGGCTTCCTGCTCGTCCACATCGGCGTCAAGGTCGCCGGGGAGAAGATCGGCGCGGCCGACGCCGTACTCGGCTGGGGGAGCGGGGACCTCCTGGTCGACCTCGGCACCCTGGCCGCCCAGCTCTTCGTACTCGCCCTGCTCACCGGCCTGTGGCGGGGCGTCTTCGCCACCCGCCGCTGGATCCGCCCGTTCCGCGTCCTGCACGGTCTCGCGTACGCGGGCTGGGCCGCCGGCCTCGTCCACGGACTCGGTGCCGGCCGCACCCCCGCCGGCTGGGTCGTCGCCTGCTACGCCGTGTGCGCCGCCGCCACCCTCGCCGCCCTCGCGTACCGCCTCACCCGCGGCCGCCGCCGCTGACCGTCCCTCCCCGCCGACCGAACGGCCCCGGACCGCACGGTTCCGGCCGGAGGGCACCGCCCCCGGCCGGAAACGCGTGCCCGGGGCCTTCTCGCGTAGAGGGAATATAGACCCGCCCTCAAGGATCGGCGTGTTGCATCCGCCGACTTGGGCGGATGGGGCTGCTGACATACCCCCCTCAAACGCATGGGAAGGACTGGTCGCGCATGCGGACCCAGACGAACAGCCTCCGTGGGCAGAGCAGCACCGGATCCCCCGGGTTCGCGCTGCGCCTGGACGGGGTCGTGAAGGAGTACGGAAAGAGCGGGCGCGGCGTGCGCGCGCTGGACGGAGTCTCGGTCGGCATCGAGCGCGGCTCGTTCACGGCCGTCATGGGACCCTCCGGTTCCGGAAAGTCGACCTTCCTGCACTGCGCGGCCGGCCTCGACAAGCCCTCCAGCGGCAAGGCCTTCATCGGCGACACCGAACTCGGGGGGATGAACGAGACCCAGCTGACGAAGCTGCGCCGCGAGCGCATCGGCTTCGTCTTCCAGGCCTTCAACCTCATCCCGGCCCTGTCGGTACGCCAGAACGTGGAGCTTCCGCTGCGGCTGGCCGGCGAGCGCCTCGACGCGGTCTGGCTGGAGGAGATCCTCACCCGCGTGGGCCTGGGCGGCCGCGCCACGCACCGGCCCGCCGAGCTCTCCGGCGGCCAGCAGCAGCGCGTGGCGATCGCTCGCGCCCTGATCACCCGCCCCGACGTCATCTTCGGTGACGAGCCCACCGGCGCCCTCGACACGGTGACCGCCAAGGAGATCCTCTCCCTGCTGCGGTCCTGCGTCGACGAGACCGGCCAGACCGTGGTCATGGTCACCCACGACCCGGTCGCCGCTTCCTACGCCGACACCGTCCTCTTCCTCGCCGACGGCCGCATCGCCGACCGGATGCACGCCCCCACCGCCGACCGCGTCGCCGACCGCATGACCCACCTGGGAGCGTGGGCCTGATGCTGCGCTATGCCCTGCAGACCCTGCGCGCCCGCAAGGGCGGCTTCATCGGGGCCTTCCTCGCCCTCTTCTGCGCGGCCGCGCTCGTCACGGCCTGCGGCATCCTCCTGGAGACGGGTTTAAGAGGAGAGATCGGCACCGAGCGCTACGCCGGGGCCCCGGTGATCGTCGGCGGTGACCAGAACGTCCACCAGGTCACCGTCAAGAACAAGGGCGACAAGACCAAGACCAAGGAGAAGGAGAAGCCGCTCGGCGAGCGGGTCTGGCTGCCCGCCGACACCGCCACCACCCTCGGCTCGCTGCCGGGCGTCAAGGCCGCGCTGCCCGAGGTCACCTTCCCGGCGTACGCGGTCAGCCCCAAGGGACAGGTCGTCCCGGGCGTCGACGGAAAGCCCTCCTACGGCCACTCCTGGACCTCCGCGGCCCTGACCCCCTTCACCCTGTCCGAGGGCGCCGCCCCGGCCGGCGCCGACGAGGTCGTCGTCGACCGCGAACTCGCCCGCCGGACCGGCGTCAAGCCCGGCACCGAGCTGACCGTCCAGGCCACCGGCTCCCCGCGCAAGTACCGCGTGAGCGGTATCGCGGCCCCCGCCGGGGGCGACCTGGAGCAGCAGACCTCGCTGTTCTTCTCGGACGCCGAGGCCGAGCGGCTCTCGGGCCGCGCCGGACAGGTCGCGGTGGTCGGCGTGCTGGCCAAGCCCGGCGTGTCCACCGCGGACCTCGCCAAGCAGGTCGAGAAGGCCCTCGACGGCACCACCGCCCAGGTGGTCACCGGCGGCGAGCGCGGCCCGGTCGAGTTCCTCGACGCGGCCAAGGCCCGCATCAAGCTGGTCTCCATGGGCGGCGCCATCGGCGGCACCTCGCTGCTCGTCGCGATCCTCGTGGTCGTCGGCACCTTCGCCCTGTCCATCCAGCAGCGCTACCGCGAACTGGCCCTGCTGCGCGCCATCGCGGCGACGCCCAAGCAGGTCCGCCAGCTCATCGGCCGCGAGGCACTGATCGTCGGCGCCCTCGCCGGTGTGCTCGGCTCGGTCACCGGCCTGCCCATCGCCTACTGGCTGCACGGCAAGTTCGTCGGCTTCAAGGCGATCCCCGACACCCTCGAAGTCACCTTCAGCGTCTTCCCGTTCTTCGCGGCGATCGGCGCGGCCCTGCTGGGGGCGTGGGCGGCCGCGAGGATCTCGGCCCGCCGCACCGCCCGCATCCGCCCCGCCGAGGCCCTGTCCGAGGCGGCCATGGAGCAGCGGAACTTCGCCTGGGGCCGGCTCGGCGCCGGCGCCGCGTTCCTGGCCGGCGGTGTCGTCCTGCTCGCGGTCCTCTCGGTGCTGCGCAGCGAGCCGGCGTCCACCCCGGTGACCTTCCTGTCGGTCGTGGTCCTCGCGGTGGCGGTGTCGCTGCTCGGCCCGCTGATCGCCCGGATCGCGGTCGCGGTCCTCGGGGTCCCGCTCAGGGCCTCCCGGGTCGGCGGCTACCTGGCCACCGCCAACGCCCGCGCCAACACCAAGCGGCTGTCCGCGGCCGTCACCCCGCTGGCCCTGCTGATCGGCATGGCCTGCACGGTGTTCTTCGTCCAGACCACGATGGGCGCGGCGGCCTCCGCCCAGGCCAAGGCCGGCAACAAGGCCGACTGGGTCGTCGGCTCGGCCGGCCCCGGTGTGCCCGCGCAGGCCGCGGACAGCCTCCACCGGGTCCCCGGCGTGTCGGCGGTGACCGAGGTCGTACGCACCTCCGTGCGCGTCGGCCTGGAGAAGTACCCGGCGCAGGGCGTGTCCACCCAGGGCCTGACCCAGACCTGGGACCCGGGCGTCAGCGCCGGCACCCTGGACGG
This sequence comes from Streptomyces sp. NPDC037421, assembly GCF_055602105.1. Lineage (NCBI taxonomy): Bacteria > Bacillati > Actinomycetota > Actinomycetes > Kitasatosporales > Streptomycetaceae > Streptomyces > Streptomyces sp. NPDC037421. The sequence continues at coordinate 68,246 of NZ_JBVJWV010000009.1, forward strand.
GTTCGGACCGCAGTCCGTCGCCCTCAGCGACGTCGCGGCCGACAACCTGGGCAAGAAGCCGGGGGACAAGCTGAAGCTGACCCTCGGCGACGGCACCGAGACCGAGCTGACCGTCGCGGCCGTCTACGACCGCGGGCTCGGCTTCGGCGACCTGACGATGTCCCACGAGCTGGTCGTCAAGCACGTCGACAACCCGCTCGCCTCCTCGCTGCTGGTCAAGACCGCCGGCGAGGGCAAGCCCGGCCGCGCCGAGTTGCAGAAGGCCGTCGGCGCCCTGCCCGGCGTCGGTGTGCTCGACCGCGACCAGGTCGAGGACCTGCAGGCCGAGGTCCAGCAGTCCAACGCCGAGGTCAACTACGTGGCGATGGGACTGATCATCGCCTTCACCGCGATCGCCGTGGTCAACACGCTGGCCATGTCGGTCTCCGACCGGATCCGAGAGTTCGCCCTGCTCCAGCTCGTCGGCACCACCCGCCGGCAGGTGATGGGCATGCTCCGCATCGAGTCCGCCCTGGTGGTCATCATCTCCGCCGTGCTGGGCACGGGCATCGCCTTCGCGGTGCTCACCGCCTTCAGCGTCGGGATGACGGGCTCCGCGTCCCCGTCCATCGACCCCTGGATGTACCTCGGGGTGCTGGGCTTCGCGGCGGTGCTCACCGCCCTGGCCACGCTGGTCCCGGGCCGTCTCGCCCTGGCGGGCCGTCCCGCGGACGTCATCGGCTCGCGCCAGTAGCGGTCGCAACGGCCGGAGGGCCGGCCCCCCTCGTGGGGGCCGGCCCTCCGGCCTTCGGTGCGTGCGGTCCGGTCCTCAGTCGAGCACCGCCCCGCCGCCCCTGCGGTCCACCCGGCTGCGCCGGTGGTCCAGGTGCGCGTACACCCGGTGCAGCCAGCGGTCCTGGCCGTCGTAGCGAGGGGTGAAGGAGGTCCTGCCGTGCACGGCGAGCCGGTTGTCCACCACGGCGAGGTCGCCGACCCGCAGCGCCAGGGCCGACATCGTCCGCATGAGCGCCTCGCGCAGCTCGCCCATGGCGGCCGCGGCCTCGTCGTCCAGCGGGTGCGTCGCGGCGAAGTCCACCAGGATGTTCGGGTCCTCGGGGTCCCCGACCAGGATGGGGTGCGCCGGCGTGACGGAATTCAGGTCGCCGAAGGACGGCGGCGGCTCGGTGAGGAACCGGGGCGCGGCCAGTACCGCGGCCGTGCGCTCGGAAAGCAGCGGAAGCGCCCGCCGTATCGAGGACGTGCACAGCTTCGCGTCGCCCGTCGAATCCTCGCGCACGCAGAGCAGCCCCACGTAGTCGGGCTTGTTGTCATGGAAGGCGTTCTCGACGTGGAGTTCCAGCAGAACCGATCCCGCATTGCTCTGGGAATTCTCGCTCCCCGGCACCGGCACGACGTTCTGCACCAGGGCGCCGGTCTTCTCGCTGCGATAGGCGATGACCTCGCCGAGCTGCAGCATCGCCGCCGTGACCAGGGCCGACGCCACGGCCGGCAGCCGCTCCACGGAACCGGGCACGCCCGGCGTCTCCGGCAGCGGGTCGTTCGCCACCACCGGGACGTTGCGCAGCAGCAGCACCGCGTCCGGGCCGGCGTCGTGCCGGAAGCGGCGCAGCTCGGAGAGGATCCGGCGGGGCAGCATCGCCGAGGCGTCCCGGACGGTGTCCAGCCAGGCCGGCTCGTCGATCAGCGCCGGGCCGGCCTCCAGCACCCCGGTGGCCAGGGCGATCAGCTCGTCGCGCTCGGCGTCCGTGAGGGTGACGGCGTCCGGCGTCGTACCGGTCGCGGGAAGGGTAAGGGTGTGCTCTCGCGTCCTTGGCATGAAAAATTCCTCGGGGTAGATGAGCCTTGACCCGAGTCAGTTTCCGGACGTGCCCTATCACATTCCTATGGAAAACACTCCCGAACGGGCAGCGGAAATAGGTATAGGCGGGACATAGTTGCCCGCCGAATGCTTATGGGGCGGCTTTGTCCCCGGTGAATCAGCCGGTCGGCCGCAGTTCCCGCACCGTTCGACGGGGGAGAAGAAGGGAGGATTTCATGGCATTGAGGGAAGAGGACCCCGCCCATGGCCCGGCGATCGCCGCGGCCGGCGCCCTGGGCGCCCAGGGGGAGGCCCACGTCTGGTGGTGGCGTCCGCCCGAGAACACCGATCCGGCCGACCTGCCGCTGCTGGACACCGAGGAGTTCCGGCGGGCGCTGTCCCTGCCCGCCGAACGCGACGCCGCGGCATTCGTCCGCTCCCGCGCCGCCGCCCGCCGGGCACTCGGGGAACTGTTCCACCTCGAACCCCGGGACATCGCCCTCGGCCGGGACAACTGTCCCGGCTGCGGCGACGGCAGCCACGGTCCGCCCCGGCTGGTCGTCCCGCCGGTGCCGCTCGCCCTCAGCATGAGCCGGACGAACGGCTGCGGGGTCTTCGTACTCGGCGCGGGCGCCGCGATCGGCATCGACGCCGAGGCCCTGCGCCCCGTACGCCGTTCGGCGACCACCGACCCGGACCTGACCCCCGCCGAGCGCGCCCACCTGGCCGCCCTGCCCCAGGGGCCCGAACGGGACGCGGCCTTCCACCGGATCTGGACCCGGAAGGAAGCCGTGGTCAAGGCCACCGGCCTCGGCCTGTCCGGCGTCGAACTCGGCCTGCTGGAAACCCATCCGGCCCGCACCGGACCGGTCCGGATCACCCATACCCACCGCGGCCGCACCAGCGCCTGGACCGTCGAGGACCTCCGGGTCTTCGACGGCGTCGCGGTGGCACTGGCCCGGCCGGCGGGACCCGCCGCGCATGGCCCGGTCCACCACCACACCGACCAGCCGACCGCCACCTGATCCCGCGCACCCGCCACGCACCCGCACGCACCCCGTCCCCGCCCGACCGCCCCGGTACCGCCTCAGCGAAAGGCCCGCAGAGCCATGACCATCGAGTCCTTCTTCCCCGTGGAAGAGCTGATCGCCGCCAACCCCGTCCACGGTCGCCCGGCGTCCCAAGCCCCGGCCGGCACCGGGCTGCTGGGCCTGACCGCCCAGGACCTGGACGACTACTTCACCCGGATCGCGGAGGCCGTCGAGCAGGACGACCCGGGCCCGGCCGCGCGCGGCGGCTGGGAGGAGCGGGAGCGGCTGCGCTTCTCCACCTGGGTCCGCCGGGTCTACGAACACCCGCTCTCGCCCGCCGTCTTCGCGCTCCCCGTCACCCGGCTCATCCGTGAGGTCCAGCTGGGCCAGGCCGCCGAACTCGCGTTCCGCATCGACGTCGGCCGGGCCCGGGCGAAGGCCGCGAAGCCCTCCGCCGAGGTCCGGGCCACCGCCGCCGTCGCGTCCGCCTGGGCCATCGCCGCCGACGCCCTCTCCCAGTCCCCGCGCCCGCCGCGCGAGCGGGTCGTCGCCGACGTGTGGACGATCGTCCGGGAGACCATCGAGCCCGCCCTGCGGCCGGCCGGCACCTTCCAGCCGCGCTCCCACAGCTCCTGGTGAGCGCAGCCCCGTAGGTGCCCGGCCCGCCGCACGCTCACCGCACCGCGGAGGGGAAGGCGTCACGCGTGGTCAGCGAGGCCGCCAGCAGCCGCACCAGGTCATTGCACCGGTACAGCGGCCTGCCCTGGGCGTCCAGCCCGGACAGCTCCATCAGGGCGCCGTCCACCAAGGCGTCCAGGGCAGACTCCGCCTCCTCCTCCGCCGAGCCCAGCACCAGCGCCGCGTACTGGGCGGAGAACGGTTCCCCGTCCCAGTCGGCGAGCCCCGTCAGTGCGGCCAGCTCCGGGCCGCCCACCCGGCGTACGCAGTGCACCAGCGCCTCGCGCACGCTGACGTCCCCGTACGCCAGCTCGGCCAGCCGGCCGTCCGGATCGGCCAGCCGGGCCGCCAGCCGGGCCACCGGCCAGTGCGGCCGGGCCGCGAGCCGGGCCCCGGTCACCGACAGGGCCAGCGGCAGCCCCGCGCAGTACGCGACCAGGTCGTCGGCCGCGTCCGGATCCGCCTCCAGCCGGTCCCGGCCGGCCAGCGAGGCCAGCAGCTCCATCGCCTCGTCGTCGTCGACCGGGGTCAGCGCGGTGGTGTCCGCGCCCGCCACCCGGGCCAGCCGGGCCTGACTGGTGATCAGCACCGCCGCCTCCGGGCCGCCCGGCAGCAGCGGGGCCACCTGCCGGTCGCCCACCGCGCCGTCCAGCACCACCAGCAGCCGGGCGCCCGATGTCCGGGTCCGGTACAGCCGCACCAGCTCCTCCAGGTCCTGCGCGGCGGCCGCCGGCGGCGGCTCCCCGAGGGCGCGCAGCAGCCGCACCAGCACCTCGGCGGGCTCCTTCGGGGCGCCGTCCGGATGGCACAGCTCCACGTACAGCTGCCCGTCCGGGAACCGCGCGGCGCAGTCCTGGGCCGCGCGCACCGCGAGCGCCGTCTTGCCCACCCCGGCCATGCCGGTGATCAGCAGCCGCCGCGGGCGGCCGTCCTCACGGGTCAGCCGCTCGCGCAGCGCGGCCAGTTCGGCCCCGCGGCCGGTGAACTCCCCGTAGGGCGCCGGCAGCGTCGAGGGCGCGGCCCGCCCCGCGGGCGCCGCCGGGGCCGCCGGAGCGCCGTCCGCGGCGGACGCCGGGGGCGCGGCCGAGGCCAGGCCCAGGCCGCCGCCGAGCACCGCCTGGTAGGTGGAGCCCAGCGCCTCGCCCGGGTCCACGCCCAGCTGGTCGGCGAGGACCGCGCGCCCCTCGTAGTAGGTGTGCAGCGCGTCGGCCTGCCGCCCGCAGCGGTACAGGGCCGTCATCAGCTGGGCGCGCAGGCGCTCCCGTACGGGGTGCTCGGCGACCAGCCCGGTCAGCTCGGCGGTCACCTGCTCGTGCCGCCCGACGGCCAGGTCGGCCTCGATCCGGCTCTCCAGCGCGATCATCCGGGCCTCTTCGAGCGGGGGCAGCTCCGCCTCGATCATCTGCTCGGTCGCGTTGGCCAGCGCGGTGCCCCGCCACAGGTCCAGCGCGTCGCGCAGCAGCGCCCCGGCCTCCTCGAAGCGCCGCTCGGCGAGGGCCTCGCGGCCCAGCCGGTCGAGCCGGGTGAACTCGGTCAGGTCGATCCACGCCCCGGGCGCCCGCAGCACGTAGCCGGGCTGGCGCCGGACGATCTCGATCTCCTCGCCGAGGTGCTTGCGCAGCCTGGACATGTACGTGTAGATCTGCGCGCTCGCCGTGGCCGGCGGGTCCCACCCCCACAGGAGCGCGCTGAGCCGTGCATCGGAGACCACGCGTCCCTCGGACAGCAGCAGCGCGGCGAGCACCGTGTGCACCTTCGAACCGGAGAGCGGGATCGTAGCGCCGCCTCCCCGTTTGGCCTCGATCGGCCCGAGCAGCCGGAAGTCCATGCGGCACCCCCTTCTGGTGTGAGCATCCGTTCTGGATTCCAGAAGCTATGCGGGGGCCTTATTGGAGGGTTATCGCTCGCCGTGCGCCTCCCGGCCCGCGGCGATATCCGCAGGCCGGGAGGGTCGCACCGGCTCACACGGGCAGGCCCGTGGGGTCCTTGACGCGCTTCATGATGATCTGGGAGTTGACCTCGGTGACCCCGGAGAGCGCCGTCAGCCGCTCGATCCACAGCCGCTCGTACGCGCGCAGGTCCGCGACGGCGATGCGCAGCAGGCAGCCCGGGCTGCCGAAGAGGCGGTAGGCCTCCACCACGTCGGGGATGTCCTGGAGGGCCGCCTCGAAGGCCTCGACGGCCTCCCGGTCCCGGCGGACCTCCACCGACACCAGCACCTCGAAGCCTCGGCCCACCGCGTCGGGGTCGATCACCGCGCGGTACCCCTGGATCACCCCGTCCTGCTCCAGCTGCCGCACCCGGCGCATGCAGGGGGAGGGGGTCAGGCCCACGCGCTGGGCGAGCTCCTGGTTGCTGAGCCGGCCGTCGCGCTGGAGCTCACGCAAGATTTCACGGTCAATCGCATCCATCACGCAATTATCGCTCAGCTTTTATTACGGTTCGGCTCAAACGCGCAATCGCATTGCGCGTAGATCTCACTATCATTGCCCCCTCCAGAAAATCTGTACGAAGGAAGGGTGGCCATGGGGCGCATCGTCGTCATCAGCACCGGCGGGACGATAGCCAGCCGGTGGATGGGCTCGGGCTTCGCCGCCGAGGCGGACGGCCGCGAGGTCATGGCCACCGCGCCGCTGCCCGAGGGCGTCAGCGTCGACGTCGTCGACCTGTTCAGCGTGAACAGCCCCCGCCTCACCACCGCCCACCAGCTCACCCTGCTGCGCACCGTCCACGAGGTCCTCGCCGACCCCGGCGTCGACGGCATCGTCGTCACCCACGGCACCGACACCCTGGAGGAGTCGGCCTTCCTGGTCGACCTGCACCACCACGACGCGCGCAGCGTCGTCTTCACCGGCTCGCAGCTCCCCATGGGCTCCGCCGACGGCGACGGCCCCGGCAACCTCTACGACGCCCTCCTCACCGCCGCGACCACGCGCGGGCTGGGCGTCCTGATCACCTTCGCCGGCCGGGTCCACGCCGCCCGCGGCACCGTGAAGACCCAGGCCGTGGCCCTGGACGCCTTCGCGGACCCCTCGAAGGAACTGCTCGGCAAGATCGGCTTCGGCAAGGTCGCCGTGCTCCGCCACCCCGAGCGCCCGGCCCCCCTCGCCCTGCCCGCCATGCCGGAGCTGCCGCCGCGCGTCGACATGGTCATGCACCACGCCGACGCCGACCCGCTGCTGCTGAACGCCGCCGTCGACGCCGGCGCCCAGGGCATCGTCCTCATCGGCACCGGCGCCGGCAACGCCACCCCCGAGATCGTCGAAGCGGTACGGGCCGCCGTCGCCCGGGGCGTCCTCGTCGCCCTGACCACGCGGGTCGCCGCCGGCCCGGTCACCGAGATCTACACGCACGGTGGCGCGGTCGACCTCGTCGCCGCCGGCGCCGTCCCCACCGGCACGCTCCGCGCCGGCCAGGCCCGCATCGCCGTCCTCGCGGCCCTGCTGTCCGCCACCGACCCGGCCGCCCGCACCCGGGCCCTGCACGCGGCCCTGGGTACGCCGGACCCGGTGCTGGTCGACGCGTAGGGTTTCGCGGCGCACGACTCCGGGCCCCATAGGATCCTCGCAACGGACACGACGTCGTGGGGGGACGCGGACATGGAGCCCGGGATCATCGGCATGCGGATCGCCTCGGCGGCCATCGGCCCGCTCGTCAGGCAGCTCTTCGTCACGGAAGGCCCCGGCGCGGGCCTGGTCGACAAGCCGATCAGGATCTCCGGGTACGTCTCCTTCACCGGCGAGAAGCGCACCCTGACACAGTCCGACCTGCGGGCTCTGGCGGCGAAACTGGTCCGGCGGGCCCTGCGCACGGGCGAACGCCCCATCGCGGCCGACGAACAACAGTCCGTCGCCGACGCCCTCGCCACCACGCTGCACGCCCTCGGCGACCTCACGATCAGCGACGTGGACGCGGTCCGGCTGGGCCCCGCCGCGTTCGCCCGCGCGCTACGGGACGCCGCCGGCCGTCCGGAGCGCGAACTGACGTCGGACGCCACCTACTTCTACGAGCGCCTGCTCGACGCCGCCTGCCTGCACATCCTGAACTTCTTCACGCAACGCTCGACCTTCGTCCCCCACGCCCTGGTGTCCCAGACCCGGGGCATCGCCGAGCTGACGGCCAAGGTGGACGAACTCATCCGCCGCGACCCCCTTCCGGGGGCGGAGGACGCCGCGTTCGAGGAGCTGTACCTCCCGTACGTGGCCCGCAGGCACGCGAAGCTCACCATCTACGGCATCGACCTGGGCAACACCCCGAACCGGTGGCCGCTGGACGCGGCGTACCTGAGCCTGGAGGTGGCCAGGTCGTGGAAGCCGGAGGAGCACCCCGAGGGCTGGACCGTCGACGAGACGGACGGGATCGCCCGTGCCACGGGCGACAGCGTCAAGGCTCTGGAGACCCTGAGGGAGTACCTCCACGCCGTCGCCACACAGCCGGCGGACCAGGCCCTCGCCAACACTCCTCGGGTCCTGCTGCGGGGTGAGGCCGGTTCCGGCAAGACCACCCTCGTGCAGTGGCTGGCCGTCTCCGCCGCCCGCCAGGACTTCCCGCCGCAGATGTCGTACCTGGACGACCGCATCCCCTTCGTACTGCCCCTGCGCACCCTGACCCGCCACGGCGACCGGCTCCCCGAGCCGCGGGATTTCCTCACCGCCGCAGGCTGCCCGCTCGGCGGGAGCCAGCCCGACGGCTGGGCGCACCGGGTGCTGGCCTCCGGACGGGCCCTGGTCCTGATCGACGGCATCGACGAGGTCCCCGAGCGCGAGCGTGAACGCACCCGCACCTGGCTGCGGGACCTCATGGACCTGTACGACGGAGACAACCGCTGGCTCGTCACCTCCCGCCCCTCCGCCGTCGGCATGGACTGGCTGGCGGAGGACGGCTTCGCCGAGATGACCCTGTCCCCGATGGGTCCGGCCGAGGCCGCCACGTTCATCCGGCGCTGGCACGCGGCGGCCCGCCGGGGCACGGACGAGGACGAGGAGCTGGAAGCGTACGAGGCCCAGCTCCTCACCTCCGTACGCGTCAAGGCCGACCTCGGCCGGCTCGCCACCAACCCGCTGATGTGCGGGTTGATCTGCGCCCTCCACCGGGACCGGCGAGGCTTCCTCCCGCACGGCCGCAGGGACCTCTACGAGGCCGCGCTCTCCATGCTGCTCAGCCGCCGTGACCGCGAGCGCGACATGCGCCTCCCGGACCTCCGGGAAGAGCCGCAGCTCGACCTGCTCCAGCGGCTCGCGTACTGGCTGATCAAGAACGGCCGTACGGAGATGGACCGTTCACGGGCCGAGGACATCATCGCCCGCGCTCTCCCCGCCGTCCCGGAGGCGGCGGCGCTGGGCGACGCACCCGTGGTGTTCGAGCACTTCCTCCAGCGCAGCGGCCTGCTCCGTGAACCGGCCCCCGGCACCGTGGACTTCGTCCACCGCACCTTCCAGGATTTCCTCGGCGCCCGGGCCGCCGTCGAGGACGGTGACTTCGGGCTGCTCACCGCTCACGCTGCCGACGACCAGTGGGAGGACGTCATTCGCATGGCGGTCGCCCTCGCGCGTCCCGCCGAACGCGTGGCGATCTTCCGTGACCTGCTGGACCTCGGCGACCGCTCCACCGACCGGCGCGTGAAGGCGCGCGTCTACCTCCTGGCAGCGGCCTGCCTGGAGCACGCCACCACGCTCGCCCCCGAGACGCGACGGGAGGTGGAGGCGCGCACCGAGACCCTCATCCCGCCGCAGGACGAGGACGAAGCGCGAGCCCTCGCCGAGGTCGGTCCCCTGATCCTGGGCCTTCTGCCCGGCCCGGCGGACCTCGGCGACATGGACGCGTACCACACGGTCATCGCGGCCTCGCACGTCACCTCGGAAGCAGCGATCCCCTTCCTCGCGCAGTTCGCCCAGCACCACTTCCGCGAGGTGCGTTCCCAGATCATGCGGAGCTGGTACCGGTTCGACAGCGCCGACTACGCCGAGCAGGTCATCGCACACCTGGACCCGGACGGCCTCCTCTACACCGTCAGGTCCGACGATCACCTCCGCCAGCTCGACCGTCTCGGACTGGACGTGTGCCAACTGGACGTCAGGAGGGGCGTCTCACCGGAGGCGCTGACGTCCTACCTCGGCCATCGGAGCCCCAGGCGCATCGTGTTCCAAGGCGCGGACCTCTCCGACCTGGGCTTCCTGGCAGGCCAGTCCGCTCTGACGGAGGTCGGCATCAGCCAGTGCGCGGAGCTGAAGGACCTTTCCGCCCTCAGCGGGCTGAAGGTCCGGGAGCTCAGCATTTTCGACGCGTCCCCGGATCTCGACCTGCGGGCGCTCACGGGGTTGCGGGAGCTCGACACGCTCATTCTGGAGGTCTCGGCGTTCGGTGCCTTTCCCGCGGACGTGACGCTGCCGGACCTCGTCGACCTGTTCCTCGACTGCCGGCCCGGAGAGAGGGGGCTCCAGGGGGCCGTGCGACGCATCCCCGCACTCTTCCCCGGGCTGGAGCGGTGCGCGCTCTTCGGCGACGTCACCGCGGAGGGGGACCTCGACGTCACCGCGCTCGCAGGACTGGCCGGCCTGGTGGCGCTCACCGTGGAAACGAGCCCCGACCGCATCCGCGGTGCCGACCGGCTGCCGCGTTCCGTGAAGCTGGCAATCCTCCGGGAGCAGCACCCCCTGCCCGACGAAGCGGACGGGCCCGCCTCCGCATGACACGGCGACGGGCCCGGTCAGGGCACGGGCTCAGCCCCCGAACGCCCCCAGGATCCGGTCCGCCGCCGAGGTCGCGGTGACCGTACCGGTGCGGACGGCGGCCTCCAGGCCAGGGGCCAGCTCCCGCACCGCCGGGTTCGACCGGAGCCGCTCCAGCAGCTCGTCACGGACCATCGCCCAGGTCCACTCCACCTGCTGCGCCGCCCGCTTGGCGGCCAGCCGGCCGCCCGTCTCCAGGACCGTACGGTGCTGTTCCAGGCGGTTCCAGACCTCGTCCAGGCCCGCCGACTCCCGCGCGCTGCACGTCAGCACCGGCGGGGTCCACGCCGCGTCCGCCGGGTGCATCAGACGCAGCGCGCCCGACAGCTCCCGGGCGGCGGCCTTCGCGTCGCGCTCGTGCGGGCCGTCCGCCTTGTTCACCGCGAGGACGTCCGCCAGTTCCAGGACGCCCTTCTTGATGCCCTGGAGCTGGTCGCCCGTACGGGCCAGGGAGAGGAGCAGGAACGAGTCCACCATCCCCGCCACCGTGGTCTCCGACTGGCCCACGCCGACCGTCTCGACGAGGACCACGTCGTAGCCCGCCGCCTCCATCACGATCATCGACTCGCGCGTGGCCTTCGCGACCCCGCCCAGCGTGCCGGCCGAGGGGGAGGGGCGCACGAAGGCCGCCGGGTCGACCGCGAGCCGCTCCATCCGGGTCTTGTCACCCAGGATGGAGCCGCCCGTGCGCGTGGACGAGGGGTCCACCGCGAGGACCGCGACCCGGTGCCCGAGGCCCGTCAGCATCGAGCCGAACGCGTCGATGAAGGTGGACTTGCCCACCCCCGGCACCCCGCTGATGCCGATCCGGCGCGCCTTGCCCGTGTGGGGCAGGAGTTCCGTCAGCAGCCGCTGGGCCAGGGTGCGGTGGTCCGCCCGGGTGGACTCGACGAGGGTGATGGCGCGCGCGATGTGCGCGCGCTTCCCGTCGAGCACGCCCTTCACGTACACGTCGATGTCGATCTTCGGGGGCATACCCGGCGCCGCCTACAGCTCGTGGCCCAGGTCCGCGGCCAGCCGCGTCACCAGGTCGTGGGCCGCGTCCGGGATGACCGTGCCCGGCGGGAAGACCGCCGTCGCACCCATCTCCAGCAGCGTCGGGACGTCCGCCGGCGGGATCACACCGCCCACCACGATCATGATGTCCTCGCGCCCCTCCTCCGCCAGCTGCTCGCGCAGCGCCGGTACGAGGGTCAGGTGGCCGGCCGCCAGTGACGAGACGCCCACCACGTGGACGTCCGCCTCCACGGCCTGGCGGGCCACCTCCGCGGGGGTCTGGAACAGCGGGCCGACGTCCACGTCGAAGCCCAGGTCGGCGAAGGCCGTCGCGATGACCTTCTGACCGCGGTCGTGGCCGTCCTGGCCCATCTTCGCGACCAGGATGCGCGGACGGCGGCCCTCCGCCTCCTCGAACCGGTCGACGAGCGCACGGGTGCGCTCCACGGACGGGGACTCGCCTGCTTCGGTGCGGTACACACCCGAGATCGTACGGATCTGGCTCGCGTGCCGCCCGTACACCTTCTCCAGTGCGTCGGAGATCTCACCGACGGTCGCCTTGGCCCGCGCCGCGTCCACCGCCAGCGCCAGCAGGTTGCCCTCCAGACCCTGGCCGGCACCGCGCTCGGCCGCGTTCGTCAGCGCCCGCAGCGCGTCCTGCGTACGGGCCTCGTCGCGCTCCTCGCGCAGCCGCCGCAGCTTGGCGATCTGCTGGGCGCGCACCGAGGAGTTGTCCACGACGAGGACGTCGATCTGCTCGTCGTTCTCCACCCGGTACTTGTTCACGCCGATCACCGGCTGCCGGCCGGAGTCGATCCGCGCCTGCGTACGGGCGGCGGCCTCCTCCACGCGCAGCTTCGGGATGCCCGCGTCGATGGCCTGCGCCATGCCGCCGGCCGCCTCGACCTCCTGGATGTGCTGCCAGGCCCGGCGCGCCAGGTCGTACGTCAGCTTCTCCACGTACGCGCTGCCGCCCCACGGGTCGATCGACCGGCAGGTCCCCGACTCCTGCTGGAGCAGCAGCTGGGTGTTGCGGGCGATGCGCGCCGAGAAGTCCGTCGGCAGCGCGAGGGCCTCGTCGAGGGCGTTGGTGTGCAGCGACTGCGTGTGGCCCTGGGTGGCCGCCATCGCCTCGATGCACGTGCGCGTGACGTTGTTGAAGACGTCCTGCGCCGTGAGCGACCAGCCCGAGGTCTGCGAATGGGTGCGCAGGGAGAGGGACTTGGCGTTCTTCGGATCGAACTGCTTGACCAGCTTCGCCCACAGCAGGCGGGCGGCGCGCAGCTTCGCGACCTCCATGAAGAAGTTCATGCCGATCGCCCAGAAGAACGACAGGCGCGGCGCGAACGCGTCCACGTCCAGCCCGGCGCCCTGACCGGCCCGCAGGTACTCCACGCCGTCCGCGAGGGTGTACGCCAGCTCCAGGTCCGCCGTGGCCCCCGCCTCCTGGATGTGGTACCCGGAGATCGAGATGGAGTTGTAGCGCGGCATCTTCTGCGAGGTGAAGGAGAAGATGTCCGAGATGATCCGCATCGAGGGCTTCGGCGGATAGATGTAGGTGTTGCGGACCATGAACTCCTTGAGGATGTCGTTCTGGATGGTCCCGGCGAGCTTGTCGGGCGAGACGCCCTGCTCCTCCGCCGCCACGATGTAGAGCGCGAGGACCGGCAGCACCGCGCCGTTCATCGTCATCGACACCGACATCTTGTCCAGCGGGATCCCGTCGAACAGCTGCCGCATGTCGTAGATCGAGTCGATCGCCACGCCCGCCATGCCGACGTCGCCCGTCACGCGCGGGTGGTCGCTGTCGTAGCCGCGGTGCGTCGGCAGGTCGAAGGCGACCGACAGGCCCTTCTGTCCGGACGCCAGGTTGCGCCGGTAGAAGGCGTTGGACTCCTCGGCCGTGGAGAAACCGGCGTACTGCCGGATCGTCCAGGGCTGGTTCACGTACATCGTCGGGTACGGGCCGCGCAGGTACGGGGCCACACCCGGGTAGGTCTGGAGGAAGTCCAGGCCCTCCAGGTCCCGGCCCGTGTACAGCGGCTGTACGCCGATGCCCTCGGGCGTCTCCCACAGCAGGTCGGCGGGGGTGGTGCCGGTGGACTCCTTCACCGCGGCACGCCACTGGTCCTGGGTGGCGCCGCTCGGGGCAGCGCCGAGGGCGAGCTCGGAGAAATCGGGGATGCTGCTCACTGCGCGACTCCCATCCGGTCGAGTACGGAGGACAGCACGGCGACCGCGTCGCAGCCGGCGAATACGTACTCGTCCACGGCGTCGGCGCAGGTGCCGGGCTTGCCCGCGAGGAACACGGTCGTCGCGCCGGCCCCGCGCAGGGCGGCTGCCACCGCCGCGGCCTGCTCCTCGTACAGCGCGTCACTGGAGCACAGCACCGCCACGCCGTCCGCGCCGCTCGCCGCGTACGCCTCGGCGGCGTTCGCCGCGTCGACGGACACCGGGTCGTGCACGGGCTCGATTCCGCCCGCCTGGAAGAGGTTCGAGGCGAAGGTGGCCCGTGCGGTGTGCGCGGAGGCCGGGCCGAGGGCGGCGAGGAAGATCCGCGGCCGGGTGCCGGCGGCCTCCAGGTGCGCGTCACTGCGGGCGCGCAGCGCCTCGTACGCCTCGTCGCGCCGCACCCGCGGCAGACCGCCGGACGGGGCGGCGGGGGCCGCCTCCCGGACGAGGGGCTTCTCCGACAGCAGCGGGAACTCGCTGACGCCGGTGACCGGTTCGCGGCGGGTGGCCAGCTTCTTCGAGCGCGCCGCCCAGGTGGCCGCGAGCCGCTCCGCGACCAGCCCGGAGCGCAGCGCGGCGGCCTGGCCGCCCGCGCGCTCGACGGTCTGGAAGAACTCCCACGCGGCGCGGGCGAGTTCGTCGGTGAGCTGCTCCACGTAGTAGGAGCCGCCGGCCGGGTCGATCACCCGGGCCAGGTGCGACTCCTCCAGGAGGACGGTCGAGGTGTTGCGGGCGATCCGGCGCGCGAAGGCGTCCGGCAGGCCGAGCTCGCTGTCGAAGGGGAGCACGGTGACGGAGTCCGCGCCGCCCACACCGGCCGCCATGCAGGCGACGGTGGTCCGCAGCATGTTCACCCACGGGTCGCGGCGGGTCATCATCACCGGCGAGGTGACGGCGTGCTGCCGCTGGGCGCCCGCCTCCGGGGTGCCGCATGCCTCGGCGATCCGGGCCCACAGGCGGCGGGCGGCGCGCAGCTTGGCGATGGTCAGGAACTGGTCGGCGGTCGCCGAGTAGCGGAACTCCAGCTGCCCGAAGGCGGCTTCGGTGCCGAGGCCGGCCTCCGTCAGGGCGCGCAGGTACGCGACCCCGGTGGCCAGGGACAGCCCGAGCTCCTCGGCCGCCGAGCCGCCGGCCTCGTGGTACGGCAGCGCGTCGACGGTCAGCGCGCGCACGCCCGGCCAGGACGCGGCCGCCTCGCGGGCGATCTCGGCGGCGGGGGCGGTGTCCAGGGCCTCGCCGGTGCGGGCCTCGTGGCCCAGCGGGTCGATGCCGAGCGCGGCGCGGGCGGCGTCGGGGGACACCTCGCGCTCCGCGTACAGGGCGAGCAACGCGCGTGCGGCGTCGGCGTAGTCGGCGCCGGCGTCAAGGGTGACCGGGGCGAGGTCGAGGTAGACGTCCTTCAGGGCGCGGCCCAGGCCTTCGGCGGGGATGCCCTGTCGGCCGACGGTCAGCCAGAGGGAGGTGGTGCCGTTCTCCAGGTCGGCGAGGGCCGCCTCGTTGACCCGTACCGGATCACTGCCCGCGAGGCGCTGGCGCACGTCCCAGCCCGAGGCGCTGTTGCCCTCGGGGGTCCCGCCCCGCACGAAGGGCGCGAACCCGGGGAAGCCGGTGTCGGGGCCGTCCGCGGCGGGGGCGCCCGCGTCGGGGCGCGCCGTGTACAGCGGGCGGGTGATGAGCCCGTCCTCGAGTTTGGTGGACAGTGCTGCTTCCGCTGCCTCGCCGGTGACTTCCTTGCCCGACTTGCGCAGTACGCCCTCGACGAGGCGTTGCCACTGCTCATGTGTCGCGTCAGGAAATTCGGCGGCCAGGGAGAGCCCGTCGTCAGGCAGGACCGTCATGGCTCGAATGCTAGGGGTGGCTACTCGGCGGTTGCCATAACCACCGGATGTGATCTCGCCCTCTCAGATGAGCTCTGGGGTGGGGGGTGGGGTCGGGTGGGGTGGGGCGGGGGGTTGGGCGGGGCTTGGGGCGGGGGCCGCCGGATCTCGGAACAGGGGGCCCAGCAGGACCGTCGCGGCGGCCTGGGGTAGTACGGCCGGGCCGGCGTGCGGGGCGACGATCCGCGCGGGGTCGTCGCACACGCGGGACCTTTCCAGGGCGGCGGCGCGGATCTCGTCGAGGTACCCCTCGTGCAGGACGCTGGAGAGTTCGGTGACGACCATGACCGCCGGGTTGAACACGTCGAGGAGGAGGGCCGCGGCCCGCCCGACGTCCCGGGCGCGCTCGCGCAGCAGGCGGTCCGCACGGGGGTCCCCGGCCGCGGCGGCGTCGGCCAGCAGCGGCACCGACGGGTCGGGGACGATCCCGCGCCGCACGGCCTCGATGCCGAGCGCGGTGTCGGAGGCGGCCGCCTGGAGGCACCCCGTACGGCCGCACGCGCAGGCGGCGCCGGATCCGGGCACGGGGAGGTGGGCGACGTCGCCGGCGGCGGAGCCCGGGCCCTGGTGGACGGTGCCCTCGATGCCGAACGCGGCGTCGACGACGTTGCCGATGAAGAGGTGGACGAGGCTGCGGCGGGCCGCCGGGTGCCCGAACAGGATCTCGGCGGCGGCGACGGCCCGGGCGTGGTTGTCGACGCGTACGGGGAGCTTGAGGGCGGCGCCGAGCTCGTCGGCGAGGGGGCGGTCGTGCCAGCCGAGTGCGGGATGGCGCACGACGGTCCCGGTGTCGGGGCGGACCCAGCCGCCGAGCGCGGCGCCGAGGCCGAGGAGGGGGCGGCCGGTGTCGGACTCGCGGAGGAAGGCGCGGAGTCCGGCGGCGATGCGGGCGGGGTCGTTCCGCCCGGCGTGGTGGGGGAGGTGGGGGAGGGAGCGGCGGGCCAGGGTCCGGCCGCGCAGGTCGACGAGGCTGAAGGTGGAGGCGGGCACCCCGATGTGCAGCCCGGCGGCGACCGGTCCGCCGACCGCCCCGGTGTGCAGGTCGAGCGGCACCCGCGGCCGCCCGGACCCGGCATGCGGTGAGGGCCCGGGCAGCTCGCGCAGCAGCCCGGCCCGCAGCAGCCCGGTGGCCTGTCGCGACACCGCGGCGGGGCTCAGGCCGCACAGGGCCGAGATCCCGCTGCGGGCGACGGGCCCGTGATCCAGCACGGTCCGCAACACGGCGGCGGCATTGGCGGCGCCCCGGCTGTCGCCGGCCATTCTCGTCATGCCCTGATGATGCCGGGGTGGGGGTGGGGGAGTGGGTGGGGGTGGGGGTGGGGGTGGGGGTGTCTTGCCTGGGCGGTGTCCGGGAGGGCTCGGGGGTTTCCCGGCAGTCCCATCGTCCTTCCGTGTCGTGCCGGTCCCTCAAGGGCGCTCCCTTCGGTCGCGTCACTGCGTGATCGCCTTCGGCGACCCTTGACCGACCGACCCGCCCCGGAAAGACAAAGGACTGCCGGGAAACCCCCAAAGGAACGGCACGGTCCATGGTCGGAGGGACGGCTCTCTCGGCGATGAGGCGAGGGGCCGGGGGCCGGCCCGCCGGGCGTCCGGGCCCGTATGGGCCTGGTTCCGGGGCAGGCGCCCGGCTGCCTGCACCAAATGTTGACCGGATGCCCCTGCGGAGCACCCAGGCGCAGCAGATCGCTACGCGCTCCTCATCGCTCGGCGTCCGCGGTCCGTCTGGGGCTGATGCCCGCACTTCCAGCCTCGCCGGCGTTGAGGCGCGAGAGTCCGGGGGCGGAGCCCCGGTGGGGTCCGGACGGAGCCCGGGGAACGGGCGAAGGGCGGGTAGGGGACCGCCCCGCGCAGCGGCACACCGGCCACCGACGCGGAGCGACATGGCGGGGGCGTTGCGGCGCCGTGAAATCCGGCCAGGTGTTTTCGGCCGCTCGGCGGGGAGAAGCCCCAGGTCAGCGCCCCTGTGGCAGGGCTCCGCCGGGGGGCGGGGCGGGGGTTGACCCCGTGCGGCGGCGCTGACAGGCTCCGAGCCATGACCGCGAACGCGCACCTCGCCCCGCGGCTCCACACCTCCGGCCCCTGTACCGCGCCGGACAGGTGTCCGGGCCGCTGTCCGGCCCTTCTCGGGGCCTGAGCCCCCGACCCGCCGGCCCCTGGCCGCCCCGTACCCCCGCCGCGTGATCGCCGCCGGGCCCGGGGTGTCGCCCCGGCCGCTCCCGCAACACCGTCCCGCCGTGCACCGGCGTACCCGCCGGGTCCGGGACCTCTCCTGCGCCCATTTCTTCCGCTGCGGAAATAAATACCGAGGAGCCCTCATGGCCACTGCCACTGCCACCACCGTCACGAAGATCGGCGGCCGCATCGGCGCCGAGATCGGCGGCGTACGCCTCGGCGGCGAGCTCGCTGCCGAGACCGTCGCCGAGGTCAGGGCCGCCCTGCTCGCCCACAAGGTCGTCTTCTTCCGCGGCCAGGACCACCTCGACGAGGCCTCCCACGAGGCCTTCGCCCAGCTGCTCGGGACGCCCGTCGCGCACCCCACCGTGCCCTCCGCGGACGGGCGGTACGCCCTCGGCATCGACTCCCACCACGGCGCCCGCGCCAACCAGTGGCACACCGACGTGACCTTCGTCCCGGCCTACCCCGCGTTCTCGATCCTGAGGGCCGTCACCATCCCCCCGTACGGCGGCGACACCCTCTGGGCCAACACCGCCACCGCCTACTCCCACCTGCCCGAGCCGCTGCGGGCGCTCGCCGACGGGCTGCGCGCCGTGCACTCCAACGAGTACGACTACGCCGCCCTGAAGCCGGGCGCCCTCCCCGAGGCCCTCGCCCAGTACCGCGAGGTGTTCACCTCCACCAAGTTCCTCACCGAGCACCCGCTGGTCCGCGTCCACCCCGAGACCGGCGAGCGGACCCTGCTCCTCGGCAACTTCGTGCAGCGGATCCAGGGCCTGACCGGCCGGGACTCGCGGGTCCTGGTGGACCTCTTCCAGGCGCACATCGAGAGCCCCGAGAACACCGTGCGGTGGCAGTGGCAGGCCGGTGACGTCGCGATCTGGGACAACCGTGCCACCCAGCACTACGGCGTCGACGACTCCGACGACCACGAGCGCACCCTGCGCCGCGTCACCGTCGACGGCGACGTCCCCGTCGGGCCCGACGGGGTGCCCTCCCGTCTGGTCAGCCCCGAGAGCGTTCCCGAGCCGTCCTTCGGCATCGCCTCCGGAGCCTCGGCCTCCGCCTGACCCCCACCGCCCCAGAACGGAGTACGCCGTGCCGCCCAAGCTGCTCGCCCTCACCGGCAGCCCCTCCGCCCACTCCCGCACCGAGGTCGTCGCCGACCACGTGCTGCGGCGCCTGGCCCACGCCGGGTTCGAGACCGCCCACCTGCCCGTACGCACCCTCCCCGCCGCCGACCTGCTGTCCGCCCGGCGCGGCGAGCCGGAGATCCGCCGCGCCCTGGAGGCCGTCGCCGAAGCGGATGGCCTGGTCATCGCGACGCCGGTCTACAAGGCCTCGTACACCGGGCTGCTCAAGGCCTTCCTCGACCTGCTCCCGCAGGACGGCCTGGCCGGGAAGACCGTCCTGCCGCTGGCCACTGGCGGCAGCCTCGCCCACGTCCTGACCATCGACTACGCCCTGCGCCCGGTGCTCGCCGCACTCGGCGCCCGGCACGTCACCGCCGGGCGCTTCGTCCTGGACTCCTCCGTCGAGCGCGGAGCCGGCCCCGACCGGCTGCGCCCCGAGGCGGAACTGGACCTCTTCCAGGCCGTCGACGAGTTCGCCGACGCGTTCCCCGCCCTCACCACCGTCCCGTAACCCAAGGATCCGTCATGTCCGCAGCACCCACCACGGCCACCCGCTCCCGGCGCCAGTTCCTCACCCTGCTCGGCATCTCGGCGGCCGCGGTGAGCTGCGGCACGGCCACCGCCACCGGAGGCGGCCCCGGCCGTTCCGGCGGCCAGGTCACCACGCTCAAGTACCAGGGCAACGTGGGCGCCGTCACCCTCCCCGAGCTGGCCGCCGACCTCGGCTACCTCGGGAACCTCAAGCTGGAATGGGTCGGCAACACCATCAGCGGCCCGCAGGACATCCAGTCCGCCGCCACCGGCCAGATCCACTTCGGCGGCGCCTTCAACGGCGCGATCGTCAAACTCGCCTCCAGCAAGGCCCCGATCACCTCTGTCATTTCCTATTACGGGGTCGACCAGGACGCGTACAGCGGCTACTACGTCCTGGAGGACAGCCCGATCCGCTCGGCCCGCGACCTGCTCGGCAAGAAGGTCGGCATGAACACCCTGGGCGCGCACGCCCAGGCCCTCCTGGACATCTACCTGAGCCGCAACGGGATATCGAAGGCGGATTCAGCGAAGGTCGAGGCGCTCGTCGTGCCGCCCGTCAACACCGAGCAGGTGCTGCGGCAGAAGCAGATCGAGGTCGGGGTGCTCGGCGGCGTACTGCGGGACAAGGCCCTGGCGGCCGGCGGGATCCGGCCCCTGTTCAGCGACTACGACCTGCTCGGCAAGTTCAGCGCCGGCTCGTACGTGATGACGAAGCAGTTCGTGAAGGAGAACCCGGACACCGTCCGCACCTTCGTCACCGGGGTCGGCAAGGCCATCGAATGGTCGCGCACCACCCCGCGCGAGGAGGTCATCGCCCGCCAGACCGAGATCGTCAGGAAGCGCGGCCGCAACGAGGACACCGCCACCCTCCAGTACTGGCGCTCCTACGGGGTCGCCGGGCAGTACGGGCGGATCGAGGACAAGGAGTTCCAGCTGTGGCTGGACTGGCTCGGCGAGCGGGGCGAGATCAAGCCCGGCCAGCTCAAGGCCGCTGATCTGTACACCAACGAGTTCAACGGCCAGGGGAAGGGCTGAACCGGCATGGCCAAGATCGTGTTCGAGTCCGTGACCAAGACGTTCCCGGTCAAGGGGGGCAGGGGAGGAGCCGAGTTCACCGCGCTCGACGGGATCGACCTGGAGATCGGGGCGGGGGAGTTCCTGGTCGTCGTCGGTCCCAGCGGCTGCGGCAAGTCCACCCTCCTGGACCTCCTCGGCGGCCTCACCCGGCCCACCTCAGGCCGCATCCTGCTCGACGGCGAGCCCGTCACCGGGCCGGGACTGGACCGGGGCATCGTCTTCCAGCAGTACGCGCTCCTGCCCTGGCGCACCGCGCTCGGCAACGTCGAGTTCGGCCTGGAGGCCACCGGCGTCCCGCGCAGGCAACGAGCGGTGAGGGCACGTGAGTTCCTGGAGCTGGTGGGCCTCAGCGGATTCGAGGACCGGCATCCGCACGAGCTCTCCGGCGGGATGCGCCAGCGGGTCGCGATCGCCCGCTCGCTGGCGTACGACCCGGACGTGCTGCTGATGGACGAGCCCTTCGCCGCACTGGACGCGCAGACCCGCGAGTCCCTCCAGGACGAGCTGCGGCGCATCTGGCAGCGGACCGGCAAGACGGTCGTCTTCATCACGCACGGCATCGAGGAGGCCGTGTACCTCGGGCAGCGGGTGGCGGTCATCACCTCCCGGCCGGGCCGCGTCAAGGAGGTCGTCCCGGTCTCGCTCGGGGACCGGCTCACCGGGGCCACCGGCGAGGACCTGCGCTCCAGCCCGGAGTTCGCCCGCTACCGCCACGAGATCTGGAGCCTGCTCCACGACGAGGTGGCCCGCGCCCAGCAGCTGGAGAAGGAAGAGGCCGCCGTATGAGCACCGATGCACCCGTCACCGCCACCCTCGCCGAGCGGGCGCCGGCCCCGCGCGGCCGGGCCGGCACGCCCGCCCCCGCCGGGGAGGCGTCCGGGGTCTCCCCGGAGCCGCGTTCCGCGGACCCGGGCGCCGTACGGGATGAGGCGCGGCCGGCGGCCCCCGCCGCCGCCGCGCCGGCCGTCCGCCGGCCGGCCCGGGGGGTCCCCGTACTGCGGTGGCTGCGGGCCGGGCTGCTGCGGTCGGCGGCGATCCTCGTCCTGCTCGCGCTGTGGGAGGCCGCGCCCCGGCTCGGGCTGGTCGACGCCACCTTCCTGCCCCCGGTCAGCGAGGTGGCCCGGGCCTGGTGGGAGCTGCTCGGCGACGGCCGGCTCGGCGAGCACGCCCGGGCCAGCCTCACCCGGTCCTTCGGCGGCTTCGCCATCGCCGTCGCGGTGGCGGTCCCGCTGGGGCTCCTGATCGGCTGGTACCGGCCCGTCGCGGCGTTCCTCGGCCCGCTGCTGGAGCTGTTCCGCAACACGGCGGCCCTCGCGCTGCTGCCCGTCTTCGTCCTGCTCCTCGGCATCGGCGAGACCTCGAAGGTGTCGATCGTCGTCTACGCCTGCGTCTGGCCGATCCTGCTGAACACCATCAGCGCCGTCGGCAACGCGGACCCCACCCTGGTCAGGCTGGCCCGGTCGATGGACCTGTCCACCCCCAGGCTCTTCCAGAAGGTGATCCTGCCGGCCTCCGTCCCGGCCGTCTTCACGGGCATCCGCCTGGCCGGAGCCGTGTCGATCCTGGTCCTGGTGGCCGCCGAGATGATCGGCGCCAAGGCGGGCCTCGGCTACCTGATCAACGCCTCGCAGTTCAACTTCGCCATTCCGCAGATGTACGCGGGGATCGTCACGATCTCGGCGATCGGCGTGGCCTTCAACCAGGTCCTGGTGGCGATCGAACGCCGCCTCAGCCTCTGGCGCGTCCCCGCCTGACCCCCGGCCCGCGCCCCGTCCCCGCCCGCCCGACCCAGGGAACAGACATGCCCGCACCCCGCACGCTCCACCTCAACGCCTTCCTGATGAACGCCGGCCACCACGACGCCGCCTGGCGGCACCCGGCCAGCAGCCCCGAGCGCGTCACCGACGTGCGCTACTTCCAGGAGCTGGCCCGCACCGCCGAGCGCGGACGGCTGGACTCGATCTTCTTCGCGGACGGCGTGGCCCTGTGGGGCAAGGCCCGGTACAACGCCCTCGGCGGCTTCGAGCCGATCACCCTGCTCTCCGCGATCGCCGCCGTCACCGAGCACATCGGCCTGATCGCCACCGTCTCCACCACGTTCAACGAGCCCTACAACCTCGCCCGCAAGTTCGCCTCCCTCGACCACATCAGCGGCGGCCGCGCCGGCTGGAACATCGTCACCTCCGGCACCCTCGACGAGGCCCGCAACTTCAACCGCGAGGAGCACCTGGAGCACGGGCTGCGCTACGACCGGGCCCGCGAGTTCCTCGACGTCGCCACCAAGCTCTGGGACAGCTGGGAGGACGACGCGATCGTCCTCGACAAGGAGCGCGGCATCTACGCCGACATCGGCAAGCTCCACCCCGCCGCGCACAAGGGGGAGTACTTCGGCGTCGCGGGCCCGCTCAACGTGCCCCGCTCCCCGCAGGGGTACCCGCTGCTCGTGCAGGCCGGCTCGTCCGAGTCCGGCAAGGAGTTCGCGGCCCAGTACGCCGAGGCGGTGTTCACCGCGCAGCAGACCCTCGCCGACGGCCAGACCTTCTACAAGGACCTCAAGTCCCGCCTCGCCCGGTACGGCCGCAGCGAGGACGAACTGCTCGTCCTGCCCGGCATCGCTCCCGTCATCGGTGCCACCGAGGCCGAGGCGAAGGCCCTGGAGCGGGAGCTCACCGAGCTCCAGGTCCCCGAGTACGGGCTCGCCCAGCTGTCCGGGATGCTGGGCACCGACCTCACCGGCGCCGATCTCGACGGCCCGCTGCCCGAACTCCCCGAGGAGCGGGAGATCAACGGCAACAAGAGCCGCTTCACGCTCGTCGCCGAGATCGCCCGCCGCGACGGGCTCACCCTGCGGGAGCTGATCGCCCGCCTCGGCGCCGGGCGCGGCCACCGCGTCTTCGCCGGCACCCCTGAGCAGATCGCGGACCAGCTGGAGGAGTGGTTCACCCAGGGCGCCGCCGACGGGTTCAACATCATGGCGCCGGTCCTGCCCACCGGCCTCACCGACTTCGTCGACCAGGTCGTGCCGATCCTCCAGGACCGCGGTCTGTTCCGCACCGAGTACACCGGACGCACCCTGCGCGAGAACTACGGCCTGCCGCGCCCCGTCAACCGCCACACCCGGTAGGCGAGGGGAGGGAGGGGAACGGGGCGGGCCCCCGGAGCGCGCACTCCGGGGGCCGCGCCCGTGCGTCCGGGACCGACCGCACGCGGCCCCTGCCGCGCCCGCGCTCAGACCGTCAGGACGATCTTGCCGTTGGTGCCGCCCGCCGCGCTCAGCTCCCAGGCCTTCGCGGCCTCCTCCAGCGGCAGCACGTGCCCGACCTTGACGCTGATCCGGCCCGCGTCGGCGAGCTCCGCGAGGGTGGTCAGGTCGCCGCTGGAGACGCGCGCCCAGATGTGCTTGGCGCCCTTGTCGCCGGCGTCGTTGTCGGCGACGGAGATGACCGGGCCGCCCTCCCGGACCACCGACTGGAGCATCTCGACGCCCCCGTCGCCGTAGAAGTCGAGACCCACGTCCACGCCCTCGGGGGCCAGCTCGCGGATCCGGTCCTCCACGCCGTCCCCGTAGAGCACCGGCTCGGCGCCCAGCTCGCGCAGGTACTCGTGGTGGCGGGCGCCCGCCGTGCCGATGACCCGGGCCCCGAGCGAGAGCGCGATCTGCACGCCGAGCGAGCCGACACCGCCGGCGGCCGAGTGGATGACCACGGTCTGTCCCGCCGCGACCCCGGCGCGGGTGACCGCCTGGTAGGAGGTGAGCCCGACCAGCGGGAGGCCGGCGGCCTCCTCGAAGCCGAGCGTGCGGGGCTTGCGCGCGATGCTGCGGACGGGGGCGGTGACCAGCTCCGCGTAAGTGCCCAGCTCCACCCACTCCTTGCGGACGTAGCCGTAGACCTCGTCGCCGACCGCGTATTCGTCCGTGTCGGGGCCGACGGCCTCGACGACGCCGGAGACGTCCCAGCCGGGGATGACGGGGTGGCGGACCTCGAGGACCTGGCCGAGGAACCCGGCGGCGAGCTTCCAGTCCACGGGGTTGACCCCGGCGGCCTTGACGCGGATCAGGACCTCCTGCGGGCCGAGCTTGGGCTCGGGTACCTCAACGAGCTCCAGCGCGGCGGGAGTTCCGTAGGCGCTGTAGGTGATTGCCTTCATGTACAGGGCAACGAAGCGGGTGACGGCGGGAATTCCGGTTCGACACCCGGACTTGAGTGGTCCTCAAGCGGGGAGCGAGTTGCGGTGCGAGCGCCGCCGGGCCGCGCTGAGCAGTGCCTGGATCTGGGTGCCCGCCTGGTCGACGTCGTCGAGCACGGACGGGAAGGGCAGCCGCACGTCGCGGTGGCCGGTGCGCTCCTCCAGACGCAGGGTGATCCCGTACCGGTCCATGGCGAGCGGCAGCGCGCGGATGACGGCGGCCGAGGGCCGCGGCCGCACCAGCCGCAGCAGCAGGGTGACCAGCTCGGGGTGGTCGTCGAGGAGGTGGGTGAGCATGCCGGCCTCGTAGGGGGCCAGCGGGTCGGGCCAGGCCTCGTCCAGCTCGTCCAGCCCGATGTACGAGGTCCCCCGCGCGGTCTCCAGGACCGCCTGGCCGTACTCCACGCAGGTGGTGGTCCCGGGGGCGGAGCCCTCGTCGGCCCAGGGGGTCAGCAGGTGTCCCAGGACGGTGACGCGGGCGCGCACCCGGTCGCGTACGGGCGTCGGGGCGATGTCGGTGAACTCCAGCCGGATGGCGGGCGGTCCGTCGTTCAGCAGCGAGGCGGGATGTCCGGCCGGGGGTGCGGCGGGGTGCAGGTGCAGCCGGCCGAGCACGTCCCCGCCGTCCAGGTTGCGGACCTCGTGGCGCACCCCGTCGATGACGACCGTCATCGAGTGGGCGGCGGCCAGGACCGAGCGGACCAGTTCGGCCCCGGTGGGCCGGGCGGCGGGCGTGGCGGCTGAGGCACCGGGCAGGCGCATGCGGATCTCTCCCTCATCGGAGATTGACTTAGGTATGCCTAACCTAACCTATTCGTGAGTCGGGCAGTACCCCGCGCGCCAGCCGGCCGAGCGTCTCGGCGATCCGTGCGGGCGCGAAGCCCAGGGTGTGCCGCTGGAACTGGTAGACCTCCGGGGAGAGCGGGCTGAGCAGGGCGTCCACGCTGACGTCGGGATCGTCGGCGCCGGCCTCCACGAGCAGGGCCCGGACGTGTTCGCGCCAGTGCCGGTACGTGCCGCCCTCGAACCGGGCCGGGCCGGGGC
Source organism: Streptomyces sp. NPDC037421 (assembly GCF_055602105.1). NCBI lineage: Bacteria > Bacillati > Actinomycetota > Actinomycetes > Kitasatosporales > Streptomycetaceae > Streptomyces > Streptomyces sp. NPDC037421. The sequence goes on from NZ_JBVJWV010000009.1 coordinate 93,737, forward strand.
CGATGCCCAGAACCAGCGGGAGGTGCCGCTCCAGGTGCTCCAGGGCCGCCGCGTAGAAGGCGGCCAGCCGCCGCGCCGGCGGAGCGCCGGGCCCCAGCGGCGGCGGGCCGAACGCGAGGCGCCCCCTCAGGACCCGCTCGTGCTCGTCCAGGAGCGCGGCGGCCACGGAGGCCGGATCGGGGAACCGGCGGTAGAGCGTGGCCCGGCCGACGCCGGCCGCCTTGGCTATGTGGTCCATCGTCACGCTGCGCGGATCCCGCTCGGTGAACAACTGCTCCGCGGCGGCGAGGATCTGCGCGCGGTTGCGGATCGCGTCCTCGCGCCGCAGCGGCCGTACGGCCCGCCCGCCGCTCCCCGCGGCACCGCGCGGGGCGGGTCCGGAGCCCGCGATGTCGCTCAACGTGCGGACCTCGTCGCCATTGGTCATGGCGGCGACCCTACGTCCTTCGTGTCGGTGTTGGGCTGAACGGGTGAAACACGAGAGGATGGGTGGATGCACATGAAGCGCACGGCCGAGGCGGCCCGGTGAGCAGGTACGACGTCACCGACGAGCAGTGGGAGGGACTCGCGCAGGTGGTACCCCTGCGCAGTCGCAACGAATGGCCCTCCCGGGTGGACCACCGCACCATCCCCAAGGCCCCCGGCGCGGCCGCGGCGGAACAGCGGCGCTTCGTGGTGATCCGGGTTCAGATCTTCGCCGACGCACGGGAGGTGGCGGAGTACCTGATCGCGCAGATCCCCGTACTGCTGGACCTCACCGGCGCGGACAGCGAAGTGGCCAAGCGGATCCTCGACTTCAGCAGCGGCGTGGTCTTCGGCCTGGGCAGCGGAATGCACCGGGTCGACCGCAACGTCTTCCTGCTGGCCCCGGTCGGGACCGAGGTGGAGGGGATCGCGGCGGCAGCCGTCCCCCGATCGTAGGAAGGTCGCGGCGGCGGAACGGTTCGGCGGGCGCGGAGGCACCCGGGCGGACCGTACCGTCCGGCCATGGACGCCACCCTTGACGCGGCGGGGCCCGGCGGGCCCTCCGCCGCGACCGGTACACCGCCGCGCGCCGAGCCCACGGCCGACAGCCCGTTACGCCCGACCGTGACCGAGCTGCGGCTCTCCGCCTTCGGGCCGCACCGGGCGGCCGTGTTCCCGCTGGGCCCCGTGACCCTCTTCGGCGGCCCCAGCGGCAGCGGCAAGACCCAGGCCCTGGACGCCTACCGGGCGCTGGCCGCACTCGCCTCCGGGGCCACCCTGCGCGAGGTCTTCCCCGACCCCGGGGCCCGGGTGCCCGAGCGGGCCCTGCCCGACGGCGGCGGGCGGCGCGGCTTCAGCCTCGGCTGCACGGTCGACGGCCCCTCCGGACCCGTCCGCCTCGACCTCGCGGTCCAGGCCGAGCCCGTGCTGCGCATCGCCGGCGAACGCCTCTCCCAGGACGGCCGGATCCTGCTCACCACCGCCCTGCGCGACCCGCGCCGGCGCACCGTCGAGGCCGCCTGGTTCACCGGTGGCACCGTGGGGGTGACCCGCGCGCCGATGCCCGACGACCGCCTCGGCACCGTACTGCTGCCGCTGCGCGTCGCCGGGTCCACGGCGGGACAGCGCCGGGTGCTGGCCGCCGCCGAGCAGGTGGTGGTGGCCCTGCGCGCGGTGTTCGCCTGCGACCCGGACCCCGGCCGGATGCGGGCGCCCGTACCGGCCGGCGAGGGCCGGCTGCGGACCGACTGCGGCAACCTGGCCGACGTGCTGCGCCGGACCCGCCACGAATGCGGCACCCGCCACGCGCTGCTGGCCGGGGCGGCGCGGGCCGGCTGCGCCGGGCCGGTCGCGGGGCTGGACGTACGGGCGGCCGCCGGCGGCCCCGGGCTCGTGGCCGCCGTGCTGGACCGCGGCCCCGGCCGCCCCGCGACCGGCCTGGACCGGCTCGGCGCCGGCGAACTGCGCTTCCTGGCGCTGGCCCTGGTCCTGCTCACCGGGCCCGGGGTGCTGGAAGTGGACCCGGCCGCCGAGCTGCTCTCCGCCCGCCAGGCCCTCACCGTCCTCGCCGACGGCCTCGACCGGGGGCTGGACCGGCGGCAGGCCGCCGAACTGCTGCGGCTGGCCATGCTGTCCTGCGGCCGCGGGCACGTCAGGCTGGTGGCGGCGGTCGGCGAGGAGACCGCGGGAACCGGACGGGGGGTCCCCGGCGTCTCAGTGGTAGACCTGTCCCCATGAACGACGCAGCACCCACGGGTGACGGGCCCGCTCCTCCGCAAGGCGAACGGCTGTACCAACTCCAGCGACGGCTGGCCGATTTCGCGGCCGCCCGGGACTGGGCCCCGTACCACACGCCCAAGAACCTGGCCGTGGCCCTGAGCGTGGAGGCCGCCGAACTGGTCGAGATCTTCCAGTGGCTGACTCCGGAACAGTCGGCGGCGGTCATGGAGAAGCCCGAAAGCGCCCACAGAGTGACCGACGAGGTCGCCGACGTGATGGCGTATCTGCTGCAGTTCTGTGAGGTTCTCGGGGTTGATGTGCTGGATGCGCTGGCCGCGAAGATCGAGAGGAACGAGCTCCGCTTCCCGGTAACCGGTACTTCGACACCAGATCGTCACTCTTCGGAGTGATGGCGTCGTCCACAACCATGTTTGTGTCCACAGATTTCCGAATACCCCTGGCTTTACTGGCTCGTTGCCTTCACTCTGGGTAGTGGAGAACGGTGGGATGTCGTGCGGACGGGGGACGGCATATGGATGCGGTACGGCTCATCGCGGCCGGCCGGCACGCGCTGGCACGGAGCGGGGAGGCATGGGACATCGTGGGCGAGGCCTGGCAGGCCCAGGCGCTCGCGCAGGGCATGGGGAGCTGGCTGGCGGTCACCGGGCCGCCGGAACTGAGAGCGGAGGCACGGGGACTGGGAGAAGCCGGCGGCAGAGGGTGCGGGGTCATCGACCGGGCGGCCCTGCGGGGTGAGGGAAGACCGCCCGAACAGCCGCCGAGGGCGGCGCAGCTGACCGGGATGGCCGACATACGGCAGGCGCTGCTGGGGCTCCAGGAGCTGCTCGGCGAGGTCGGCATAGCCCTCGTCGGGGTGGCCTGCGCGACGGACGACGAGGGCCTGTACTGGCAGTGCATAGAGTCGATCGACGCGGCGGACGAGTCGAGCGACCGGGTGCGGTCACTGCTGCGCCGGGCGGCGTCCGTACGCGAACGGGGCTCGGCGTCGGGCGTGAGCTGAGCCGGGAGCGGGCCTGGGCCGGTCGGGTGCGCGGCTGAGGGGTCCCGCCGCGCGCGACGGGACCCCCGCGCGGTCAGAAGGACCGGTCGGAGTGGCGGTCGGAGCGGAGCTCGCCCTCGTACGCGCGGCCGCCGGGGGCCGCCGGCGCGGCCGGGAGGGTGCGGTCCGCGGAGTGCTGGAGGTCGGCGTCGAGCTGGGAGAGGTCGGCGTTCAGCGCCGCCATCAGCTCCTCCATCTGCTGGAGCAGGCCCTTCGGCGCGCCGCCCTGGGCGGGTGCCGCGGACTCCTGGCGTGCGTGGTCGTGTGCTGCCTGTCCGGTCTGTCCGGGATGCTCGGGCACGGACTCGTGGGACATGGCGGCCTCCTCGGCCCTGGCCCTTCCGGTGCGGAAGGGGGCGGTGGACGCATCGGCGGGAGGCCGCCGGCGCGCGGGCCGGGCGGTCCGGCTCCGTCCGAGCCAACGATCCCCATCGGCGCTGGTCACTGGCGGGGCGGGCGGTGGACCTTCCGGTTGACGCAGATTCACCCGGCAGGGGTGGGGAGGGCAGGATGGAGAGCATGGATCTTCGCATTTTCACCGAACCGCAGCAGGGTGCGAGTTACGACACCCTCCTGACCGTCGCCAAGGCCACCGAGGACCTGGGCTTCGACGCGTTCTTCCGCTCGGACCACTACCTGCGGATGGGCTCCGTCGACGGCCTGCCGGGTCCCACGGACGCCTGGATCACCCTCGCGGGCCTGGCCCGCGAGACGAAGCGGATCCGGCTGGGCACGCTGATGACGGCCGGTACCTTCCGGCTGCCCGGCGTCCTCGCGATCCAGGTGGCGCAGGTCGACCAGATGTCCGGCGGCCGGGTGGAACTCGGCCTGGGAGCGGGCTGGTTCGAGGAGGAGCACAAGGCGTACGGGATCCCCTTCCCGGCGGAGCGGATGGCCCGGCTGGAGGAGCAGCTCGCCATCGTCACCGGGCTGTGGGCCACCGAGCCCGGCGCCTCCTTCGACTACCGGGGCGTCCACTACCAGGTGGAGAACTCCCCGGCGCTCCCCAAGCCGGCCCAGGCCAAGGTGCCCGTCCTCATCGGCGGGCACGGCGCGCGGCGCACCCCGCGCCTCGCCGCCCGGTACGCGGACGAGTTCAACATGCCGTTCGCCTCCGTGGAGGACAGCCGGCGCCAGTTCGCCCGGGTCCGCGAGGCCGCCGCCGAGGCCGGGCGCAAGGCGGACGAACTCGTCTACTCCAACGCCCTGGTGGTGTGCGTGGGCAAGGACGACGCCGAGGTCGCCCGCCGGGCCGCCGCCATCGGCCGCGAAGTGGACGAGCTGAAGGCCAACGGCCTGGCCGGATCTCCGGACGAGGTCGTGGAGAAGCTCGGCACCTACTCCGCCATCGGCTCCTCGCGCGTCTACCTCCAGGTCCTCGACCTCGACGACCTGGACCACCTGGAGCTGATCTCCGCCCGCGTCCTGTCCCAGCTCGGCCGGTAGGACCGCGGACCGTGCCCCGTGCGACCGGCCCGCTCGCCGAAGCCCTGGCCCGCAGGGCCGTACTCCTGGACGGCGGGCTGAGCAACCAGCTCGCCGACCAGGGCTGCGACCTGTCCGGGGGGATGTGGACGGGCCGGGTGCTCGCCGAGCGCCCCGGCCAGGTGGAGGCCGCCCACACGGCGTACGTCCGGGCCGGCGCCGAGGTGCTGATCACCGCGAGCTACCAGGTCGGCCACGAGCCCGCCCTGCTGGAGCGGAGCGTGCGGGTGGCCGGCGACGCCGCGCGGGCCGCCGCGCGGGAGGTCTGGGTGGCCGCCTCGGTGGGCCCGTACGGGGCGGTCCTGGCCGACGGCTCCGAGTACCGCGGCCGGTACGGGCTCACCGTGGCGGAGCTGGCCGCCTTCCACCGGCCCCGGATCGGGGCGCTGCTGGCGGCCGGCCCCGACGTCCTGGCGCTGGAGACCGTCCCGGACGCCCTGGAGGCCGAGGCCCTGCTGCGGGTGCTGGCCGGTACGGGGGCCCGCGCCTGGCTCACGTACACGGTCGCGGGCGGCCGCACCCGGGCCGGCCAGCCCCTCACCGAGGCGTTCGCCCTGGCGGCCGCCGCCCCCGAGGTGATCGCGGTCGGCGTCAACTGCTGTGATCCCGCCGACGTGCTGCCCGCCCTGGCGGCCGCCGCCTCCGTCACGGCCAAGCCGCTGGTGGCCTACCCGAACGACGGCTCCGTCTGGGACGCCGCCACCGGGAGCTGGAACGCCCCCGCCGCCCCCGCCCCCTGGCCCGTGGAGGCCTGGCGCACGGCCGGCGCCCGGCTCATCGGCGGCTGCTGCCGCATCGGGCCGGACCGCATCGCCGCCCTGGGGCCGCGCCTGGCCTGATGCGGGGCGAAGGCAAGGGTGCGCGGCCGACTATCACTCGATCGGGTGAACTGTCTTTTGGGGTCGGCTCCCTGCTTGCTGGGATGGGCAGGACAGTTGACTTCCTCCCCTCGCGAACGAGGGGGATTCCCACGGCTCGCGCCGTGGGGTTTCCTGCTTCGTCGCCGACCGCCCGCCCGGAGTTCTCCGTTGAGGTCCTACGCCAGCTCCACAGGCTGTCACCGCCGGTCCGGCGGCCAGAAGGTTCTCCGCCGCGTTGACGTCCCGGTCGCGGGTCGTCCCGCGGCTTCGGCACGTCCACTCGCGGACGTTCAGCACCCTTCCGGCGAGAGCGCCGCCGTGGGAGCACGGCCCGGAGGACGGGAAGGAGCGGTCGACAGCGGCCACCGTCCGCCCGTACCAGGCGGCTTCGCACTCCGGCACGCTCCGGAACTCGGCCCGAGCCGCGTCGCCGATGGCGCGTGCCGGGTTCCGGTTCTCGGCCATGGTGCGCACGGCCGGGCGCCGGAGCGGCCCGGAGGAGACGTCGTCGAGGCAGTCGAGCTGTCCGAACTGCGAATCCCCCAGGGGCGATCCGGTTTCCCCTGGCCTGCTCCGCAGGCATTGCACTTCTCCCCGCCACCACCCCCCTGAAGGCCGAAGCCATGAAGGTGGGGTATCCACGAAGGAGTCCCGATGAAGCGCACCAGCAGGACGGGCGCCGCCGCCAGGCGCCGCATCACCCGCTCCAGGGCGTGCGGGGAGAAGAAGCAGTTCGCGAACGAGGCCGCGGCGGAACACGCCGCGAGCGAGATGAACCGGATCCAGCCGTGGCAGCACGAGCGGATCGCCTACCTGTGCCCGTACAGCGGCACCGAACCGCACTGGCACATCGGCCGCCCGCTGAACATCCCCAAGCAGCGCTGACATGACCCCCGTGGCGGCCCTCGCGCGACGCCGGCCGGATCACCCGCCGGGGCGGTGCGGCCGCCGTACCTCGGCCCGGCCCGCTCGTTGTTCAGGGTCCGACACCCCCAACGGGCGAGAGGAACCCCCATGGGACGCAGGAAGCCCAACAAGCCGGGGCGCAGCCGCCAGGCGGCCTACACGCTCCAGCAGCTGCAGCCCCCCGGCTACGACGAGTGGATCGGGGTCGACCCGAAGTCCGCCGGCGCCGGCGCCGCCGACGACCCGCGCCTGACCCCGGACGCCGCCGACCTCGTACGGCGCCTCGGGCGCCTGCGCGCCTTCTACCCGGGCCGCATCCCCGTCCAGGCCGTGCACCTCGACGTCGCCATCGACGAGGGCACCATCCTGCTGCGCCAGGGCGACATGGTGGCGCCGCTGCCGGTCGCCGCGGCCGCGGAGATGCTCGGCGCCGACCCGGCCGGCGACCAGGTCCGCAGGAGCCTGCACGAACTGCACGCCTACGGGGGCGTCCTCGTCGACACCGAGACGCCCGCCACCCTCCTGCGGATCGTCACCCGGCGCCCCGAACGCCCGGGCGAGCCCTGGGTGTTCGCCGACTCCCCGGAGGACACGCTCGTCCCGAAGGTCTGCGTCCCCGCCCACCCCGGCGACATCGCCCCCGACGAGTTCGCGGCCCTGGCCTTCATCAGGTCCCACATGGCCGAGGGCACCGAGCCCGACCCGGAGGAGTTCGCCGGGCACGAGGGCATCGGATCCGCCGACCGGGCCCGCGAGCTCTTCGAGGCCGTCGCCGAGCTCGCCGCCGTCAAGGGCTGCTCCGCCTGCCCGTCCGGCCACATCTGCACCCGGGAACCCGACCCGTCCGACGACTGACCACCGGAAATCCGTTCGCCCGGAACGCGGTGCCCGGGTCATGCTTGAACGCATGTTCCTGACGATCAGCACCACCGGCACGACGGAGAATCCGGCTACTGACCTGGGATTTCTGCTGCACAAGCATCCCGGGAAGGCGCAGGCGTTCTCCACCTCGCACGGCACCGCCCACGTGTTCTACCCCGAGGCCACGGCCGAACGGTGCACGGCGGCGCTGCTGCTCGAGGTGGACCCCGTCGCGCTCGTCCGGCGCGGCCAGGGCAAGGGGCGGGGCGGGGCACCCGACGCCGCCCTCGCCCAGTACGTCAACGACCGCCCGTACGCGGCCTCCTCGCTGCTCGCCGTCGCGCTCAGCGGGGTCTTCCGCACCGCCCTCAAGGGCCAGTGCGCCCTGCGCCCCGAACTGCCGGGCCGGCCGCGGCCGCTGCGGATCGAGATCCCGGTGCTGCCCGCCCGGGGCGGACCGGAGCTGGTGCGCCGCCTGTTCGGCCCGCTGGGCTGGGACCGGGTGGAGAGCGTGCCGATCGCGCTGGACGAGAGGTTCCCGGAGTGGGGCGACAGCCGCTACGTGCGGCTCGTGCTGGAGGGCGGGCTCAGGCTGGAGGACGCCCTGCGCCAGCTGTACGTACTGCTGCCCGTGCTCGACGACGCCAAGCACTACTGGATCGCCCCCGACGAGGTCGACAAGCTGCTGCGCGCCGGGGACGGCTGGCTGGCCGCGCACCCCGAGCACGCGCTGATCACCGCCCGCTACCTGGCCCGCCACAAGCGGCTCACCCAGAACGCCATGGAACGCCTGGAGCTGGCCCGGCTGGCCGAGGCCGACGGGAGCGAGGCCGAGGAGCTCGACAACGCCGTCGAGGGCGACGGTGCGGCGGACGGCGCCGACGAGACCCCCGACACCCTGGAGCGGTCCGTTCCGCTCGCCGTGCGCCGGCGTGACGCGATCCTGGGCGCACTGCGCGAGGCCGGCGCCCAGCGGGTGCTCGACCTCGGCTGCGGCCAGGGACAGCTGGTACAGGCACTCCTCAAGGACCCGGCGTACACCGAGATCGTCGGCGTCGACGTGTCCGTGCGGGCGCTGACCACGGCCGCCCGGCGGCTGCGGCTGGAGCGGATGGGGGAGCGCCAGAGCTCCCGCGTCCGGCTGGTCCAGGGCTCGCTCGCCTACACCGACAAGCGGCTGGCCGGCTACGACGCGGCCGTGCTCAGCGAGGTCATCGAGCACCTCGACCTGCCCCGGCTGCCCGCGCTGGAGTACGCCGTCTTCGCCGCGGCCCGCCCCCGCACCGTCCTCGTGACCACCCCGAACGTCGAGTACAACGTCCGCTGGGAGTCCCTGCCCGCCGGACACGTCCGCCACCGCGACCACCGCTTCGAGTGGACCCGCGAGGAGTTCCGCGCCTGGGCCGCCGGTGTCGCCGCCCGGCACGGCTACACCGTCGCCCACGTACCCGTCGGCGACGAGGACCCCGAGGTCGGAGCCCCGACCCAGATGGCCGTCTTCACCGTCGCCACCGAGACCCCGAAGGAGGGCGAGGCAGCATGAGCACCCCCACCACCGACCGCACGACCGGCCGCGCGACCCACCGCGTGCTCCCCGTCACCGACCTGTCCCTCGTCGTCCTCATCGGCGCCACCGGATCGGGCAAGTCCACCTTCGCCCGCAAGCACTTCAAGCCCACCGAGATCCTCTCCTCCGACTACTGCCGGGGCCTGGTCGCCGACGACGAGAACGACCAGAGCGCCAGCAAGGACGCCTTCGAGGTGCTCCACTACATCGCCGGCAAGCGCCTGGCCGCCGGACGGCTCACCGTCGTGGACGCCACCAGCGTCCAGCAGGAGTCCCGCCGCGAGCTCGTCCGCCTGGCCCGCGAGCACGACGTCCTGCCCATCGCGATCGTCCTCGACATGCCCGAGTCGGTCTGTGCCGAGCGCAACGCATCCCGCCCCGACCGGGCCGGACTGCCGCGCCGCGTCATCCAGCGCCACCGCTCCGAGCTGCGCCGCTCCCTGCGCGGCCTGGAACGCGAGGGCTTCCGCAAGGTCCACGTCCTGCGCACGGTGGAGGAGGCCGACTCCGCCGAAGTGGTCCTGGAGAAGCGCTTCAACGACCTCACCCACCTCACCGGCCCCTTCGACATCATCGGCGACATCCACGGCTGCTCCTCCGAGCTGGAGACCCTGCTCGCCAAGCTCGGCTACGAGGACGGGGTCCACCCCGCGGGCCGCACCGCCGTCTTCGTGGGCGACCTCGTCGACCGCGGCCCCGACAGCCCCGGCGTGCTGCGCCGGGTCATGGGCATGGTCAAGTCGGGCAACGCCCTGTGCGTGCCCGGGAACCACGAGAACAAGCTCGGGCGTTACCTCAAGGGCTCCAAGGTCCAGCAGACCCACGGCCTCGCCGAGACCGTCGAGCAGCTCTCGCGTGAGAGCGAGGAGTTCGTCAAGGAGGTCAGGGAGTTCATCGCCGGCCTGGTCAGCCACTACGTCCTCGACGGCGGCAAGCTGGTCGTCTGCCACGCCGGACTGCCCGAGAAGTACCACGGCCGCACCTCCGGCCGGGTCCGCTCGCACGCCCTGTACGGAGAGACCACGGGCGAGACCGACGAGTTCGGCCTGCCCGTACGCTACCCGTGGGCCGAGGACTACCGCGGCAAGGCGGTCGTGGTCTACGGCCACACCCCCGTCCCGGACACCACCTGGATCAACAACACCATCTGCCTCGACACCGGCGCCGTCTTCGGCGGCCGGATGACCGCCCTGCGCTGGCCCGAGCGCGAACTGGTCGACGTACCGGCCGAGAAGGTCTGGTACGAGCCGGTCAAGCCGCTCGCCGCCGATGTGCCGGGAGGCCACGAGGGGCGCCCGCTCGACCTGGCCGACGTCCACGGCCGCCGGGTCGTGGAGACCCGTCACCTGGGCAACGTCGGCGTCCGCGAGGAGAACGCGGCCGCCGCCCTGGAGGTCATGAGCCGCTTCGCGGTGGACCCCCGGCTGGTGCCGTACCTGCCGCCGACCATGGCGCCGACGGCCACCTCCCGGGAGGAGGGCCACCTGGAGCACCCCGCCGAGGCCTTCGCCCAGTACCGGGCCGACGGCATCGCCCGGGTGGTGTGCGAGGAGAAGCACATGGGCTCCCGCGCCACCGTCCTGCTGTGCCGGGACGCCGACGCGGCCCGCGAGCGGTTCGGGGTCGAGGGCGGCCCCACCGGCTCCCTCTACACCCGCACCGGCCGGCCCTTCTTCCCGGACCCGCGGGTCACCGAGGAGTTCCTCGCCCGGCTGCGCGCGGCGGTCGACGGTGCGGGCCTGTGGGAGGAACTCGGCACGGACTGGCTGCTGTTCGACGGGGAGCTGCTGCCCTGGTCCCTGAAGTCCACGGGCCTGCTCCGCAACCAGTACGCGGCCGTGGGCGCCGCCTCCCGCGCCGTCCTCCCGGACGCCGTCGCCGCCCTGGAGGCGGCCGCGGCCAGGGGCGTGGACACCGGCGCGCTGCTGGAGCGCCAGCGCGGGCGGGCCGCCGACGCCGCCGCCTTCACCGAGGCGTACCGGCGCTACTGCTGGAGCACCGACGGGCTGGACGGCGTACGTTTCGCGCCGTTCCAGCTGCTCGCGGCGGCCGGCCGGTCCCTGGCGGCCGTACCGCACGACGAGCAGCTCGCCTGGCTGGACCGGCTCGCGGACGCCGACGAGGGCACGGACGCGCCCCTGCTGCGCCGGACCCGCCGGGTGTACGTGGACACCGGTGACGAGGAGTCCGTCCGCGCGGGCACCGAGTGGTGGCTGGAGCTGACCGCCGCCGGGGGCGAGGGCATGGTCGTCAAGCCGCTCCAGGCGTACGCCCGGGACGGCAGGGGCCGGCTGGTCCAGCCCGGGCTGAAGGTCCGCGGGCGCGAGTACCTGAGGATCATCTACGGTCCGGAGTACGCGCGTCCGGAGCAGCTGGAGCGGCTGCGCCAGAGGTTCCCGGGGCACAAGCGCTCGCTCGCGCTGCGCGAGTACGCGCTCGGTCTGGAGGCGCTGGACCGGCTGGCGGCGGGGGAGCCGCTGTGGCGGGTGCACGAGCCGGTGTTCGCGGTGCTCGCCCTGGAGTCGGAGCCGGTCGACCCGCGCCTGTGAGCGCCCACGGGTAAAGGTGCGGGGTAAAGCGGCAGCCCCCGTACGGCCTCGAATTAGGTCGTATGGGGGAACTTTCCCGCGGAAGCCCCGGGAAAGCGGCGGCGGGATCGTTCATCCAGGGCAGCGGAGTGTCCGCGACCCAGGAAGGACGGAACGTCACCTATGAAGATGACCGCGCGCGGAAGCATTGCGGCGCTCATGACCTGTATGGCCGCGGCCGGCGCGGCCTCCCCGGCCGTGGCCGACTCGGTCCCGGTGGGTGTCCCGCTGGAGGCGGTGGAGACCACGCTGGGCGTGCCGGCCCCGAACCTGGCCACCGGGGTCCCGGTGCCGCTCGTCGGCTCCCCGGAGGCGCCCCGGTTCCACCAGGGCGACCTGCTGCCGACCCCACTGCTCCCGGTGGTCCCGATCGCCGCCGACCTCGGGGCCACCCGTCTCACCACCCCGGTGCCCAACGTGATGGGCGAGCCGGAGACGGACGGCGAGGGCTCCCTGGAGTCCCCGGCCACCACCCTGCTCACCCGCACCCCCGGTGCGGTCCTCAGGGCCCCGCTGACGATGCCGGACGCGAGCAACTCGGGCGTCCCGAACCTGGCCGTCCCCAAGCTGGGCCTGGCCGCCCCGGAGGTCATCGGCACCCCGACGGCACTTCTCGGCCTGCGCTGACCGGGGACGGCCGACGCGAGGTCAAAAGGCCGTCCGGTCTGGGAATGTGTACGGCATGGGATTCCACGTCGACTCCGAGACCGGGCGGCTGCGCCGCGTCATCCTCCACCGGCCCGACCTGGAGCTGAAGCGGCTCACACCAAGCAACAAGGACGCCCTGCTCTTCGACGACGTGCTGTGGGTGCGCCGGGCCCGCCAGGAGCACGACGGTTTCGCGGACGTGCTCCGCGACCGCGGTGTCGCCGTCCACCTCTTCGGTGACCTGCTCCGCGAGGTCCTCGAGGTCCCCGAGGCCCGCCACCTCGTACTGGACCGGGTCTTCGACGAGAAGGAGTACGGCCCGCTCGCCACCGACCACCTGCGCGCGGTCTTCGACGGGCTGCCCTCCGCCGCCCTCGCGGAGGCCCTGGTGGGCGGCATGACCAAGCGGGAGTTCCTGGAGCGGCACGCCGAGCCGGTCTCGGTGCGGTTCCACGCCCTCGACATGGACGGCTTCCTGCTGGGGCCGCTGCCCAACCACCTCTTCACCCGCGACACCTCCGCGTGGATCTACGACGGGGTGTCCGTCAACGCCATGCGCTGGCCCGCCCGCCAGCGCGAGACCGTGCACTTCGAGGCGATCTACCGGCACCACCCGCTGTTCACCGGCGCGGGCCCCTTCCACTACTGGTCGCAGGGGCAGGTCGACTACCCCTCGACCATCGAGGGCGGGGACGTCCTGGTCATCGGCAACGGCGCCGTACTGATCGGGATGAGCGAGCGGACCACCCCGCAGGCGGTGGAGATGCTGGCCCGGGGCCTGTTCGCGGCCGGCTCGGCATCCGTCATCGTGGCCCTGGACATGCCCAAGCGGCGGGCCTTCATGCACCTGGACACGGTGATGACGATGGTGGACGCAGATACGTTCACTCAGTACGCCGGGCTCGGCATGCTGCGCTCCTACACGATCCGGCCGGGCGAGGGGGCGAGCGAGCTGCGGGTGAGCGACCACCCGCCGGAGCACATGCACCGGGCGATCGCGGCGGCGCTCGGCCTGGACAAGGTGCGGGTGCTCACCGCCACGCAGGACGTGCACTCGGCGGAGCGCGAGCAGTGGGACGACGGGTGCAACGTGCTGGCCGTGGAGCCGGGAGTGGTCGTCGCCTACGAGCGGAACGTCACCACCAACACCCACCTGCGCAAGGAGGGCATCGAGGTGATCGAGATCCCCGGCAGCGAGCTGGGGCGCGGCCGGGGCGGTCCGCGCTGCATGAGCTGCCCCGTGGAGCGGGACGCGGTGTGACGGACGCGGTGTGACGGACGCCGCGTGACGGTCACCATGTGACGGACCATGTGATGTGATCCACTGTTCCGTATATCAATGCAGAGCATCGTATAGACTTCCATCATCCTCTGTCAGCGCCACTCTGGAGCGTCCCCATGGCCACCGACCTCTCCGGTCGCAGTTTCCTCAAGGAGCTCGACTTCACCGCCGCCGAGTTCCGCGGCCTGGTCGAGCTCGCAGCCGAACTCAAGGCGGCCAAGAAGGCCGGGACCGAGCAGCGCCGGCTCCAGGGGAAGAACCTCGCGCTGATCTTCGAGAAGACCTCCACCCGCACCCGCTGCGCCTTCGAGGTCGCCGCCGCCGACCAGGGCGCCCACACCGTCTACCTCGACCCCTCCGGCTCCCAGATCGGCCACAAGGAGTCCGTCCGGGACACGGCGCGGGTGCTCGGCCGGATGTTCGACGGCATCGAGTACCGGGGTGACAGCCAGCAGGCCGTGGAGGAGCTGGCCGCCCACTCCGGCGTGCCCGTCTTCAACGGCCTCACCGACGACTGGCACCCCACCCAGATGCTGGCCGACGTGCTCACCATGACCGAGCACAGCGCCAAGCCGCTGGAGCGGATCTCCTTCGCCTACCTGGGCGACGCCCGCTTCAACATGGGCAACTCGTACCTGGTGACCGGCGCCCTGCTGGGCATGGACGTGCGCATCGTCGCGCCGAAGCCGTACTGGCCGGCCGAGGCCGTCGTGGCGCGGGCCCGCGAGCTCGCCGCGGCCAGCGGCGCCCGGATCACCCTGACCGAGGAGGTCGCGGAGGGCGTGGCGCAGGCCGACTTCGTGGCCACGGACGTCTGGGTCTCGATGGGCGAGCCCAAGGAGGTCTGGGACGAGCGGATCGGGGCCCTGGCCCCCTACGCCGTCACCATGGACGTGCTGCGCGCGACCGGGAACCCGGACGTGAAGTTCCTGCACTGCCTGCCCGCCTATCACGACCTGGGCACCAAGGTGGCCCAGGAGGTCCACGCGCGGCACGGCCTGGACTCGCTGGAGGTCACGGACGAGGTGTTCGAGTCCGCGCACTCCGTCGTCTTCGACGAGGCCGAGAACCGGCTGCACACCATCAAGGCCGTCCTCGTCGCGACGCTCGCCGAGCCCGCCGCGTAGTCGTCCGCACGGTCGGCCGCATAGTCATGCGGGCTCCGGCGGCGAGGGGCCGGGCGGTCAGGCGGTCGCCGTCGCCCGGCTCGGCAGGGTGAACCAGACGGCCTTGCCGCGCGGGGTGGGCCGGTGCCCGCAGGCCGAGCTGAGGGCCCGGATCAGCAGCAGTCCGCGGCCGCCCTCCTGCCACGGGTCGGGGAGCGGGCCGGGCCGGCCGGCGGTGAGGTCGCCCGGCGGCTGCGGATCGCCGTCGTGCACCTCCACCTGGCAGCCGTTCGCCCGCAGCTCCACGACCAGCTCGATCGGGGCGCCCCCGGCGGTGTGCTCCACGGCGTTGGCCACCAGCTCGGCGGTCAGCAGCTCCGCCGTGTCGCTGTCGGGGCACCGTTCGGGGTCGGTGAGCGCGGTGCGGATCAGGGCGCGGGCCATGGGTACGGCGGCGGTCGTGTGCGGGAGGGCGATCCGCCAGGCGGAGGCGTCGTGCACGGCGGGTCCGTCCTTCCGTGAGGGTGGGGCGCGGGGGAAGTCCTGAATTCAACGATACGGACCCGGCCGGAGCCTCCGTAGGGCACCCCGGCGCACCGCCGGGGGACCAGGGCGGGGGCGGCCGGGGACCTTCGTCCCGTGTGCCGCCGTCGGGGCCACTTGTCGCGTTTCTCTGACGGTGGTCACGATTCGGTGATAGCTTCGCAGTGTGAGCCCCTTCACCGGTTCCACACCAGCGACCGAACGGTGGCGCCACCTGCGGGTGACCCGGCAGGACGGCGTGGCCACCGTCACCCTCGACCGCCCCGAGAAGCTGAACGCGCTCACCTTCGGCGCCTACGCCGACCTGCGCGATCTGCTCGCCGAACTGTCCCGCACCCGCTCCGTGCGCGCCCTCGTCCTCGCCGGCGAGGGCCGAGGCTTCTGCTCCGGCGGGGACGTGGACGAGATCATCGGCGCCACCCTCGCCATGGACACCGCCCAGCTCCTCGACTTCAACCGGATGACCGGCCAGGTGGTCCGCGCCATCCGCGAATGCCCCTTCCCGGTGATCGCCGCCGTGCACGGCGTGGCCGCCGGAGCCGGGGCCGTGCTCGCCCTCGCCGCCGACTTCCGGATCGCCGACCCCTCCGCCCGCTTCGCCTTCCTCTTCACCCGCGTCGGCCTCTCCGGCGGCGACATGGGCGCCGCGTACCTGCTGCCCCGGGTCGTCGGCCTCGGCCACGCCACCCGGCTGCTGATGCTCGGAGAGCCCGTACGCGCCGCCGAGGCCGAGCGGATCGGCCTGCTCAGCGAACTCGTCGACGAGGGCAAGGCCGACGCCCGTGCCGCCGAACTCGCCGCCCGCCTCGCCGCCGGACCGGCCCTCGCCCACGCCCAGACCAAGGCCCTGCTCACCGCCGAGCTGGACATGCCGCTGGCCGCCTCGGTGGAACTCGACGCCAACACCCAGGCACTGCTGATGAACGGCCAGGACTACGCGGAGTTCCACGCCGCCTTCACCGCGAAGCGGCCCCCGGAGTGGAAGGGCAGGTAGCCGCATGTCCGCGAGCACCATGAGGGTCGCCGTCGTCGGCGGCGGCCCCGGCGGGCTCTACACCGCCGCGCTGCTGGCCCGCCGGGGGCACGTGGTGGAGCTCTGGGAACGGAACGCCCCCGACGACACCTTCGGCTTCGGCGTGGTGCTCTCGGACGAGACCCTCGGCGGCATCGAACGCGCCGACACCGTCGTCCACGCCGCCCTCGCCGCCGAGTTCGTCCGCTGGGACGACGTGGACGTCGTGCACCGGGGCCGGCTGCTGACCTCCGGCGGCCACGGCTTCGCCGCCCTCGGCCGCCGCCGGCTCCTGGAGATCCTCCACGAACGCTGCGCCGGCCTCGGCGTACGCCTGCGCTTCCGCGCCGAGGCCCCCGACGCCTTCGCACTGGCCGGCGCGTACGACCTGGTGGTCGCCGCGGACGGGGTGCACAGCGCCACCCGCGCGCGCGGCGCCGCCCGCTTCCGGCCGACCGAGACCCCCGGACGCTGCCGGTACGTCTGGCTCGCCGCCGACTTCGCCTTCGACTCCTTCCGCTTCGAGATCGCCGAGACCGAGCACGGGGTCATGCAGCTGCACGGCTACCCGTACGCGCCCGAATCCTCCACCGTCATCGTGGAGATGCGGGAGGAGGTGTGGCGGGCGGCCGGCCTCGACCTGTGCGACGAGGCCGAATCGGCATCCCGCTGCGCCAAGACCTTCGCCGAGGCCCTGCACGGCCGGCCGCTGCGCGGCAACCGCTCGGCGTGGACCCGCTTCCGCACCGTCGTCAACGAGCACTGGTCGCACGGCAACGTGGTGCTGCTCGGCGACGCCGCGCACACCGCCCACTTCTCCATCGGCTCCGGCACGAAGCTCGCCGTCGAGGACGCCCTCGCCCTCGCCGAAGCCCTCGACCGGCTGCCCGACGTCCCCTCAGCCCTCGCCGCCTACGAGGAGGAGCGGCGCCCGGCCGTGGCCAGCACCCAGCGCGCCGCCGCCGCCAGCATGCGCTGGTTCGAGGACCTCGCCGGGTACGTGGACCAGCCCGCCCGGCAGTTCGCCTTCAACCTGCTCACCCGCAGCCGCCGCGTCACCCACGACAACCTGCGGCTGCGCGACGAACGGTTCACCCGGGCGGTGGAACGCGACTTCGGCTGCCCCGACGACGCCGACGGCGCGGAAACCCCGCCGATGTTCACCCCGTTCACCCTGCGGGGGCTCACCCTGCGCAACCGCGTCGTGGTCTCGCCGATGGACACGTACTCGGCCCGGGAGGGCGTGCCCGGCGACTTCCACCTCGTGCACCTGGGCGGGCGGGCCCTCGGCGGAGCCGGGCTGGTCATGACGGAGATGGTCTGCGTCAGCGCCGAAGGCCGCATCACCCCCGGCTGCGCCGGCCTGTGGACCGCGGAGCAGGCGGCCGCCTGGAAGCGGATCGCCGACTTCGTCCACGCCTCCGCGCCCGGTACGGCCCTCGGCGTCCAGCTCGGCCACTCCGGCCGCAAGGGCTCCACCCGGCTGATGTGGGAGGGCATGGACGAACCGCTCCCGGACGGCAACTGGCCCCTGGTCGCCGCCTCCGCGCTGCCCTACAAGGCCGGGACCTCCGCCGTCCCGCGCGCCCTGGAGGCCGCCGACCTGGCCGCGATCCGCTCCGACTTCGCGGCCGCCGCCGTCCGGGCCGCCGACTGCGGCTTCGACCTGCTGGAACTGCACTGCGCGCACGGCTACCTGCTGTCCGGGTTCCTCTCCCCGCTCACCAACCACCGCGAGGACGCCTACGGCGGCGCCCTGGAGAACCGGCTCCGCTTCCCCCTGGAGGTCTTCGACGCCGTCCGCGAGGTCTGGCCCGGGGACCGCCCGATGACGGTCCGCCTGTCGGCCACCGACTGGGCCCCCGGCGGCACCACGCCCGAGGAGGCCGAACGGATCGCGGCCGCCTTCGCCGCCCACGGCGCCGACGCCGTCGACGTCTCCACCGGACAGGTCGTCGCCGAAGAGGCCCCGGAGTACGGGCGCTCCTACCAGACCCCCTACGCCGACCGGATCCGCAACGCGCTCGGCGTCCCCGTCATCGCCGTCGGCGCGATCTCCTCGTGGGACGACGTCAACTCCCTGCTGCTGGCCGGCCGCGCCGACCTCTGCGCGCTTGGCCGCCCGCACCTGTACGACCCGCACTGGACGCTGCACGCGGCCGCCGAACAGGGGTACGCGGGCCCCGGCGCCCCGTGGCCCGCCCCGTACCGCGCGGGCAGCCGCAGGCCCCCGACCGGCAAGGGGTAGCTCAGAGCGCCTCCAGCACGACCCGGTCCTCCACCGGGGTGTAGCCGAGGCGCTGGTAGACGCCGTTGCTGGTGGGGTTGGCCAGGTCGGTGAAGAGCAGCACCTCGGCCGCCCCGGCGGCGTACGCGGCCCCGCTCGTCGCGTGCGTCACCCCGGCGGCGTAGCCCCGGCCCCGGTCGGCGGGCGGGGTGTAGACGGGGCCGACGCGGGAGACGGCGCCGATCGGGCGGGAGAAGCCGGCCAGTGACACCGGCCGGCCGTCGTGCTCCCAGAGCAGCAGCCCGCCGTACGAGATCCGGTCGCGCAGGGAGGCCTCGGAGGGGCTGGCGGGGATGCCGCACTCCCGGTCGAAGGCCCCGACCCACTCCAGCAGCAGCGGCAGGTCCGGCTCGGCGGCGGGCCGGGCCCGGCCCGCGGGGGCGGGGTCGGGCGCGGCCAGGGTGCCCAGCCGGTACAGGCGCAGCTCCTCGGCGACGCGGGCCGGCGTCCCCCACGCCGCCGCCAGCGTCTCCGCGTCGGCGCGGCGGGCGTTGAACCCGCCGACTCGGGTGCGCAGCAGGTCGGAGCCGAGTGCCTCGGCCAGGGCCCGGACCGCCTCGGGGGGCGCGGCGCCGAGCAGCAGCGGGAACGGCGGTGTGTGCAGCAGGGTCCCGTCGACGGCCCCGTCCGCGCCGGTCCACCAGCCGAAGAGGGGTTCGCCGTCGCCGAAGGCCCGCGGGCCCCGCCGCTCCAGGGCGTCGGTGACGGTCAGCAGGGAGGTGTTGACGACGGGCTGCGCGGCCACGGCCGGGCGCGCGGCGGCCAGATAGGCCGCCAGATCAGTGCTGAAGGTCCATGTCATGCCCCATCGTGACGGCCCCCTGGAAGCTGCCGCACCGGGTTTTCCGGCGGGCGCGCACCGGCGGGCACACGCTCCCCCGCGCGGGGGAGACCGTATCCCCGCACGGGGGAGGAACGGGCCGCCGGTCGCTGGGATCTTGGGAAATGCGAACAGGAGCCGGCCGGGCAGGCCGACACCCATCGGACGAGGAGCAACCATGAACGGCACGCACACGCACGTCACCCCGGCGGAGTACGGCCCGGGCACCGGCCCCGCACCGCTACGGCCGCTGCCGCACGAAGCGGGCGCCCGGATCGCGCAGCCGGGTGTGGAGCTCCCTGAAGACGGCCGCGGAGCGGTCGCCCGGCCAGTCCGCCGGGAGCAGCTCGCGGGGCAGGCCCGGGTCCGAGTAGGGCAGCCGCCGCCAGGTGTCCAGGGCGGCCAGGTAGGCCCGGTAGGCGGCCTCGGGGGTGGGCTCGGGGCCCGACTGGAGAGCCCTGAGGACCGGTTCGTGCCGGTCGAGGAACTCCTCGTGCTGCTTGGCCAGCGCGGCCAGGTCCCACCAGCGGGCCACCGCCTCGGCGGTGGGGGCGAAACCGGTGTGGGCGCCGCGGAAGAGTTCCACGTACCCGGTCAGGTGCAGCCGCTCCAGGGTGTGTCCGGTCTCCTCGGCCAGCTGGGCGGGGGCGATCCACACGCCCGGTGCCACCGCCCCGAAGCCCAGCCGGGCCAGGCGCGAGCGCAGCAGGTGCCGCTTGTTCCGCTCCTGCTCGGGGACGGAGAAGACGGCGACCAGCCACTCCGGGGACACCGGCACTGTTCCGTAGATCCGCCGGTCCCCGTCCTCCAGCAGCAGCCGGGCCTCCTCGGACGGCTCGTACCCGGCCGAACCGTCGGCGGCCTTCGCGGGCACCAGGAAGCCGCGCCGCTTCAGCCGGGACACCGAAGAGCGGACGGAGGGCGCGTCGACCCCGGCCGCGCCCAGCAGGCGGACCAGTGCGGACACCGGGACGGCGCCCTCGAAGGTCCGCCCGTAGGCGCCGTAGAAGGTGACGATCAGAGATCGCGGAGTGTGCTGCTCGACCACGGGTTCACTCTAGATCGCGCAGCCGGAACCGCTGGAGCTTGCCGGTGGGGGTGCGCGGCAGCGCGGGCAGGAAGACGAAGGAGCGCGGGCACTTGTGCGGGGCGAGCTCCCCCTTCATGAAGGTCCGCAGGGCCTCCTCCGTCAGCACCGCCCCGTCGCGCGGCACGGTGTACGCCACCACGATCTGCCCGCGCCGCTCGTCCGGGCGGCCGACGACGGCGGCCTCCGCCACGTCCGGATGGCGCAGCAGGGCCTCCTCGACCTCGGGGCCCGCGATGTTGTAGCCCGAGGAGATGATCATGTCGTCGGCGCGGGCGACGTAGCGGAAGTAGCCGTCGGGGTCGCGGACGTAGGTGTCGCCGGTCAGGTTCCAGCCGTCCCGGACGTACTCGCCCTGCCGGGGGTCGGCGAGGTAGCGGCAGCCCACCGGCCCGCGCACCGCCAGCAGCCCCGGCTCGTTGTCGGCGACGGGCCGCCCGGAGGGGTCCACCACCCGCGCCTCCCAGCCGGGTACCACCCGGCCGGTGGTACCGGGGCGGATGTCCTCGTCGGCGGCGGAGATGAAGATGTGCAGCAGCTCGGTGGCCCCGATGCCGTTGATGATCCGCAGTCCGGTGCGCTCGTACCAGGCCTGCCAGGTCGCGGCGGGCAGGTTCTCGCCGGCCGAGACGCAGCGGCGCAGCGCCGACAGGTCGTAGGCCCCCGTGTCGTACGGGCCCAGGGTGTCCAGCATCGACCGGTACGCGGTGGGCGCCGTGAACAGCACCGTGACCCGGTGCTCGGCGAGGGCGGGCAGCAGCACCCGGGGCGTGGCCTGCTCCAGCAGCAGCGCGCAGGCGCCGGCGCGCAGCGGGAAGACGACCAGTCCGCCGAGGCCGAAGGTGAACCCGAGCGGCGGACTGCCCGCGAACACGTCGTCGGGGCGTGGCCGCAGGACGCGGCGGGAGAAGGTGTCGGCGACGGCGAGGAGGTCGCGGTGGAAGTGCATGCAGCCTTTGGGCCGGCCGGTGGTCCCGGAGGTGAAGGCGATGAGCGCGACGTCGTCGGCGGAGGTCCCGACGGCCGGGTAGGGCGCGGAGTGCGCCTCGGCGAGCCGCAGCAGGTCGTCCCCGGCCGCGCCGCCGTAGGGGGTGATCCGCAGTCCGGGCACCTCGGCCTTGGCGAGGTCGTCGAGGGCGTCGACGTGGCACAGGGCGTGCCGTACCTCGGCCATGGCGCACACCGTGGCCAGCTCCTGGGCGCGCTGCTGGGCCAGTACGGTGACGGCCACCGCACCCGCCTTCATCACCGCCAGCCAGCAGGCCGCGAGCCAGGGGCCGGTGGGCCCGCGCAGCAGCACCCGGTTGCCGGGGACGACGCCGAGATCGATGGTGAGGACGTGGGCGAGGGCGTCGACGCGCTCGCGGAGCTCCCCGTACGACCACACCCCGCCGGCGCCGTCGCGGAAGGCGGGCCGGTCCGGGCCGAAGCGCTCGATGGTGGCGTCGAGCAGTTCGGTGCCGCAGTTCAGCCGGTCCGGGTAGGCCAGTTCGGGCAGCTCGAAGAGGAGCCGCGGCCAGGCGTGGGCGGGCGGCAGGTGGTCGCGGGCAAAGGTGTCGGAGTGAGCGGATGGCTTGAGCTCCAAGGCGGGTACGCCCCCTTGCAACGTCCGGATTTTGTGGTGGAGCCGGCCGTGCGAATGCCTTCCGAGCGTATCGTGATGGTGACGGCAGTCAACAGGACGCGATAAGAGTGTCGACAGGACTTGGGGGCATTCGGATGGCCGGATTCGCACTCGGGGCGGAACAAGAGGAATGGTGCGGCCGGTTGCGCGCCCTGTCGCGCGAGCGGCTGCGGCCGCTCGCGGAGAAGGGCGAGCCCGGACGGGTGAACCGGCCCCTGCTCGCCGAGCTGGGGGAACTGGGCCTGCTGGAGCGGGTCTTCGGCTCGGGGGCGCTGGAGCTGTGCCTGCTGCGGGAGTCCCTCGCCTACGGGTGCACCGAGGCGGAGACGGCCCTGGCCCTCCAGGGGCTCGGGGCGCATCCGGTGCTCCGGTCGGGCAGCGCGGCCCAGCGGGAGCGGTGGCTCCCGGGCGTCCGGGCCGGCCGGCACGTGGCGGCGTTCGCGCTGAGCGAGCCCGGTGCCGGCTCCGACGCCGCGGCCCTCGCCCTGACGGCGGCCCCGGACGGGCCGGGCTGGCGGCTGGCGGGCACCAAGTGCTGGATCTCCAACGCTCCCGAGGCCGACTTCTACACCGTCTTCGCCCGTACGGGTGAGGCCCCGGGGGCGAAGGGCATCACGGCCTTCCTGGTCCCGGCGGACCGCCCGGGGCTGACCGGCGAGGCCCTGGAGATGCTCTCCCCGCACCCGATCGGCTCGCTCGCCTTCGACGGCGTACCCGTCGGCCGCGAGGACGTACTTGGCGAGCCCGGGCAGGGGTTCCGCGTCGCGATGGAGACCCTGAACCTCTTCCGGCCCAGCGTGGGCGCCTTCGCGGTCGGCATGGCGCGGGCCGCGCTCGACGCGACCCTGGCCCACACGGCCGGCCGGACCGCCTTCGGCGGGGTGCTCGCCGACCTCCAGGCGGTCGCGCACCGCGTCGCGGAGATGGCCACCCGCACCGAGGCCGCCCGGCTGCTGGTGTACGCGGCGGCCGGCGCGTACGACAGCGGCGCGTCCGACGTCCCGGGCCGCGCCGCCATGGCCAAGCTCCTCGCCACGGAGACGGCCCAGTACGTCGTGGACCACGCCGTCCAGCTGCACGGCGCGGCCGCCCTGCGCCGGGGCCACCTGCTGGAGCACCTCTACCGGGAGGTGCGGGCGCCCAGGATCTACGAGGGGGCGAGCGAGGTGCAGCGCACCATCATCGCCAAGGAGCTCTACCGGGGGGTGGCGGCGCGATGAGCCCCGAACGCCTCAACCCCCCGGAGCTGTCCCCGGCCACCGGCTTCTCCCACGCGGTGTCGGCCACCGGCTCGCGGATCGTCTTCCTGGCCGGCCAGACCGCGCTGGACGGCTCCGGGAAGGTGGTCGGCGAGAGCCTGCCCGATCAGTTCGAGCGCGCCCTGGCCAACCTGCTGACCGCCCTCGCCGCGGCCGGCGGCCACCCGTCCGACCTGGCCCGGGTGACGGTGTACGCGGTGGACGTGGAGGCCTACCGCGCACACGCCGCCGAACTGGGACGCGTCTGGCGCCGCCTCGCGGGCCGCGACTACCCGGCGATGGCGGTGGTCGGGGTGGTCCGCCTGTGGGACACGGAGGCCCAGCTGGAACTGGACGGCATCGCGGTGCTCCCGTAGGGCTACCGCTTCACCGCCCGGCGGCGGTACTCGTCGGTCGTGACCCCGCCCACGCCCCAGTCCTCCAGGGCGACTTCGTCGATGAGGACGAAGGTGGTGGCGGGGTCCTTGTCCAGGACCCTGACCAGCAGGTCGGTGACACCGGCGATGATCTCGGCCTTCTGGGCGGCCGTGGCTCCCTCGCGGGTGATCCTGACGTTCACGTACGGCATCGGGGAAATCCTTTCGGTGGGGGCGGGCGGGGGCGGGCGGGGGTCAGGAGCGGCGGCCGGTGACGTGGCCGCCGTCCACGCGCAGCGCGTGGCCGGTGACGAAAGCGGCTCCCGCCAGGTACAGCACCGCCTCGGAGATCTCCGAGACCTCGCCGACCCGGTCCAGCAGGGCGAGCCCGCCGAAGGAGTCCACGTCGGCGCCGGAGTGCAGCGGCGTGCGGACCACCCCCGGCGCCACCAGGTTGACGCGGATGCCGTCCGCCGCGAGCTCGGCGGCCAGGCTCGTCGTCAGCGCGTGCACACCGGCCTTGCTGACCACCGGGGCGGAGGCCGGGAAACCGGCGATCGCGTGGTCCACCAGCACGGTGCCGATGTTGACGACGCTCCCGCCCCGGCCCTGGGCGCGCAGCGCCCGCACGACGGCCTGCGTGGTGAGGTAGGTGCCCTTGAGGTTGCCGGTGAGGAAGCCGTCGAGCTCCTCCTCGGTCACCTCGGTGAACGGCTTGGGGGCGAAGGTGCCGGCGTTGTTGACCAGTACGTCTATGCGGCCGAAGCGCTCCAGCGCGGTGCGCACGAGCAGTTCGCCGGTCTCCGGCGCCGCGATGGAGCCCGCCGCCCACGCGGTGCGCCCGGGGTGTCCGAGGCCCGCCGCGGCCTTGGCGAGGCGGTCGGCGTCGCGGCCGTTGAGGACCACGTTGGCGCCGTCGGCCAGGAAGGCCCGGGCGATGTCCAGGCCGATGCCGCTGGAGGAGCCGGTGATCAGGGCGGTGGGGCGGTTCGTGGTGTCGGTCATGTTCCGGTGCCTTTCGGGAAGTTCTGCGGCGACACCAGAAACGTATGAGCCCTCAACCGATAACACCACGACGGAAATTGGAGCATGGGATAATCCAGGGTTATGGATGTGGATCTGCGTGACCTGGAACTCCTCGACGTCACCGCCGAGACGGGCTCCCTGACCGCCGCAGCCGAGCGGCTCTACGTCAGCCAGCCCGCCCTCAGCCAGCGGCTGACCCGGCTGGAGGACCGCCTGGGGATGCGGCTCTTCGACCGGCAGGGCCGCCGCCTGGTGCCGAACGCGGCCGGGCGCCGGATGCTGGTCGCCGCCCGCCGCATCCTCGGCGAGCTGGAGTCGGCCACCCGGGACCTGCGCGACATCCGCGACGGCCGCGACCGGCGGGTGCGCTTCGCCGCCCAGTGCAGCACCACCTTCCCCTGGCTGCCGCCCGTGCTGCGCGCCTACCGCGAGCGGGAGCCGGACATCGAGGTGCGGATCGCGACCGTCCCCGACGACGCCCCGATCCCGGCGCTGCTCGCCGACAAGGTCGACGTCGCGCTCGTCACCAAGCCGGACGTGCAGATGGACCGGGTGACCCTGACCCGGCTCTTCGAGGACGAGATGGTGGCGGTGGTACCGGCCGGCCACCCCTGGGCGACGCTCCCGCACCTGACCGTCCGCGACTTCGACGGCGCCGACCTGGTCCTCTACGACTTCTACGACCAAAAGCGCATCCCCGCGGTGCCGCTGCCGCTCCCCGCGGGCGCCCGGCCCGGCCGGATCACCACCATGCCGGTGGTGACCGACCTGGTGGTCGAGATGGTGGCGGGCGGCCAGGGAGTGGCGGTGCTGCCCAACTGGGTGGCCGCCCCGTACACGGCCTCGCACGGCCTGGCGCTGGTCCGGATCGGCGAACAGCCGCTGACCCGGACCTGGTTCTGCGCCACCCGGAGGGGCCCCCACCCGCCCCACGTGGAGAGCTTCGTCGAGGAACTCCTGACCCACCTCAGGACTCGGGCCTGAACCTCAGCGGGTGTCCAGCAGGGCGCCCATCCACTCCTCGATGCCCGCCACCGTGCGCGGCAGCGCCCCCGACATCAGGCGGGCGCCGTCGGCCGTGACCACCAGGTCGTCCTCGATGCGCACGCCGATGCCGCGCAGCCCGGCCGGGAGGGTCTCGTCGTCCGGCTGGAGGTAGAGGCCGGGCTCCACGGTGAGGACCTGGCCCTCCTCCAGCACCCCGTCCAGGTACGTCCCGGCCCGCGCCTTCGCGCAGTCGTGGACGTCCAGCCCCAGCATGTGTCCGCTGCTGCACAGGGTGTACCGCCGGTGCAGGTCGCCCTCCGCGTCCTTGAGGACCCCCCACTCCGCGAGCCCCTCGGCGATGACCCGCATCCCGGCGCGGTGGAAGTCCCGGAAGCTCGCCCCCGGCCGCAGCGCCGCGATGCCGGCGTCCTGCGCGGCCAGCACCAGTTCGTAGACCTGCCGCTGCACGGGGGAGAAGCGGCCCGACAGCGGGAGGGTGCGGGTGATGTCGGCCGTGTAGAGGGTGTCCGTCTCCACGCCCGCGTCCAGGAGCAGCAGTTCGCCGCGGTCGAGCGGGCCGTCGTTGCGGATCCAGTGCAGCACGCACGCGTGGGCGCCCGACGCGGCGATGGTGTCGTAGCCCGTGCCGTTGCCCTCGGCCCGGGCGCGCATGCCGAAGACCCCCTCGATCCAGCGCTCCCCGCGCGGGTGGGCCAGCGCGCGCGGCAGGGCGCGTACGACGTCCTCGAAGCCGGCCGCCGTGTGGTCCACCGCGAGCTGGAGCTGCTCCACCTCCCAGGCGTCCTTGACCAGGCGCAGCTCCGACAGGACGGTGGCCAGCTCGGGGTCGGTGGCGGCGTTGCGGGCCGGCGGGGACCCGAGGGCGTCCAGGTGGGCGCAGCGGATGCCGGTCAGCCGTTCGGCCTCCGCGAGGTCCGGGCGGCGGCCGACCCAGAACTCGCCGTAGCGCCGGTCCCGGTAGAACTCCTCGTTGCCGTCGGCGCGGGGTGAGCGCGGCCGCAGGTACAGCACCGCCTCGTGGCCGTGCGGCCCGGCCGGCTCCAGCACCAGGACGTGGCCCACCTGGTCCTCGCCCGTCAGCCCGGTCAGCCAGGCGTACGCGCTGTGCGGCCGGAACCGGTAGTCGCAGTCGTTCGAGCGCACCATCAGCTCGCCGGCGGGTACGAGGAGCCGCTCGCCCGGGAAGCGGGCGGAGAGCCGGGCGCGGCGGGCGGGGGTGACGGCGTACGAGGCCGTGCGCGCGGTTTCGGCCAGGGGGGAGGCCGCCCAGTTCCCCGCCATGAACCGGGACAACTCGCTGGATACCGGTAGGTCGTGGCTGCCGGTGTCCAGGCGGGGGGAGGTGTCGGTCACGGAGGCTCCCTCAAGAAGTACTGAACTGGTGTGCGCACAGGTCTTGCCAGTGCAATTTCACATTACTATGTTACAGCTCACACCGCGGCACATTAATCCCCGTCAAACGCCGCGTGACGCAGGGCAGTTCGCACCTTTCCCCCACCTCCCTCCCAACAGGAGTCCTCGGTGTTCCAGCACAGAGCTGTGCGTACGTCTCTCCTCGCCACCGCCGTCACGGTCACCCTCCTCGCCACCGCGGGCCAGGCCTCGACGCAGGCCGCGGAACGGGCCACCCCCACGAGCACCTTCGCCGCCGGAGTCCAGGGCGCGACCCCCACGGCGCCCAACCCCTTCGACGAGGTCGACCGCCTGGCCGAGGCCAAGCCGCTCGTCCCGGCGCCCGCCCCGGCCCCCGGCGGCAAGGCCGTCACCGACGGCCGGGTACCCGGCGCCGCGCCGGCCGTGGAAGCCCCGGGCTCCACCGCGACCGCCGAACGCACGGAGAAGAGCCGCAAGTCCGCCCAGGCCGCGCCCACCGCGAAGAGCGTCGCCGCCGGAGTCCCCTGCACCCTCGACGGGATCAAGAACCTCACCCCGGAGCAGTTCGCCGACTTCCTCGGCGACCAGGCCGTCACCGCCGACGGCTGTCTGCGCGGACTGATCTGGACCTGGGACGCCCGCCTGGCGCCCGTCATGTCCGACGCCCACGTCCAGGCCGTCTCCCGCCGGATATCCAGCCTGGCCGCCGCCCACGACGGCCGTAACTCCTCCCACCTGGAGGAGATGTTCACCTACCTGCACGCCGTCGCCTACCACGACTTCTCACGCGACGAGATCGACGTCACCGACGCCCCCACCACCGCCGCGATACGCCAGGCCATCGACGACTTCGGCAACGCCGCGCGGACCTTCGACGTCACTCCGTCCAACGCCCGCACCCTGCGCGAGGCCCTCTACGCCGCCGGCCCCGGCCTGCGCCACCACCAGCTCGGCCTGATCAAGAAGGTCCTGGCCACCATGGACCCGGCGCACCCGGCCACCCACCTCGACGCCGGCTGGGCGGGCGCCGTCCTCGCCGCCCTCTCCACCAACTACCTGGGCGTCTACCCGGGCAACCAGGACGCGCCCTTCCACGCGGCGGTCGCGGGAGACGCCTCGTACCGCGCCGCCTTCAAGGCCTTCGCCGGATACACCCACCTCAAGGGCACCGGCAACTCCTGGGTGGTCCGCGACGCCATCAGCGAGTACGCCCGCTTCGGCCAGGTGGAGGGCCTCAAGGACCAGGTCGTCGCCGACCTCGGCGCCATGCTGGAGCGCGTCAAGGCCGACTTCGGCAGCGAGCCCTGGGCGAAGATCGTCTCCTGGCTCAACTTCTACGGCGCCTGCAAGCAGTACGGGGTCTGCAAGGAGGACATCGAGAAGCAGATCTTCCCGTACACCTACACCTACGACAACGGCGCCATCAAGGTCCGCACCGGCCTCGACAAGGCCACCGTCGACCAGCTCTACTACGCCAGCAAGCAGGTCAAGACGCAGTTCCACCGCGTGATAGGCACCGACCAGCCGCTCGCCGGGGACCCGAACAGCACCCTCAACATCGTGCTCTACGCCTCCCGCGCCGACTACGAGAACTACCACCCGATCCTGACCGGCTACGACACCAACAACGGCGGCATCTACATCGAGAACGGCGCCACCTTCTACACCTACCAGCGCCGCGTCCCGCAGGACTCCTCCCTCACCCTGGAAGAGCTCTTCCGCCACGAGTACACGCACTACCTCAACGGCCGCTTCGCCGTCCCCGGCTTCTTCGGCCAGGGCCCCTGGTACGAGGGCGACCGTACGACCGCCATGGACGAGGGCACCGCCGAGTTCTTCGACGGCGCCACCCGCGACAACGGCATCGCCGTCCGCAAGTCCCTGGTCAAGAGCATCATCAACGACACCGCCGGCGGCGGCCCCCGCATGACCGTCGAGCAGCTGCTCAACGCCACCTACGACGGCGACGGCTTCCGCTTCTACAGCTACGCGGGCACCTTCTTCGAGTTCCTGTGGACCGAGAAGCCCTCGCTGCTGCGCGAGATGTACGGCCACCTCCGCGCCAACGACGTCGCCGGGTACGACGCGTGGCGCCACCGCACGGGCGCGGACACCTACCTCCAGCGCGACTACAACCGCTTCCTGGACGCCCAGATCGCCAAGGTGGACCAGCTCTACGTCCCGAACACCACCTTCACCCCGAACGGCCAGCTGCGCGACGCGGCGCTCGCCTCGGTGAAGTCCTCCTTCGCGACGGCCACGTACAACACGCCCGACTGCGTGGAGAACGGCGACCCCGGCAAGCGCCGCTTCACCTGTACCGGCCGGATCACCGCGAACCTGAAGAACTGGCGCAGCGACGACCAGAACTTCAAGGACATGTCGGAGACGGTGGACTACTTCATCCTCGACCGGGCGGGCGCAGCCTCCAACAACCTGGCCGACATGAACTGCTCCTTCGGCCCGGTGGAGATCTGGGACAACAAGGCGGCGGGCACCTCCTCCTACAGCTGCGAAGGCCCGCTCCGCAGCTGACCACGCACCCCGGCCGGCCCCGTATCCGAACGGGGGGCGGGGCCGGCCGGGCCACCCTAGGCACTCTCTAAAGAATGTGACATATTACTGACCATGGACGTCGTGATCATTGGCGCCGGCGTCGTCGGGGCCGCGTGCGCGTACTACGCGAGCCGCTCCGGCCTCTCCGTGGCGGTGGTCGACCGCGGCCCCGTCGCGGGCGGCACCACCGGCGCGGGCGAGGGCAACCTGCTCGTCTCCGACAAGGACGCGGGCCCCGAACTCGGCCTCGCCCTCCTCTCGACGGAACTCTGGCGGGACCTCCACGCCGAACTCCCGCACGCCATCGAGTACGAGACCAAGGGCGGCCTGGTCGTCGCCCCGGACGAAGCCACCCTCAAGGCCCTGCGCCACTTCGCCGACGGCCAGCGCGCCGCCGGGGTCGTCTCCGCCGAGGTGGGCCCGGAGGCCCTGCACGACCTGGAACCCCACCTGGCCCCGGGGCTGGCGGGCGGCTTCCACTACCCCCAGGACGCCCAGGTCCACCCGGCCCAGGCGGCGGCCCACCTCCTCAAGGCATCGGGCGCCGAGCTGTACCTGGGCGAGGAGGTCACCGGGTTCATCCTGGAGTCGGGAACGGTCCACGGGGTCCGCACCGCCAAACGCACCCTCCTCGCCCCCAACATCGTCAACGCGGCGGGCACCTGGGCCGGCGCGATCGCCGCCCTGGCCGGAACCACCCTCCCCGTACTGCCCCGCAGGGGGTTCGTCCTGGTCACCGAACCCCTGCCCCGGGTGGTCCGCCACAAGGTCTACGCGGCCGACTACGTCGCCGACGTGGCCAGCGACTCCGCGGCCCTGCAGTCCTCGGGCGTGGTGGAGGGCACCCCCTCCGGCCCGGTCCTCATCGGCGCCACCCGCGAACGCGTCGGATTCGACCGCACCCTCTCCACCGAAGCCCTCCGCCGCCTCGCCACCCAGGCCGCAGCCCTCTTCCCCGTCCTGGCGGACATCCGCGTCATGCGCACCTACCACGGCTTCCGCCCCTACCTCCCGGACCACCTCCCGGCGATCGGCCCCGACCCCCGGGTGCCCGGCCTGCTCCACGCCTGCGGTCACGAGGGCGCGGGCATCGGCCTGGCCCCCGTGACGGGAGCCCTGATCGCGGCCGCCCTGACCGGAGCCGAACCCCCGATGCCCCTGCACCCGTTCCGCCCGGACCGGTTCCCGGAGGGGGCGGGGACGGGGCGGGGTGTCGTCCGGGACTGAAACGAGATGTTTTCGGCGCGCGGTACCGCTTGCCAACCGGATCCGGAACAGGCGCCGGACGTCGAAGCCCGTCCCGCACGACACCCCGCCCCGGTACCGACCCCGGCCCCGCAGGCACCCCACCCGAACCCCGCCCGGCCAGGGCAAAGGCGCCGACCACGACCCACCCCGACCCCGCCCGGCCAGGGCGGACCAACCCGAGGAGACCCCTGATGCGCAGCCCGCGCGAGCTGGTGGGCGGCAGCCCGGCGGCAACGTTCCCCCTGGCTTTCGACGGCCGCGAACTCACCGCCCAGGACGGCCAGTCCATCGCCGCGGTTCTGTGGGCCGCCGGCATCCTCGCCTGGCGCACCACCCGCGAGGGCGGCACCCCCCGCGGGGCCTTCTGCGGCATCGGCGCCTGCTACGACTGCCTCGTCACCGTCAACGGCCGCCCCAACCAGCGGGCCTGCCTCGTCCCCGCCCGCCCCGGAGACTCCGTCACCACCCAGGAAGGCACCGGCCATGCCGACCTCGCCGTCTAGCCCCACCCCCACCGACCTGGCCGTCATCGGCGCCGGCCCCGCCGGCCTGGCCGCGGCCGTCACCGCCGCCCGCCTCGGCCTGCGCGTCACCCTCCTCGACGCCGCCGACCGCCCCGGCGGCCAGTACTACCGCCACCCCGCCCCCGGCCTCGGAGCCGCCCGCCCCCAGGCCCTGCACCACGGCTGGCGCGCCTTCGCCTCCCGCGAAGCCGCCCTCCGCGCCCACCGGGCGGCGGGCCGCGTCACCTACCTCCCGGCCCACCACGTCTGGACGGTGGTCCCCGACGAGGCGGAGTGGACCCTCCACGCGGTCGCCGGCCACAGCCCCGACGAGACCCCCGCGACCCTCCGCGCCCGCCACGTCCTCCTCGCCACCGGCGCCTACGAGCGCCAGCTGCCCTTCCCCGGCTGGACCCTCCCCGGCGTCGTCGGAGCGGGCGGCGCCCAGGCCATGCTGAAGAACAACCTCGTGCTGCCCGGCCGCCGCGTCGTCGTGGCCGGCTCCGGGCCCCTCCTCCTCGCCGTGGCCGGCTCCCTCGCCGCCGCGGGGGCCACCGTTCCCGCGGTCGTCGAGGCCGCCTCGTACACCGCGTACGCCCCCCAGGCCCCCGCCCTCCTCCGCAACCCCGCCAAGCTCGCCGAAGGCGCCACGTACGGCGGCGCCCTGCTGCGCCACGGCATCCGCCTGCTCACCCGGCACGCCGTCACCGAGGCGCACGGCACCACCCGCGTCGAGGCCGTCACCGTCACCCGCCTCGACGGCGACTGGCGCCCCCTGCCCGGCACCGCCCGCCGGATCCCCTGCGACGCCCTCGCGGTGGGCCACGGCCTGGTGCCCCAGCTGGAGCTGGCCACCGGCCTCGGCTGCGCCACCCGCCCGGCCGCCGACGGCACGGCCGCCCTGGAAGTGGACGCGGAGCAGCGCACCTCGGTCCCCGGCATCTGGTCCGCCGGCGAGACGGGCGGTATCGGCGGCGCCGAACTCGCCCTCGCCGAGGGGGAGATCGCCGCCCACGCGATCGCGGCCCAGACCCTCGCCGGACCGCCCGTCCCCGCCGCCCTGACCCGCCGCCGCGCCCGGCTGCGCGCCTTCGCCGACGCCATGGCCGCGGCCCACCGCCCGGGCTCCGGGTGGACCGGCTGGCTGCGGGAGGAGACGGACGTGTGCCGCTGCGAGGAGGTCCCGGCTGGCCGGATCCGCGAGGCGGTGGAGGACCTGGGGGCGCGGGACGCCCGTACGGTCAAACTGCTGACCCGGGCCGGAATGGGCTGGTGCCAGGGCCGGATGTGCGGTCCGGCCGTGGCTGCCCTGGCCGGCGGCGACGGGGCCGCCGCCCCCGACCGCCGCCCCCTGTCCTGCCCGGTGCCGCTGCGCCACCTCGCGGCCCTGGAGCGGACCTCGCCCCCGGACGCCGAACTTCCCGCCCCCGGCCGCTGATCGGGTCCTCCCGGACCCTTGTGGCCACCTCACACCCACTAGTAAAATGTCACACACCACACTAGGGAGTCCCCTCATGAACCACGCGCCCACCCCCGCGCCCAGCGTCGGCACCCGCACCCGTCCCTGGCACGGCATCATGGTCGCCACGGCCCTGCCCCTGCGCGCGGACCTCACCGTCGACTACGACGCCTACGCCGAACACGTCGCCTGGCTCATCGCCAACGGCTGCGACGGCGTCGTCCCCAACGGCTCCCTCGGCGAGTACCAGACCCTCACCGACGAGGAGCGGGCCCGCGTCGTCCGCACCGCCGTCGAGGCCGCCGGCGACGGTGCCCGCGTGATGCCCGGCGTGGCCGCGTACGGCAGCGCCGAGGCCCGCCGCTGGGCCGACCAGGCCGCCGAGGCCGGCGCGGGCTCCGTCCTGCTCCTGCCCCCCAACGCCTTCCGCGCCGACGACGAGACCGTGCGCGCCCACTACGCGCAGGTCGCGCGGTCGGGCCTGCCGGTGGTCGCGTACAACAACCCGTACGACACCAAGGTGGACCTGACCCCCGCCCTCCTCGCCCGCCTGCACGCCGACGGCAGCATCGTCGCCGTCAAGGAGTTCAGCGGCGACGTCCGCCGCGCCTACGAGATCGCCGAACTCGCCCCCGGCCTCGACCTGCTCATCGGCGCCGACGACGTCCTGCTCGAACTCGCCCTCGCCGGCGCCGTCGGCTGGATCGCCGGCTACCCCAACGCCCTGCCGCAGTCCTGCGCCACCCTGTACCGGGCCGCGGTCGCCGGCGACCTCGCCACCGCCCTGCCGCTCTACAAGTCCCTGCACTCCCTGCTGCGCTGGGACTCCAAGACCGAGTTCGTCCAGGCCATCAAGCTCTCGATGGACCTCGCCGGACGCCCCGGCGGCGCCACCCGACCCCCGCGCTTCCCGCTCACCGGGGAGACCGAGGCCGCCGTGCGCGCCGCCACCGAAAAGGCCCTGGCCGAAGGCCTCAACTAGTCCCAGGGGGGACCGGAATGCGCACGCGCCACATCTACCACGCCGTGGACTCCCACACGGAGGGCATGCCCACCCGGGTGATCACCGGGGGAGTCGGGGTGATCCCCGGCGCCACCATGGCCGAAAAGCGGCTCCACTTCATGGAGCACATGGACCACGTCCGCACCCTGCTGATGTACGAGCCGCGCGGCCACGCGGCGATGAGCGGTGCCCTCCTGCAGCCCCCCACCCGGCCCGACGCCGACTTCGGCGTGCTCTACATCGAGGTGTCGGGCCTGCTCCCCATGTGCGGGCACGGGACGATCGGGGTGGCCACGGTCCTGGTCGAGACCGGCATGGTCCCGGCCGTCGAGCCGGTCACCACGGTCCGGCTCGACACCCCGGCCGGCCTGGTGAGCGTCGACGTACGCGTCGAGGACGGCGCGGCCACCGCCGTCACCTTCACCAACGTCCCGTCCTTCTGCGTGGGCCTCGACCTGAAGGCCGAGGTGCCCGGCTTCGGCACGGTCACCTACGACCTCGCCTACGGCGGCAACTTCTACGCCTTCGTCGAACTCGACGCCCTCGGGCTCCCCTTCGACCGGGCCCGCAAGGAGGACCTGATCGCCGCGGGCCTCGCGGTCATGGACGCGGTCAACGGGGGACCCGACCGCCCCGTCCACCCCGAGAACCCCTCCATCGCCGGGGTCAAGCACGTCTACCTCGCCGCCCCCGGCTCCGACGCCCGCCGCTCCCGGCACGCCATGGCCATCCACCCCGGATGGTTCGACCGCTCGCCCTGCGGTACGGGCACCAGCGCGCGCATGGCCCAGCTGCACGCCCGGGGGCTGCTGCCGCTCGGCACGGACTTCGTCAACGAGTCCTTCATCGGCACCGAGTTCACCGGCCGGCTCGTCGCGGAGACCACGGTCGGCGGCAGGCCGGCCGTGGTCCCCACCGTCACCGGGCGGGCCTGGATCACCGGCACCGCCCAGTACTTCCTCGACCCGACCGACCCCTTCCCCGGAGGGTTCCTGCTGTGACCGCCGTCCGCACCACCGACTACCACACGGCGGGGGAGCCCTTTCGCATCGTCGACACCACCTCCGGCGGGCTGCCGCCCGTCCCCGGCGACACCGTCGCCGAGCGCTGCGCCACCGCCATCGGCCCCGGAGGCTCCGGGACCATGCCGCGCCGCAGCGCCCTGGACGACGTACGCCGCCTGCTGGTGCAGGAACCGCGCGGGCACGCCGGGATGTACGGGGGGTTCGTGGTGCCCCCGGACGACGACGGGGCCCACCTCGGGGTGCTGTTCTGGCACAAGGACGGCTACTCCACCGCCTGCGGCCACGGCACCATGGCGCTCGGCGCCTGGGCCGTGGACACCGGCCGCGTCGCGGCGCCCGACGACGGGGACGCCCAGGTGCGCATCGACGTGCCCTCGGGCCGGGTCGCCGCCACCGTCCACCGGTCCCAGGGCCGCACCACCGGGGTCACCTTCCGCAACGTCCCGGCCCGGGTGGCCGCCCGCAAGGTGCCGGTGGCCACCACCCTCGGCCTCGCCGAGGTGGACATCGCCCACGCCGGGGCCTGCTACGCCTCCGTCGCCGCGCGGGACCTCGGCCTGGAGGTCACCCGCGCCGCGCTGGCGGACCTGGTGCGCGCCGGGCGGGAGGTCCGGGCCGCGCTGGCCACCCACCCGGCGACCTGGCACCCGGGCGGGCCGCTGCTGTCCGGGGTCTACGGGGTGGTCCTGTACGAGGAGCTGCCGGACACCCCCTTCGGGCCGCACCAGCGCAACGTCACCGTCTTCGCCGACGGGCAGATCGACCGCTCGCCCTGCGGCTCCGGCACCTCCACCCGGCTCGCGCTGCTGGCGGAGGACGGCCGGCTCGGGGCGGGGGAGGACCTGCTGCACGAGTCGGTGACCGGCACCGTCTTCACCGGGCGGATCCTCGCGGACGGGGTCACCGAGGTCACCGGGACCGCCTACCGCACCGGCGAGCACACCTTCACCGCCGACCCGTACGACGCCCTCGGCGCGGGCTTCCTGCTGTGACGGCCACCCCCGCGACGGGCTTCCTCCGGCTGGACGCCCGCGAGACGGCGGGCCCGCTCACCACCGCGCGGGCCGCCGACGCCCTGGAGGCGGCCCTGCGCTCCGGCCTGGACCCGGAGGCCTGCCCGCAGCGCACCAGCGTGCCCGCGCCCGGCGGCGAACTGCTGCTCATGCCGGCCGCGTCGGGCGCGTACGCCGGGGTGAAGATCGCCGGGGTGGCCCCCGGCAACCCGGCGCGGGGACTGCCCCGGATCACCGGCAGCTACCTCCTGCTGGACGGCCCCACCCTGCGCCCGCTGGCCCTCCTGGACGGCGCCGCCCTGACCGCCCTGCGCACCCCGGCGGTCTCCGCGCTCGCCCTGCGGTACCTGACCGCGCCCGGGCGCCCGCTGCGGCTGGTGCTGTTCGGCTCGGGACCGCAGGCGTACGGGCACCTCGAAGCGGTGCTGGAACTGCGGGACCTGGCCGAGGCGGTGGTCGTGGCCCGCGACCCGGGCCGCGCGGAGAAGCTGGCCGCGCACGCCCGGGAGCTGGGCGTCCCCGCCCGCACGGGCACGCCCGCCGACGTGGCCGGCGCCGACCTGGTCCTGTGCTGCACCACCGCCCGCGAGCCGCTCTTCGACGGGAGGCTGGTCGCGCCGGGGGCGGTGGTCGTGGCCGTCGGCTCGCACGAGCCGGACGCCCGGGAGACCGACACCGCCCTCGTGCGACGCGCGGCGGTGTACGTGGAGTCGCGGGCGGCCGCGCTGCGCGAGGCGGGGGACCTGCTGGTGCCGGAGGCCGAGGGCGCGATCGGGCCCGGTCATATCGCCGGAACCCTCGCCGACCTGGTCGCGGGACGCAATACCGGCGGCGGCAGGCCGAGTTGTCCACAGCTCTTCAAGAGCGTGGGCATGGCCTGGGAAGATCTTGCCGTCGCGGTGGCGATCTACCACGCGACCGGAGCGAACAGCGAAACGTGACATTGTACGCTGTTCCTCCGCACGTCGGTGGTGTGCGGGGTCTCGGAGGAAGAGCAATGGGTGACCTGAAGCAGCACAGTCTCATCAAGGCCCAGGAGCGGCTGCGCGACCAGGTCGGCCATGCCCTGCGCGCCGCGCTGATAGCGGGCGAGCTGCGTCCCGGCAGCGTCTACTCGGCCCCGGGCCTCGCCGCCGAACTCGGGGTCTCGGCCACTCCGGTCCGCGAGGCCATGCTGGACCTCGCCCGCGAGGGCCTGGTGGAGCCGGTCCGCAACAAGGGCTTCCGGATCACCGAGGTCAGCGAGCGCGACCTCGACCAGTACACCGAACTCCGCACGATGATCGAGGTCCCGACCGTCGGCCGGGTCACCAGGATGGCCACGGCGGAGCAGCTGGAACAGCTGCGCCCCGTCGCCGAGGAGATCGTCAGCAGCGCCCGTGAGCACAACCTCATCGGCTACCTGGAGGCCGACCGCCGCTTCCACCTCGGGCTGCTCGCCCTCGCGGGCAACGAGCGCCTGGTCGAGACCGTCGGCGACCTGCGCAAGCGCTCCCGGCTGTACGGCCTCACGGGCCTGGACGAGGCCGGCAAGCTGGTCTCCTCGGCCGAGGAGCACATCGAGCTGCTCGACCTGATGATCGCCGGTGACGCGGAGGCGGCCGAGGCCTGCATGCAGCGCCACCTGGGCCACGTCCGCTCCCTCTGGGCGCAGGGCCGTGACGAGCCCGTGGGCCGCCCCCAAGGCCGCCTCGGCTCGGGCCTCTGACCCGGCTGCCGCCCCGGGGCCGCACCGGCCGCCTCGCGCTGCCGGGCTGACCGCCGTACGCCCGTTGGGCCCGGACCTTCCCGTCCGGGCCCAACTCGCTCTTCCCGCACTGCTTTTGGACACGGCTGGATAACGGCGGCGGCAACCTCTTGTCAGTACAATTTCACATTACTATGTTACCGGTCACATCCTAAAGCGCGGCCCTTCCCTGGAGTGACCCATGACCAAGCGCACCCAGCTCACCCTCGCCACCGCCTTGGTGGCGACGCTCGTACTCGGCGCCTCGGGCTGCTCCGACACCAAGAAGGGCTCCGCGGCCGGCGGCGGCGCCTCCAACCCCGCCGCCGCGAACGACGGGAAGGTCCTCGGCGGGACCCCGGCCAAGGGGGGCACCCTCACCGTCCTGTCCAACCAGGACTTCGCCCACCTCGACCCGGCCCGCAACTGGACGCTGCCGACCATCGACTTCGGCACCCGGCTGCTCTACCGCACGCTCGTCACCTTCAAGGCCGAGCCCGGCAAGGCGGGCAGCGAACTGGTCCCCGACCTCGCCACCGACCTCGGCACCCCCTCCAACGGCGGCCGCACCTGGACCTTCACCCTCAAGGAGGGCCTCAAGTACGAGGACGGCAGCCCCATCAAGGCTCAGGACGTCAAGTACAACGTCGAGCGCTCCTTCGCCCCCGACCTGACCGGCGGCCCCGACTACGCGGCCCAGTACCTGGCCGGCGCCGACGGCTACAAGGGCCCCCTCCAGGGGCAGCACCTCGACTCGGTGAAGACCCCCGACGACCGGACGATCGTCTTCGAACTCAAGCGCCCCGTCGCCGAGTTCTCCGCGACCGCCACCCTGCCGACCTTCGCGCCCGTACCGCAGTCCCAGGAGAAGGGCACCCAGTACGACGCCCGCCCCTTCTCCTCCGGCCCGTACAAGATCGAGACGTACGACCGCGACAAGAAGCTCGTCCTCGTCCGCAACGAGCACTGGGACCCCAAGACCGACACCGTCCGCAAGGCCTACCCGGACAAGTTCGTGGTCGTCATGGGCCTCAAGGGCGGCCAGGTCGACGACCGGATCATCGCCGGCGACGGCGCCGACGCCTCCGCCGTCGAGTACCAGGACATGCGGCCCGAGAGCGCCCCCAAGGTGCTGCCCAAGCCGGACGTCAAATCGCGCCTGCTCGCCGAGTCCCAGGGCTGTACCGAGATGCTCCACCTCAACAACTCCCGCGCCCCCTTCAACGACCCCAAGGTCCGCGAGGCCATGCAGTACGCCGTCGACAAGGAGGCCGTGGTCACCGCCGGCGGCGGACCCGCCCTCAACGAGGTCGCCACCGCCTACCTGCCCCCGGCCCTGACCGGCGGCAAGCAGGCCGACACCCTCAAGATCGCCCCGTCCGGCGACCCCGCCAAGGCCAAGGAACTCCTCAAGGCCGCCGGCAAGGAGAACCTGAAGGTCTCCCTGTCCGTCTCCACCGGCGACAAGGCCAAGGCCGAGGCCGTCCAGCAGGGCCTGTCCCGCGCCGGAGTGCAGGTGGTCATCGACACCGTCGACCCCGGCGCCTACTACGACGTCATCGGCGACCTCTCCACCACGCCCGACATGACCCTCACCGGCTGGTGCCCCGACTACCCCTCCGGCTCCACCTGGATCCCCTTCGTCTTCGACGGACGCACCATCAAGGACAAGGGCAACCAGGGCAACTACTCCCAGTTCCGCGACGAGGCGACCACGAAGCGGATCGACGAGATCAACGCCATGGCCGACGCCAAGCAGGCCAACCAGGCCTGGATCGACCTCGACGCCGAGATCATGAAGAAGTCCCCGTCCATCCCGGTCCTGCTGGAGCGCAAGCCGCTGCTCATCGGCACCAACATCGCCGGCGCCTACGGGCACCCCGTCTGGACCGGCACCATCGACTACGGGACGGTCGGCCTCAAGGACCCGTCGAAGAGCCAGGGCTGAGGAAGCCGGAGGCTCCCGACACCATGACCACCACCGCACCCGGCGCCGCACCCGGCGCCGCGACCGCCCGCCCCGCGGCGGCGCCGGGCAGCAGCCCCTGGCAGCTCGCCCGGCGGGAACTGCGCCGCCGCCCCGCCGTCCGCGTCAGCGCCTGCGTCGTCCTCCTCTTCGTCCTGATGGCCGCCACCGCCCCCTGGCTCGGAGCGCTCGGCGGCTGGTCCCCGGAGGAGTTCGACAAGAGCGCCGTCGACCCCTACCTCGGCGGCCTCCCGCTCGGCTCCCTCGGCGGGATCAGCCCCGAGCACTGGCTCGGCGTCGAACCCGTCACCGGCCGCGACCTGTTCGCCCGCGTCGTCCACGGAGCCCAGGTCTCCCTGCTCATCGCCTTCGCCGCCACAGCCATCGTCGTCCTCGCCGGAACCGCCGCGGGCATCGCGGCCGGCTACTTCGGCGGCCGCACCGACGCCGTCCTGTCCCGGCTGATGGACCTCACCATGTCCTTCCCCTCGCTGATCTTCATGATCGCGATGCTGTCGGTGGCCAAGGACGTCAACCGCATCGTCCTGATGACCGCCGTCATCGGCCTCTTCGGCTGGCCCGGCGTCGCCCGCGTCGTCCGCGGCCAGACCCTCTCCCTCAAACACCGCGAGTACGTCGACGCCGCCCGCGTCGGCGGCGCGAGCGCCTGGCGCATCCTGACCCGCGACATCCTCCCGGGCGTCTCCGGCCCGGTCATCGCCTACACCACCCTGCTCATCCCCGGCATGATCAGCACCGAGGCCGCGCTCAGCTACCTCGGCGTCGGGGTCCGCCCGCCCACCCCGTCCTGGGGCCAGATGATCGCCGAGTCCGTGGCCTTCTACGAGACCGACCCCATGTACTTCGTCATCCCGAGCGTCTTCCTCTTCCTCGCCGTCCTCGCCTTCACCCTCCTCGGCGACGCCCTGCGCGACATCCTCGACCCGAGGGGCGGCCGCAGTTGATCCTCTACCTGCTGCGCCGCCTGCTCGCCCTGGCCGGCGTGCTCCTCGCCATCGCGGCCGTCACCTTCCTCATCTTCTACGTCCTGCCCACCGACCCGGCCGCCGCGGCCTGCGGCAAGACCTGCAGCGCCGAACGGCTGGCCGACGTACGCGAATACCTGGGCCTCGACCAGCCCCTGTGGCGGCAGTTCACCGACTTCCTCACCGGCATCTTCACCGGCCGCACCCTCGGCTCCGGCCAGTACGCCGTCCAGTGCGACTTCCCCTGCCTGGGCTACTCGTACGAGAACTCCCTGCCCGTCTGGGACCTGCTGATGGACCGGCTCCCGGTCTCCGCCTCCCTCGCCGTCGGCGCCGCCGCCCTCTGGCTCCTGCTGGGCCTCGGCGCCGGCGTCACCGCCGCCCTGCGCAAGGACACCGCCACCGACAAGGCCCTCATGGTCGGCGCCGTCGCGGCCGCCTCCCTGCCCGTCTACTTCACCTCCGTCCTGCTCATCTACGGAGTCATCCGCACCGCCGGACTGCTGCCCTACCCCAGCTACCAGGCCTTCACCGACGACCCCCTCGCCTGGGCCTCGAACCTGCTGCTGCCCTGGACCGCGCTCGCCCTGCTCTACGCCGCCATGTACGCCCGCCAGAGCCGCGGCTCGATGATCGAGGCGATGGCCGAGCCCTACATCCGCACCGCCCGCGCCAAGGGCATGCCCGAACGGACCGTCGTCGTCAAACACGGCCTCCGCTCCGGCATGACCCCGATCCTCACCATCTTCGGCATGGACCTCGGCGGCCTGCTCGCCGGCGCCGTCATCACCGAGTCCATCTTCGGACTCCCCGGCATCGGCAGGCTCTTCTACGGAGCCCTCGTCAGCTCCGACCAGCCCGTGGTCCTCGGGGTCACCCTGCTCGCCGCCTTCTTCATCGTCGTCGCGAACCTCGCCGTCGACCTCCTGTACGCCGTAGTCGACCCGAGGGTGAGGTACTGATGACCACCCCGCTGCTCGAAGTGCGCGACCTGCACGTCACGTTCAGCACCCCGCGCGGGACCGTACGCGCCGTCGACTCGCTCGGCTTCACCGTCGAAGCGGGCCGCACCCTCGGCATCGTCGGCGAATCCGGATCCGGGAAGTCCGTCACCTCCCTCGCCGTCATGGGCCTGCACCGCACCGGCGCCGAGGTCACCGGCTCCGTCAAGCTCGCCGGACAGGAGCTGCGAGGCCTGCCCGAGAAGGAACTGGCCAAGGTCCGCGGCCGCAGGATGGCCATGATCTTCCAGGACCCGCTGTCCAGCCTGCACCCCTACTACACCGTCGGCGAGCAGATCGCCGAGCACTTCCGGGTGCACTTCCGGGCCGGGCGGGCCGCGGCCCGCAAACGCGCCGTCGACATGCTCGGCGAGGTCGGCATCCCCGAACCGGCCCGCCGGGCCGGGGAGTACCCCCACCAGTTCTCCGGCGGCATGCGCCAGCGCGCCATGATCGCCATGGCCCTGGCCTGCGAACCCGACCTGCTGATCGCCGACGAGCCCACCACCGCCCTCGACGTCACCGTCCAGGCCCAGATCCTCGAACTGATCGCCCGCCTCCAGGAGGAACGCGGCCTCGGCGTCGTGATGATCACCCACGATCTGGGGGTGGTGGCCCGCGTCGCCCACGAGGTCCTCGTCATGTACGGCGGCCGGGCCGCCGAACAGGCCCCCGCCGACGCACTGTTCGCCGACCCGGCCCACCCCTACACCCGGGGCCTGCTCGACTCCCTGCCCCGCCTCGACAGCGCCGACGACGT
Organism: Streptomyces sp. NPDC037421; assembly: GCF_055602105.1. Classification (NCBI taxonomy): domain Bacteria; kingdom Bacillati; phylum Actinomycetota; class Actinomycetes; order Kitasatosporales; family Streptomycetaceae; genus Streptomyces; species Streptomyces sp. NPDC037421. The sequence continues at coordinate 135,926 of NZ_JBVJWV010000009.1, forward strand.
CCCGCTGCCCTCCATCCCCGGCTCCCCGCCCTCACTGCTGAACCGGGACCCGGGCTGCGCCTTCGCCCCCCGCTGCCCGCGCGCCGCCGCCGGCCCCCGGCACGAGCGGGAGCGCTGCACGGGCGAACTGCCCGAGCTGCGCCCGTACGGATCCCCGGCCCGGACCGCGGCCTGCCACTTCGCGGGCTCCGCCCCCGCGCCCGCCCCCACCCCGGAGGTGTCCCGATGACCGCCCCGGCCACCAGCCAGGACCGGGCCGCGCGGCCGGACGACCCGGCCGGGCCCCTGCTCTCCGTACGGGACCTGACCATGACCTTCCCCGGCAGGCGGTCGCTGAGCGGGCGCCGGGCGGCGCCCGTCCGGGCCGTCGACGGGGTCTCCTTCGACCTGGAGCCCGGCCGCACCCTCGGCCTCGTCGGCGAGTCCGGCTGCGGCAAGTCCACCACCGGCCGGATGCTGGTGCGGCTGCTGGAGCCCACCTCCGGCAGCATCACCTTCGACGGCCAGGACATCAGCCGGCTCTCCCAGCGTGCGCTGCGCCCCCTGCGCCGCAACATCCAGATGGTCTTCCAGGACCCCCACTCCTCCCTCAACCCCCGCCAGACGGTGGCCCGGATCATCTCCGACCCGCTGCTGGTGCAGGGCTGGAGCGCGGCGGACGCCCGCCGCCGGGCCGCCGAGCTGATGGAGCTGACCGGGCTGATCCCCGAGCACATCGACCGCTACCCGCACGAGTTCTCCGGCGGCCAGGCCCAGCGCATCGGCATCGCCCGCTCGCTGGCCACCAGCCCCCGGCTGGTGATCGCCGACGAGCCGGTCTCCGCCCTCGACGTCTCCGTCCAGGCGCAGATCGTCAACCTGATGGAGCGGCTGCGCGCCGAACTGGGCCTGGCCTACGTGTTCATCGCCCACGACCTCTCGGTGGTCAAGCGGGTCAGCGACCGCGTGGCGGTCATGTACCTCGGCCGGATCGTCGAGATCGGGGACAAGAAGTCCCTCTACGAGAACCCGCAGCACCCCTACACCCGGGCGCTGCTGTCCGCCGTACCGCTGCCGGACCCGGCGGCGGAGCGGCGGCGGGAGCGGATCGTGCTGCTCGGCGACCCGCCGAGCCCGGCCGCCCCGCCCCCGGGCTGCACCTTCCACCCGCGCTGTCCCAAGGCGCAGGAGATCTGCCGCACCGAGCGGCCGTTGTTGCGGCCCGCCGCCTCGCGAGAGGTGGCCTGTCACTTCCCGGGTGACTGACGGGGATCACGGGAAGAAGGGGAGGGCCCCGCGGACCACGGCGTCCGCGGGGCCCTCCCGGTGTCCGCGGGAGTCAGAGGGCCAGTTCGCGGCGGAAGAACTCCAGCTCCAGCGCCATGATCTTCTCCCGTGTCCCGCCCGGGGTCATGTGCGTGACTCCGGGCAGTGCCAGCAATTGGTGCGGGCGGCCCGCGTCGGTGAGGGCCCGGGACAGCCGCAGGGTGTGGGAGGGGTGGACGTTGTCGTCGGCCAGGCCCGTGACCAGCAGCAGCGGCCGGGTCAGCTTCGGAGCGTCGGGGATCAGGGAGTCCCGCTCGTAGACGTCGGGGTGCTCCTGCGGGAGTCCGAGGTAGCGCTCGGTGTACGCGGTGTCGTAGTGCCGGAAGTCGGTCGGCGCGGCCCCGGCGGCCGCCGCGTGGAAGACGTCCGGCCGGCGCAGCACCGCCATCGCCGACAGGTAGCCGCCGTAGGACCAGCCGCGGATCCCGACCCGGCCGAGGTCGAGGTCGCGGTGGCGTTCGCCGAGCGCCCGGAGCGCCGCGACCTGGTCCTCCAGGGTGACTTCGGAGAAGCCCCGGTACATGGCGTGGGTGAAGGCGGGCGAGACGTACGGGGTGCCCCGGTTGTCGGCGGTGACCACGGCGAAGCCCTGGTCGGCCCACCACTGCCGGGCCTGCCAGCGTCGCGGCTCGGCGGACACGTCCTGGAAGCCGGGGCCGCCGTAGCCGTCCACCAGCACCGGCAGCCGCCGGCCCGGGACATGGCCGCGCGGCAGCACGAGGGAGGTCGGGATGCCGAGCTCGGTGACCCGCTCCAGGACCGGCTCCACCCGGTACGGCAGCGGGGCGGACAGGTCGGCGGGGCTGGACCCGCGCCCGTCCGGGGCGCGTACGGTACGCCGGATCCCGTCGGCGTCGGCACTGGTCAGCAGCAGGGTCCCGGCCGAGGCCGACACGCCGTGCACCCCGGGTCCGTCGGCGAGCGGGGTCAGCTCACCGCTGTCGGGGTCCAGCAGCAGCACCTGCTGCTCGGCGGGGTCGCGCCGCCCGGCCTCGATCAGCAGCCGGCCCTCGTGGAGCCCGGCCACCCGGCGGACCTGTATCCCCTCGCCGGTGAGGGGCTTCCCGTCGAGGGCGAGGCCGCGCGCGGTCCCGCCGGGGGTGTCGGCGGCGGTGAGCATCCGCCCGTCGGGCAGCCGCGCCGGGGTGCCGGGCAGGAGGGGGTCCACCCACTGGGGGTGCGTGGTGCGGGACAGCTCCGCGGTGCGGCCGGTGGCCGGGTCGGCGCTGAGCAGGAGCACGTTGCGCTGGAGCCGGTCCTGCACGGTCAGCAGGATCTCCGTCCCGGACTCCCAGTCCGCGTCGCAGACGTAGGGGAAGGACTCGGCGTCCCAGTCGAGCCGGACCCGGCTGCCGTCCGGGCCGAGCACCCACAGCTGCACGTCGGCGTTGGGGCCGCCCGCCTCGGGGTACGCGAAGTCCTCGGCCGGGAGCTCAGGGTGCTCCGGGTCGGCGAAGTGGCGGCGCTGGAGGGCGCTCTCGTCGACGCGGGCGGCGAGCAGGGTGATGCCGTCGGGGGACCACCAGTGGCCACGGGTGCGGCCGAGTTCCTCGGCGGCGGCGAACTCCGCGAGGCCCCAGCGGGCCCCGTCGGCGGGGCTGATCCGGCCGCCGGGGTGGACGTACAGGGCGTCGTCGGCGACGTACGCGGTGCGCGAGCCGTCGGCGTTCGGGCGCGGGTCCAGGGCGGGGCCGGCGGCCGGGAGCGGCTCGGGCGCGCCGGTGCCGTCGCAGGTGACCGCGTACAGCCTTCCGTAGAGCGGGAAGACGGCGCGGCGGCCGTCGCCGGAGAGGGCGTACGAGCCGATCCCGGCGGCGACGAGCCGGGTGCGCTCGCGCAGACGGCGCTCGGCGACGGGGAGTTCACCGGGCTCGGGGGAGAGTTCGCGCGGGTCGGCGAGCCGGGTCTCGGCGCCGGTGGCGGTGTCGAGGATCCAGAGGCTGTCGAGGGCGTCGGTGGGGCCCGTGGAGCGCAGGAACCAGAGGAGCCGGCCGTCGTCACCGAACGAGAAGGCCCTGGGCGAGCCGTGGGTGAACCGGGCCGTGTCGGCGGAGAGCCTGAGGAATTCATCCATGATCTTATTGTGGCATGTGCAATATCACATAGCATAGGCCATTCGAGTGGTGACCCATGGTCCACGGGCTTAGCGTCGACTAGTGGACCCGAACGCACTGCCGAACCACAACGGGACCGACGGCAAGGTCCGCGGGAGCGGAAACGGGCTGGCCCTGTTCGTGATTGCCTCCTGCCAGCTCATGGTCGTGCTCGACATCAGCATCGTGAACATCGCGCTACCACACATCCAGACCGCCCTCGACTTCTCCACCGAGAGCCTGTCCTGGGTCGTCAACGCCTACACCCTGACCTTCGGCGGCCTGCTCCTGCTGGGCGGCCGAACCGGCGACATCCTCGGGCGCAAGCGCGTCTTCGTCTTCGGCGTCCTGCTCTTCGGCCTGGCCTCCATGCTCGGCGGACTCGCTCAGAACGCGGGCCAGCTGATGGCCGCCCGGGCCCTCCAGGGCGTCGGCGGAGCCATCGCCTCCCCGACCTCGCTCGCGCTGATCACCACCACCTTCCGCGAAGGCCCGGCACGCAACCGGGCCTTCGGCGTGTTCGCCGCCGTCTCCGCCGGCGGCGGCGCGATCGGGCTCCTCGCGGGCGGGGTGCTGGTCGAATGGCTCGACTGGCGCTGGGTCCTCTTCGTCAACGTCCCGATCGCCGTCCTGATCGCCGTACTGGCCTCCCGGGTCCTGCGCGAGTCCGAACGCCACCCCGGACACTTCGACCTGATCGGCGCGCTGCTGGGCACCTGCGGCATGGTCGCCCTCGTCTACGGCTTCATCCGCGCCTCCCAGGAGGGCTGGCGCGACGGGTTCACCCTCGGCTCCTTCGCCGCCGCCGTGGCCCTGCTGGTCCTGTTCGTCCTCAACGAGCGGCGCTCGCCGCAGCCGATCACACCGCTGCACATGTTCGCCGACCGCAACCGCGCCGGGACCTACGGGATCATGCTCTTCCTCGCCTGCGCGATCTTCGGCATGTTCTTCTTCCTGACCCTGTTCGTGCAGAACGTCCTCGGCTTCAGCCCGCTCCGCGCCGGACTGGCCTTCCTGCCGGTCAGCGTGATGGTCGCGCTCGCCGCCGGGGCCACCTCCCAACTGCTGCCGAAGTACGGGCCCAAGCCCTTCATGGTCGCCGGCGCGCTGTGCTGCGCCGCCGGACTGGGCTGGCTGACCCTCACCGACGTCCACTCCACCTACCTGGGCAGCGTCCTCGGCCCGATCCTGGTGTTCGCCACCGGCATGGGGCTGCAGTTCGTCTCGCTGACCCTGATGGCCCTGTCCGACGTCCCCGACCGGGAGTCCGGCGCCGCCTCCGGAATGCTCAACTCGATGCAGCAGGTCGGAGGGTCGCTCGGACTGTCGATCCTGGTCACCGTCTTCGGCACGGCCAGCCGCAACGAGGCGAAGGAGCAGGCGGCGTCCTTCCTCGGCTCGGCGAGCCCCGAACAGAAGGCCTTCCTCGCCCGCACCGGGCAGCTCCCCAGGCCCTGGGCCGACCAGGTGCTGACCTCGGGAGTCAGCGCGGCCTTCGTCGCGGCCTCGCTGTTCACCCTCGCCGGCGCGGTCATCGCGGTCTTCGCGATCCAGGTCCGGCCCTCCGACCTGGAACGCCTCCAGGGCAACCACACCCCGGCGGCCGTCCCGGGCGAGGGCAGCGGGTAGGCTCGGCCGATCATCGCAAACCGGGGGGAAATCCGATGTTCCGATCGACCGTGCGCGGCGCCGCCGCAGCAGCCCTGACCGTCACCCTGGCGGCCCTCACCGTCTCCTGCGGGAGCGACGCGGAGCCCAAGGCGAAGGCCTCCTCGGCCTCGTCGCCCACCGCGCCGGCCTCCTCGTCCGCCTCCACTTCCGCGCCCGTCCCCGGCGCCGCGTCCCCGAGCGCCGGCCCGGCCGGTACGGGCACGCCCGCGCCGGCGGCGACGCCCACGGCCAGGCCCACTGCCCAGGCCCCGGAGAGCGGCCTGCCCACCACCTCGCCCGAACTCGTCCGGGACGCCTTCGCCGGGCTCCAGGCGACCCTGGACGACTCCTGCACCCCGGGCAACTGCGCGTACTTCCTCGGCCGGGTCTACGACGAACTCCACCGCCTGGACCGCGCGATGAAGGCCGACAAAAAGGGCCCCGGCCACTTCCCCGAGCCGATCGCCCTCATCGCGAAGCTCGACAAGGAACTCGGCGGCGACCGCACCTTCGAGAACCTGAAGAAGCACCAGAGCGCGCTGACCGGCACCCGGGACCAGATCAACACCTGGATGCAGGACCACCCCGACGACTACCGCTGACGCGGAGGGGACGCCAGGGGGCGGATCCGGCAGCGCGCCGGGCCCGCCGCCCGCAGGGTGATCCCGGCGCTCACCGGCACCTCCCGGTCCACGGCCTCGAACTCGTACGCCCGCAGCAGCATCGCCAGCGCGATCACGGACTCCAGCATCGAGAAGTGCTGCCCGATGCAGGCGCGCGGACCGCCGCCGAAGGGGAACCACGCGTAGCGGTGCCGGCCGGCCTCGGCCTCCGGCGCGAAGCGGTCGGGGTCGAAGCGCTCCGGGTCGCTCCAGTAGCGGGGGTGGCGGTGCGTGACCCAGGGGGCCAGGATCACATCGGTGCCCGCCGGGACGGTGTGGCCCTCGATCTCGGTGGCGGCGACGGCCTTGCGCCCGATCACCGGGGCCGCGGGGTAGAGGCGCATGGCCTCCTTCAGCACCCGGGTGAGGTACGGGAGGCGCTCCAGGTCGCGGGCCTCTGGCGTACGCCCGCCCAGCACGCTCCGGACCTCCTCGCGGGCCCGGGCCTGCTCCTCGGGGTGGCGGCCGAGCAGGTGCAGGGCGAAGGCCAGCGAGGTGGCGGTCGTCTCGTGCCCGGCGAGCAGGAAGACGAGCACCTGGTCGCGCAGTTCGGCGGGGTCGAAGGTGGCGTCGTCCTCGCCCCGCGCACCGGCGAGCAGTGTCAGCAGGTCCTCGCCCTCCGCCTGCCCGGTGGAGGCCCCGAGCCGCTGGGCGATGATCTTGTCGCAGACGGCGTACAGCTCGTCCAGCGCGGTGGCCGCCCGCCGGTTGCCGGGGGTCGGCCAGGTGCGCGGGAGGTTGGCGGGGGAGTAGCCCCGGCGCAGCACGTACTCCGTGATGACCGGAAAGCACCGGTCCACCACGTCCACGGTGGCGTCGACGTCCGCGCCGAACAGGATCCGGGAGACCGCGCGCAGGGCGAGGTGCGTCATCTCGGTGGAGACGTCGACGATCCCGTCCCGGGCCTCCGCCCACGCGGCGAGGGTGCCCTCGGTCTCGGCGGCGACGGCGTCGGCGTAGCCGTCCACCCGCTTGCGGGTGAACAGCGGCTGGACCAGCCGGCGCTGGCGCATGTAGTCGGCGTCCTGGCTGGTCAGCAGGCCGTTGCCGAAGGAGTCGCGGAGCTCCTGGTAGAAGGCGTTGTCCTTGCGGAAGTTCGCCGCCTCGGAGGCCAGCACCCGCTGGGCGCCCTCCGCGGAGAACACGCAGTAGAGCTCGGCGCGCAGCCCGGGCGGCCCGGCGCTGATCCGTACGACGTCCCCGTGCCGCTGCCGGGCCCGTTCGTAGGTCCCGAGGGAGTCCGCCTTCAGGTCGAAGAGCGACCCGAGCAGCGGGACCCCCTCCAGCCCGGGAATCCCCAGCCCGTCAGCCATTTGCCGCCCCCGCCTCTGGACACCGTCCGACGAGGATGATTCTGCCCGCCCGCCCCACCCGGATCGACCCCCGGCAAGCCATCCGGCCGAATACCGCCGTTGCCTACTTGTCGCAGGCGATGCCGTCCTTGTCCCGGTCGAGGGCCTCGCGGTAGCCCGGCTGACCGCGCCGGACAGGCGCCGCCCCGGCCGCCTTCGCGGCGTCGCAGTTCTTGTAGTAGACGCTCCCGGCGCCGCTGCCGCCGGTGGACCCGTCGGTCGGTCCCTCGGTGGCGGGCTTGGGCTTGGCGGTGGTGGGCGCGGGCGCCGGCACGGACGGGGACTTCGGGGCCGCCGAGGGCTTCGACGGCGCCCCGGCCGTGGCCGGGCAGGAGGTGCCGGGTGCCACGAGGGACAGCTCGACGGCTGCGTCGGCGGCGACCGCGGCGCCGGCCGCCGGGTTCTGGAAGCACACCTCCCACTGACCGTGGTCCGGGGCCGGAACGACCCCGGCGTACGCCCCGCGCGCCGCGACCGGCGTGCTGACCACCTGCCGCACGAGCGCCTCGGCGGCGGCGAACTTCTGCCCGACGACCGCCGGCATCACCGCCTGCGCCGAAGCACTGGCCGGAGTCGGAGTCGGAGCCGGAGCCGGTGCGGACGCCGCAGCCCCGGGCTTCGCGCCGCCCGCACCCTTCTTCGGCGTACCGCCCTCACACCCGCCGGCCAACAGCACGACGGCCCCCATGACACCGGCCACGGCGACACCCCGACGCTGGAACACGATCAACCCCCCGAGATCGACAACGCAAACCGCCGCAGCCTAAGGGCGCCACCCCGCCCGGGTCAGGGGTTTCCCGTCATGTCCATCAGGTACGAGCGCCGCTCCGGCGGGCGTGGCGTCGGGATCTGTGCGGGTTGTCGGGTGATGATGGCGCAGTGCGACTTGATCACGTGTCCTATGCGGTGGCCCGCGACAGCTTCGTCTCGACCGTCCAGTGGATCGGATCGGCCCTCGGCGCCGGGTTCGTCGACGGGGGCGTGCACCCGCGATTCGGCACCCGCAATTTCATTCTCCCGCTGAGCGGCGGCACCTACGTCGAGGTCGTCACCACACTCGACCACCCCGCCGCCGACCGCGCACCCTTCGGCCAGGCCGTCGCCCGCCGCGCCGCCGAGGGCGGCGGCTGGCTCGGTTGGGTGGTCTCCGTCGACGACATCGCCCCGGTCGAGGCCCGCCTCGGCCGCACCTCGGCCGAGGGCCACCGTGTCCGCCCCGACGGGTTCGACCTGAGGTGGAAGCAGATCGGCCTGCTGGAACTGCTGGAGGACCCGCAACTGCCCTACTTCCTCCAGTGGCTGGTCCCCACCGAGGAGCGCCCGAGCGCCGACCCGCGCACCTCCACCACCATCCACGGGGTCTCCATCGCCGGCGACGCCGCCTCCATCGCCGAATTCCTCGGCGAACCGGCCGACCACCCCCTCGACCAGATCGACGTCACCTGGGTCGAGGATGAGGAACCGGGCCTGGTCTCGGTCGAGTTCGCCACCGCCCACGGCCCGGTCACGATCTGACCAGGCCCGGCTGCCCCGCGGGAGCAGCCGGCTGGGGTCTCCTGGCCAGTGCGTGTCTCTTTGACCGATCACCGCCGAACGCTCGATGCCATCGCGTGGAAGTACCGCACCCACTCGCCCCGGCGGGACCTGCCCGACGAGCGCGGCCCGTTCCGGAACGCCCGTGCCGTCCGGCCCCACCTGCGACGACGCGGGATCCGCGCGGTCATCCCGCAGCCGTCCGACCAGAGAGACAGGACCTAGATGTCGCGGAAGATCTCGATCTGCGCGCCGACCGAGTTGAGGCGCTCGGCGAGTTCCTCGTAGCCGCGGTTGATCACGTAGACGTTGCGCAGGACCGAGGTGCCCTCGGCCGCCATCATGGCCAGGAGGACGACCACCGCCGGGCGGAGGGCCGGGGGACACATCATCTCGGCCGCGCGCCAGCGGGTGGGGCCCTCGACCAGGACGCGGTGGGGGTCCAGGAGCTGGAGGCGGCCGCCGAGGCGGTTGAGGTCGGTCAGGTAGATGGCCCGGTTGTCGTACACCCAGTCGTGGATCAGGGTCTTGCCCTGGGCTGAGGCGGCGATGGCGGCGAAGAACGGGACGTTGTCGATGTTCAGCCCGGGGAAGGGCATCGGGTGGATCTTGTCGATGGGGGCTTCGAGCTTGGAGGGGCGGACCGTGAGGTCGACCAGGCGGGTGCGGCCGTTGTCGGCGACGTACTCCGCCGAGCGGTCGTGGTCGAGGCCCATCTCCTCCAGGACCGCGAGCTCGATCTCCATGAACTCGATCGGCACGCGGCGGATGGTGAGCTCGGACTCCGTCACCACGGCGGCGGCCAGGAGGCTCATCGCCTCGACCGGGTCCTCGGAGGGGGAGTAGTCCACGTCGGCGTCGATGACGGGCACGCCGTGGACGGTCAGCGTGGTGGTGCCGATGCCCTCGACCTTGACGCCCAGTGCCTCCAGGAAGAAGCAGAGGTCCTGGACCATGTAGTTGGAGGAGGCGTTGCGGATGACGGTCACGCCGTCGTGGCGGGCCGCGGCCAGCAGGGCGTTCTCGGTGACCGTGTCCCCGCGCTCGGTCAGGACGATGGGGCGGTCGGGGGAGACCCCCGCCTCGACCTTCGCGTGGTAGATGCCCTCGGTCGCGGTGATGTCCAGGCCGAAGCGGCGCAGGGCGATCATGTGCGGCTCGATGGTGCGGGTGCCGAGGTCGCAGCCGCCGGCGTACGGCAGGCGGAACTGGTCCAGACGGTGCAGCAGCGGGCCCAGGAACATGATGATGCTGCGGGTGCGGACGGCCGCGTCCGCGTCGATGGCGTCCATGTCGAGGCGGGCCGGCGGGGCGATCTCCAGGTCGACGCCGTCGTTGATCCAGCGGGTGCGCACGCCGATGGAGTTCAGGACCTCCAGGAGCCGGTAGACCTCCTCGATGCGGGCCACCCGGCGCAGGACCGTGCGGCCCTTGTTGAGCAGGGAGGCGCACAGCAGCGCCACGCACGCGTTCTTGCTCGTCTTGACGTCGATGGAGCCGGACAGGCGGCGGCCGCCGACGACGCGCAGGTGCATCGGGCCGGCGTAGCCCAGGGAGACGATCTCGCTGTCGAGCGCTTCACCGATTCGGGCGATCATCTCAAGGCTGATGTTCTGGTTGCCGCGCTCGATGCGGTTCACGGCGCTCTGGCTCGTGCCGAGGGCGTCGGCGAGCTGACTCTGTGTCCAGCCCCGGTGCTGCCGGGCGTCACGGATGAGCTTGCCGATGCGTACGAGGTAATCGTCTGCCATGGGTGCACCGTATCTCAGATATGAGATGTCGATCGGCTGGGGTGTGGCGGACGGGTGTTATCGACCCGTCAGATTCCACGTCCGGCCCAACAGGGCTTGCGCCGCGCGGACTCCGTCGGCACCGACGTCAACTCCCCTTTGTCCCGGTGCGCCGATCTTTCAGGGATAGATTGCTTCTCGTCCCGATTTGCCGGGCGGCGGCGCGGGGTGCACCGGCGCCGGCCGCGTTCGTCCGGCCGCCGTCGGGGCATGCCGGAGCGGCCGCCCGGTGGACGGCTCCGGCGGGCCGCGAGGTGCGCGCCTCGCCCCCGCCCCCGGACATGTACTAGAGTTATCTCGACATCGAGATATCTGCCGAAGGCGTACCGCAGCCGCCCCCGCTGATAAGGGTTACCTAACTTAGCCTTACCTTAGCGGATTGGCCACAGGGCGTGGCGGCAGGATTGCGGTTATACGCGCGAGATCATGCATGAAGGAGACTGTCGTGTCGGCGAACAGCTTCGACGCCCGCAGCACGCTGCAGGTGGGCGACGAGTCGTACGAGATCTTCCGGCTGGACAAGGTCGAGGGCTCCGCCCGCCTGCCCTACAGCCTGAAGGTCCTGCTGGAGAACCTGCTCCGTACCGAGGACGGCGCGAACATCACCGCCGACCACATCCGGTCGCTCGGCAACTGGGACTCGCAGGCCCAGCCCAGCGAGGAGATCCAGTTCACGCCGGCCCGCGTGATCATGCAGGACTTCACCGGCGTCCCCTGCGTCGTGGACCTCGCCACCATGCGCGAGGCCGTGAAGGCCCTCGGCGGCGACCCGGCGAAGATCAACCCGCTCTCGCCCGCCGAGATGGTCATCGACCACTCGGTCATCGCCGACAAGTTCGGCACGAAGGACGCCTTCGCGCAGAACGTCGAGCTGGAGTACGGCCGCAACAAGGAGCGCTACCAGTTCCTGCGCTGGGGCCAGACCGCCTTCGACGACTTCAAGGTCGTCCCCCCGGGCACCGGCATCGTCCACCAGGTCAACATCGAGCACCTGGCCCGCACGGTCATGGTCCGTAACGGCCAGGCGTACCCCGACACCCTCGTCGGCACCGACTCGCACACCACCATGGTCAACGGCCTCGGCGTGCTGGGCTGGGGCGTCGGCGGCATCGAGGCCGAGGCCGCGATGCTCGGCCAGCCGGTCTCCATGCTGATCCCGCGCGTCGTGGGCTTCAAGCTGACCGGCGAGCTGCCGACCGGCACCACCGCCACCGACCTGGTGCTGACCATCACCGAGATGCTGCGCAAGCACGGCGTCGTCGGCAAGTTCGTCGAGTTCTACGGTGAGGGCGTCGCCGCCACCTCCCTCGCGAACCGCGCCACCATCGGCAACATGTCGCCGGAGTTCGGCTCCACCGCCGCGATCTTCCCGATCGACGACGAGACCCTGAAGTACCTGCGCCTGACGGGCCGCGACGCCCAGCAGGTCGCGCTGGTCGAGGCGTACGCCAAGGAGCAGGGCCTGTGGCTGGACCCGGCCGCCGAGCCGGACTTCTCCGAGAAGCTGGAGCTCGACCTCTCCACGGTCGTCCCCTCCATCGCCGGCCCGAAGCGCCCGCAGGACCGCATCGTCCTGGCCAACGCCGCCCAGCAGTTCGCGCTGGACGTGCGCAACTACGTCGAGGACGACGACGAGGCGGGCAAGGAGTCCTTCCCGGCCTCCGACGCCCCGGCTTCCGCCAACGGCGTGCCGAGCCGCCCGACCCAGGTCACCCTGGCCGACGGCACCTCGTTCGAGATCGACCACGGCGCCGTCACCGTCGCCGCGATCACCTCCTGCACCAACACCTCGAACCCCTACGTCATGGTCGCCGCGGCGCTCGTGGCCAAGAAGGCGGTCGAGAAGGGCCTGACCCGCAAGCCGTGGGTCAAGACCACCCTGGCGCCGGGCTCGAAGGTCGTCACCGACTACTTCGACAAGGCCGGCCTGACCCCGTACCTCGACAAGATGGGCTTCAACCTCGTCGGGTACGGCTGCACCACCTGCATCGGCAACTCCGGTCCGCTGGACGAGGAGATCTCGAAGGCGATCAACGAGCACGACCTCGCGGTCACCTCGGTCCTCTCGGGCAACCGCAACTTCGAGGGCCGCATCAACCCCGACGTCAAGATGAACTACCTGGCCTCCCCGCCGCTGGTCGTCGCGTACGCCATCGCGGGCTCCATGAAGGTGGACATCACCACGGACGCCATCGGCACCGACACCGACGGCAACCCGGTCTTCCTCAAGGACATCTGGCCCTCCGAGGCCGAGGTCAACGACGTCGTGGCGAACGCCATCGGCGAGGACATGTTCAGCAAGTCCTACCAGGACGTCTTCGCGGGCGACGCCCAGTGGCAGGCGCTGTCGATCCCGACCGGCAACACCTTCGAGTGGGACCCGCAGTCCACCTACGTCCGCAAGCCCCCCTACTTCGAGGGCATGACGATGGAGACCACCCCGGTCTCCGACATCGCCGGCGCGCGCGTGCTGGCGAAGCTGGGCGACTCGGTCACCACCGACCACATCTCCCCGGCCGGTGCGATCAAGGCCGACACCCCGGCCGGCAAGTACCTCACGGAGCACGGCGTCGAGCGCCGCGACTTCAACTCGTACGGTTCCCGCCGCGGCAACCACGAGGTCATGATCCGCGGTACGTTCGCCAACATCCGCCTGCGCAACCAGATCGCGCCGGGCACCGAGGGCGGCTTCACCCGCGACTTCACCGTCGAGGGCGCGCCGGTCTCCTTCATCTACGACGCCTCCCAGAACTACCAGGCCGCCGGCATCCCGCTGGTCATCCTGGCGGGCAAGGAGTACGGCTCCGGCTCGTCCCGCGACTGGGCGGCCAAGGGCACCGCGCTGCTCGGCGTCAAGGCCGTCATCGCCGAGTCCTACGAGCGCATCCACCGCTCGAACCTGATCGGCATGGGCGTCCTGCCCCTGCAGTTCCCCGAGGGCGCGACCGCGGCCTCCCTGGGCCTCACCGGCGAGGAGACCTTCTCCTTCACCGGTGTGGAGGAGCTGAACAACGGCACCACCCCGCGCACGGTCAAGGTCACCACCGACACCGGTGTCTCCTTCGACGCGGTCGTCCGCATCGACACGCCGGGTGAGGCCGACTACTACCGCAACGGCGGCATCATGCAGTACGTCCTGCGGAACCTCATCCGCGGCTAAGGGCGCGCCAGGCGGAGCGATCCGCCGTCTGTCGGCACCATAGGGCCGTACCCCCGTTAAGGGGGTGCGGCCCTTCCGCTTTTCGCGGCGGCGGTCTCAGGTGACGGACAGGTCTCAACTCGGAAAAGCCGGGAACGATCCTTGTGCACGATCTTGCTCAGCCGAGCGGAAGTGGACTATACCTGTGCCCGTCCGGGCCACCGCGCGATGAGCGGCCCGGGCCGGGGGAAGCCGGGGGACCTGCGGTGATGCCCGCCTGCACGGTAACTGCCGCGTTTTCCGGCCTCCTTCACACATCTGACGAAGGCGAGGACATGAGCATGGGATCCACCGGTGAGGGCCTCGGCCGCCGTGATCTGATCAAGCGTTCCGCAGCGCTCGGACTGATCAGCGTGCCGACGATGAGCTTCTTGTCCGCCTGCGCCTCCGGCGGTGAGGACACCACGAAGGGCCCCGGCAAGGGGGTCGTTTCCAAGGAGAACCCCTTCGGCCTCGCCAAGGGCGGGAAGCTCGACGTGGTCATCTTCAAGGGTGGTTTCGGCGACGACTACGCGAAGGCCTGGGAGGCCGCGTTCGACAAGAAGTGGGGCACCACCAGCTCCCACCTGGCCACCCAGGAGATCGCGGCCAAGCTCCAGCCCCGGTTCAACGCCGGCAACCCGCCGGACGTCCTCAACGACTCCGGCGCCCAGATGATCAAGATCGACGTCCTGGCCAAGGGCGGCCAGCTCGCCGACCTGACCGCGCTCCTCGACTCCCCCTCGCTCGACGACCCGGGCAAGAAGGTCCGCGACACCCTGATCCCCGGCACGGTCGAACAGGGGTCCCAGGGCGGCAAGTTCGTCGCCCTGAACTACGTCTACACCGTCTTCGGCCTCTGGTACTCCGGCAAGCTCTTCAAGGAGAAGGGCTGGACCGAGCCGAAGACCTGGGACGAGTTCCTGGCCGTCTGCGCCAAGGCCAAGGAGGCCGGCATCGGCGGCCTGGCCCACCAGGGGAAGTACCCCTACTACATCAACGTCGTCATCATGGACCTGATCGCCAAGAAGGGCGGTCTGGAGGCCATGAAGGCCATCGACAACCTCGCCCCGAACGCCTTCGAGGGAAACCCCGCCGCCCTGGCCGCCGTCGAGGCGGTCTACGAGGTGGTCGAGAAGGGCTACCTCATGCCCGGCACCAACGGCCTGACCCACACCGAGTCCCAGACCGCCTGGAACCAGTACAAGGCCGCCTTCATCCCCTCCGGCTCCTGGCTGGAGAACGAGCAGCTCAAGCAGACCCCGGACGACTTCGACATGAAGTTCCTGCCGGTACCCGTGCTCGCCGACAGCAAGCTGCCCTTCACCGCCATCCGGGCCGGCGCCAACGAGGCCTTCGTCGTCCCCGAGAAGGCCGCCAACAAGGCCGGCGGCCTGGAGTTCCTGCGCTCCATGCTCTCCCGCGAATGGTCGACGCTCTTCGCCCAGCAGGCCAACTCCCTCACCGTCGTCAAGGACGGCGTCGACCCGGGCGTCAAACTCCGGCCGGGCACGCAGTCCGCGGTCGCCGCGGTCAAGGCCGCCGGAGCCGACACCTTCAACTACCTCTACCCCGACTGGTACAGCGAGATGGACTCCGACATCCAGAACGCGTCCAATGAGCTGATGGCCCAGCGGATTCAGCCAAAGGAGTGGATCAAGCGGGCCCAGGCTGCGGTAGACAAGGCTGCCAAGGACCCCAACGCCAAGAACAACCACCGCAGCTGACCCACGTCCACCGGCAGCGTCATCAGGGACGGACACCATGAGCCAAGTAGCCCGGCGCAGGGGAAGGACCACCGGCTTCATCGCCGGCTTCCTCGTCCTGCCGCTCGCGCTGTACCTGACCTTCGTCATCTGGCCCTACGTTCAGACGTTCGGCTACTCCTTCACCAACTGGTCGGGCCAGTCGCCGACGTTCGACTTCGTCGGCCTGGAGAACTACTCCGCCCTGATGGACGACGAGGTCTTCCGCGGCGCCCTCTGGCACAACCTGCTGCTCCTGGTGTTCGTCCCGGTGATCACCATCCTGCTCGCCCTCTTCTTCGCCTTCATGGTGAACGCGGGAGGGCGCAGCGGGGCCGGCGGGGTGCGGGGCGTACGCGGATCGGCCTTCTACAAGATCGTCTACTTCTTCCCCCAGGTCCTCTCCCTCGCCATCCTCGCGGTGCTCTTCGGAGCGGTGTACCGCAGCGACGAGGGCGGCCTGCTGAACGGATTCCTCGCCTGGGCCGGCCTCGTCGACCCGGCCCACCCCGTCGAATGGCTCAACGACCCCGACCTCGTGCTGTGGTGCCTGCTCCTCGTGGTGGTCTGGCACGGGGTCGGCTTCTACCTCGTACTCTTCTCGGCCGCCATGCAGTCCGTGCCCAGGGACATCTACGAGGCCGCGCTGCTCGACGGGGCCGGGCGCGCCCAGACCTTCTTCAGGGTCACGCTGCCCCTGCTGTGGGACTCTGTGCAGACCTCCGCGGTCTACCTGGGCATCGCCGCGATGGACATGTTCGTCCTGGTGTCGACCATGACCTCGGGCCAGTTCGGCGGCGGACCCGACCACCACAGCGAGGTCATGGCCACGGTGCTGATGCGCAACTTCCTGTACTTCGGCAAGAGCGGCTACGCCTGCGCCATGGGCGTGGTCATGCTCGTCCTGACCATGATCCTCTCCATCGTCACGCTGCGCGCCACCCGCCGCGAGCGCATCGAGTTCTGAGCGGGAGACCACGATGACCACAGTGATCAAGGCACCGGGCGAGCCCTCCGCCGAGCGTTCCGGAGGCGGCGGGGCCGGCGCCCGCGACGGCGGCGGCCGCTCCGACGGCATGGTGCTCAACGTCTTCTCGCACGGCTTCCTCGCCGTCTGGGCGGTACTGATCGTCCTGCCGCTCGTGTGGCTGGTGCTCGGGTCCTTCAAGACCGACACCCAGATCGGCTCCTCGGCCCTCAGCTGGCCCTCCAACTGGCACCTCGACGCCTTCGGCCGCGCCTGGGACAAGGGCATCGGCGGCTACTTCGGCCACACCCTGATCGTGCTGGCCTTCTCGGTCCCGCTGACGATGCTGCTCGGCTCGATGGCCGCGTACGTGCTGGCCCGCTACCCCTTCCGGGGGAACCGGATCATCTACTACTTCTTCGTCAGCGGGGCGATGTTCCCCGTCTTCCTGGCGCTGGTACCGCTGTTCTTCATGGTCAAGCGCCTGGACATGCTCAACACCTACCAGGGGCTGATCCTGGTCTACGTCGCGTACTCGCTGCCCTTCACCGTCTTCTTCATGCACTCCTTCTTCCGTACCCTGCCGACGGCGGTGCACGAGGCGGCGGTGATCGACGGGGCCTCCGACACCCGGATCTTCTTCCAGGTGATGCTGCCGATGGCCAAGCCCGGCCTGATCAGCGTGGGGATATTCAATGTCCTGGGCCAGTGGAACCAGTACATCCTGCCCTCGGTGCTGATGCAGCCGCAGAGCGGATCCGACCCCGAGCGCTACATGCTCACCCAGGGCCTGATCCAGCTCCAGTACCAGATGGGCTACGAGACGGACCTGCCGGTGCTGTTCGCCGGTGTGACCATCGCGATGATCCCGATGCTGGTGGTCTACCTGTCCTTCCAGCGACAGATCCAGGCGGGCCTCACCTCGGCCACGCTGAAGTAGCCGGTCCGGCACCGGCGTCAGGGGCCGCCGGAGGACTTCCGCAGCTGGTACAGCTCCCCGGAACCGGGGTGGCCGATGTCCTGGTGGATCCTGGGCCGCCGCCCGGTGCCGCCGACGCCCCACGCCGGCCAGTGACACCCCGGTACGTCCACGCGGACCCGCTGGGACCAGGGGTCCCGGCCGGGCTCGTACGACCAGGTGCCGGAGCCCGAGCAGCGCCGTGAGGCGCCGCTCGGGGGGTCTCCGGGGGTGTGCACGCCGACGCCGGAGGCCGTGACCCGGCCGTCCGGGGTGAAGGTCAGCGTGCCGGTGGTGTGATCGGTCCAGGTGCCGGCCAGGGTCCGCGGGCCGATCACCGGCGGCTCGTACGCGGGCAGCACTCCGGCGGCCAGCGCGAGCGCGCCGGACAGGCCCGTCCCCACCACCAGCGCCCCGCCCCACAGCGCCACCCGGCGCGTCAGTCCCGCACCCCGGGGCCGGGCGGCCAGCGCGCCCGCCGACAGCGAGGCCGTGGCCGCGGCCCAGAAGAGCAGCGTGGGCCGGGTCTGCGCGTCGTTGTACACCGCGAAGGCCCAGACGGGAGGCGCCAGCAGGGCGGCCACCAGCAGCGGCACGCAGCACCACGCCGCACGCTCGCCGAGCCGGCGGCCGAGCAGGTCGGACAGCGCGACCGCCGGCAGGACGAAGAGCAGTGACAGCAGGAGCCCGATGACGCCGACGATGCCCGCGAGGGAGAAGAGGGCCGCTGCGATCCGGCCGTAGTCGGGCGGCACGTCCGGCGGCGGCTGCGTCCGGACGTACAGCAGTACGACCACGACGGTGAGCGCCACCTCCAGGTATCCCACCAGTACGGATATCAGCAGGACCCGTCCGTACGACCGTTTCTGACGCATGCTCGCCCCCCCGGTGACGTCCCGGATCCATACTGCCAGCCGGGCTGAACGTGTTCAATTCATTACGCGGGCACGACCGCCCACGGCCGCCGGGCACCACGGGGTGGCGGCCGTGTCCAGGCCCCGGACGCTCGGCCCGTCCCGCGTGATCACCCCGGCGCCGAGGAAGCCGATCCCCGAGACGATCTGGGCGGCGACCCGCGAGGGTCGTCGGCCGTCCACCCCCTAGAGCCAGGCGCCGAAACGGCGGATGTACCAGGTCTTCACGAGCTGGGTGAGCGTGCAGTACGCGAGCAGTACGCCGATCAGCCAGGGGAAGTAGCCCGCGGGCAGGGCGACGAAGCCCAGCGAGGGGGCCAGCGGGGAGAAGGGCAGCCAGAGCCCGGTCAGCACCGCGAGGACGGTCATCGCCATCACCGGCCAGGAGGCGCGGGACCGGATGAAGGGGATCTTGCGGGTGCGGATCATGTGGACGATCAGGGTCTGCGAGAGCAGGCCCTCGACGAACCAGCCGGACTGGAAGAGCGACTGCTCGGCCGCCGTGTCGGCCGCGAAGACGTGCCACATGATCACGAACATCGCGATGTCGAAGATCGAGCTGATGGGGCCGATGGTGACCATGAAGCGAAAGATGCCCTTGGCGTCCCAGTTGCGGGGCTTGCGCAGGTACTCCTCGTCCATCCGGTCCCAGGGCGTGGCCAGCTGGGCGATGTCGTAGACCAGGTTCTGCACCAGCAGCATGATCGCGAGCATCGGCTGGAAGGGGATGAACGCGCTCGCCACCAGTACCGAGAAGACGTTGCCGAAGTTCGACGAGGCCGTCATCTTGATGTACTTGATCGTGTTGCCGAAGGTGGTCCGGCCCTGGACCACGCCCTGTTCCAGGACGGTCAGGTCCTTCTCCAGCAGGATGATGTCCGCCGACTCCTTGGCGATGTCGACGGCGGTGTCCACCGAGATGCCGACGTCGGCGTCGCGCAGGGCGGCCGCGTCGTTGATCCCGTCGCCGAGGAAGCCGACGGTGTGCCCCTCGGCCTGGAGGGCCCTGACGATCCGGGCCTTCTGGACCGGGTTGGCCTTGGCGAAGACCGTCGTACGGGCGGCCAGCGCGCGCAGCGCGGTGTCGTCGAGGGCGTCCACCTCGGAGCCCGAGACCACGTGGCCCACCTCGATGCCGACGTCGGCGCAGACCCGGGCCGCGACGAGCTCGTTGTCGCCGGTGACCACCTTCACCGCGATGCCCTTGTCCGCCAGGCCCCGCAGGGCGGCGGCCGCGGAGGCCTTCGGCGGGTCGAGGAAGGCGAGGAAGCCGACCAGGGTCAGCCCGTCCTCGTCCGCGACGGTGTAGGTGTCGCGCGGGTCGGCGACGGTGCGGGTGGCCACCGCCAGGACGCGCAGGCCCTGCCGGTTGTTCCGCTCGGCGATCCGGGCGGCGCGCAGGCGCAGTTCGCCGGTCAGCCCGACCCTCTCGCCGCGGTCGGTCATGTGCGTGCAGAGGGCCAGGACCTCTTCGACCGCGCCCTTGGTGATCATGACGTGCTCAGGCCGGCCGGCGGCCCCGGCCATGCTGTTGCGGTTGAGGACCACGGACATCCGGCGCCGGGCGAAGTCGAAGGGGATCTCGTCGACCATCGAGAACCGTGCGTCGACGACAACCTCCTCGGCCTCGTTGACGCGGTCGATGACCGCCTGGTCCATCAGGTTCTTCAGGCCGGTCTGGAAGTGGGCGTTGAGGTACCCGTACTCCAGCACCTCGCCGTCCTCGGCGCCGTGCACGTCCAGGTAGCGGTCCAGGACGATCCGGTCCTCGGTGAGGGTGCCGGTCTTGTCCGTGCAGAGCACGTCCATCGCGCCCAGGTTCTGGATCGCGTTCAGCCGCTTGACGACGACCTTGCGCCTGGACATGGCGACCGCGCCGCGCGCCAGGTTGGCGGAGACGACCATCGGCAGCATCTCGGGGGTCAGGCCCACCGCGACGGCGACACCGAACAGGAAGGCTTCGTTCCAGTCGCCCTTGGTGAGGCCGTTGACCATGAAGACGACGGGGACCATCACCAGCATGAAGCGGATCAGCAGGAAGCTGACCTTGCGCACGCCGGTGTCGAAGTTGGTCTGCGGGCGCTCGCCCACCAGGGTGCCGGCCATGGAGCCGAAGTAGGTGTCGGCTCCGGTGGCGACGACCACGCCGGTGGCGGTGCCGGAGGTCACCGAGGTGCCCATCAGGCAGAGGTTGTCGGCCTCCACCGGGTCGGTGGTCGCGTCCTGGCCGAGGTCCTCGGCGCGGGTGTCGGCCTTGGCGACCGGCAACGACTCGCCGGACAGCGCCGCCTGGCCGACCATCAGGTCCTTGGAGGTGATCAGCCGCAGGTCGGCCGGGATCAGGTCGCCGGCGGCGAGTTTGACCAGGTCGCCCGGGACCACCCGGTCCATCGGCACCTCGAAGGTGGTGGGCACCGATCCGCTGCCGGCCCGGCGCTGCACCGCGCACGTGGTGGTGACGAGCTTCTTCAGGGCGTCGGCGGCCCGGCCCGAGCGGTACTCCTGCCAGAACCGCAGCAGCCCGCTGACCGCCACCATCACGGAGAGGATGACGACCCCGGGATCCGCGGGGTCCTGCCAGAACATGACGGCGGCCAGGAAGACCAGGACGCCGATGAAGGGGTTGCAGAAGGCCTTCGCGAGCTGCGTGATCCACAGCGGGGTGCGCTCCTGGGCGACGGCGTTGGCGCCGTGCCGCTCCAGCCGCAGGGCCGCCTCGGCGTGGGTGAGGCCGCTCCGGGAGGTGTCGGCGTCCTGGAGGACCCGCACGGCCGGGCGGGCGCTGATCGCGGCCAGGCGCTCGCCGGCGAGGCGGGTGGCGGCTTCGAGCTCGGCGGCCTTGCGCTCGCGGCGGCCGCGGCCCGGCGGCGCGAGCTTCGCCGGGGTACGAGGGGTGAGCATGGTCATGACGAATACCTCCCTCCACGGCGTCCGGGCAGCGCGGAGCCGCGCGGTGACGTGGAGTGATCGATGTGCGGCGCGGGATGGCACAGGACGCCACGGGGTGCGCCGCGGACATGGATGACGTATGCCTGACAGGAGAGTCAGGGCATGCGAAAGGAAAGGGGGAACGGGGTCCCGCGGGAAGACCGGAGCGGGCGCGGCACGGAAACGGCGCGGGGCCGTCGCCGTGGGCGTACGCGGAAAGGTCAGCCGATCAGCGGGGCAGTGGCCCGGACGGTCGGCGGGTCAGCCGGAGCAGGCGCGGCGAGGACTTCGATCGGGACTCATCCCGAACACCTCCTCGCGTAGCGCTGTCATGGCACGGCGCGCGGTCCGGCCGGAAAGGCCGCAGAGGACCGGCGCCTCAGCGACCGTAGCACGATCTAGGTGGCCCTTGTTCATACTTTCGGGCCATCTGTCCGGTTCGCTCTGTCTCAGGCTCTTGACGGCGGAGTGGGCAAAGGCTCGACTTAAGGTTCACAAGTTGGAGAGACGCCGGGGTCTCGGAGCGCATAGCCGCGACACCGGCCGGGGGGCGACGGATGGCCGTCGCTAATGGGCAGGAGTGGATGAGTCGTGCAGACTCCCGGATCGCAGTCCTCGCTGCATCGCGCGAACCTGGAGAGAGTCGTGCGGGCCGTGCGCCTCGCCGGTTCGCTGACCCAGGCGGAGATCGCCCGCACCACCGGACTGTCGGCGGCCACGGTCTCCAACATCGTCCGTGAACTGAAGGAGAGCGGGACCGTCGAGGTCACCGACACCTCGGCCGGCGGCCGCCGGGCCCGCAGCGTCTCGCTCAGCGGGGACGCGGGCATCGTGATCGGAGTCGACTTCGGCCACACCCACCTGCGGGTGGCCGTGGGCAACCTGGCGCACCAGGTGCTCGCCGAGGAGGCCGAGCCGCTGGACGTCGACGCCTCCTGGGTGGACGGCTTCGACCGGGCGGAAGCCCTGGTCGGACGGCTGGTCCAGGGCATCGGGGTGGCCCGCGACAAGGTCATCGGCGTGGGGCTCGGCGTCCCGGGCCCGATCGACGTGGAGTCCGGCACCCTGGGCTCGACCGCGATCCTGCCGGGCTGGGCCGGGATCAACCCGCGCCAGGAGCTCTCGCAGCGCCTGGGCGTACCCGTCTACGTGGACAACGACGCGAACCTCGGCGCGCTGGGGGAGCTGGTCTGGGGCAGCGGCCGGGGGGTCCGCGACCTGGCGTACATCAAGGTCGCGAGCGGTGTGGGCGCGGGCCTGGTGATCAACGGCCAGATCTACCGGGGACCCGGCGGCACGGCGGGGGAGATCGGGCACATCACCCTGGACGAATCGGGCCCCGTCTGCCGCTGCGGCAACCGCGGCTGCCTGGAGACCTTCGCCGCCGCGCGCTACGTGCTGCCGCTGCTCCAGGGCACGCACGGACCGGAACTGACGATGGAGAAGGTGGTCGAGCTGGCCCGGGGCGGGGACCCCGGGTGCCGCCGGGTCATCACCGACGTGGGCCGTCACATCGGCAGCGGCGTGGCCAGCCTCTGCAACCTCCTGAACCCGAGCCGGATCGTGCTCGGCGGCTCGCTGGCGGAGGCCGGCGAGCTGGTGCTGGCGCCGATCCGCGAGTCCGTGGGGCGGTACGCGATCCCCAGCGCGGCCCGCCAGCTGTCGGTCCTCACGGGGTCGTTGGGCGGCCGCGCGGAAGTACTGGGCGCACTGGCCCTCGTACTCAGCGAGATGGGCGATTCGACGCTTTTGGCGGAAAATGGCATTGGGGTGCGAGTCCCCGCCGCCATGCCTTCAGGTAGATAACGGATGGCACCGTTGTCATCTCGTTAAGGATTCACTCCTTGACGGCAAACGGCGGCCGGGGTTGACTCACGTCCACCTCGGCCGCAGCGTTGCGGCCTCGTCAGGGAGGTTCAACGAATGAACACGCGTATGCGTAGAGCCGCCGTTGCCGTCGCCGCCGGCGCCATGGCCGTTTCGCTGGCCGCATGTGGCAGCGCCAAGGAAGCCGGTGGCGAGAAGAAGCCCTCCGGCTCCGCCGCCACCGGTGACGCCATCAAGGTCGGTCTGCTCCTGCCCGAGAACCAGACCGCGCGCTACGAGAAGTTCGACAAGCCGCTGATCGAGAAGAAGGTCGCCGATCTCACCGGCGGCAAGGCCGAGGTGGTCTACGCCAACGCCAAGCAGGACGCGACCACGCAGAACTCGCAGGTCGACACGATGATCACCAACAAGGTGAACGTCCTGATCGTCGACGCGGTCGACGCCAAGGCCATCGCCGGCTCGGTCAAGAAGGCCAAGGACGCCGGCATCCCGGTCGTCGCCTACGACCGCCTGGCGGAGGGCCCGATCGACGCCTACACCTCCTTCGACAACGAAGAGGTCGGCAAGGTGCAGGGCAAGGCCCTGCTGGAGGCCCTGGGCGACAAGGCCAAGGACGGCCAGATCGTCATGATGAACGGCTCCGTCACCGACCCGAACGCCGCGCTGTTCAAGAAGGGCGCCCACTCCGTCCTCGACGGCAAGGTGACCATCGGCAAGGAGTACGACACCAAGGAGTGGAAGCCGGAGAACGCCAACACCAACATGGCGGGCGCGCTGACCGCGCTCGGCAAGGACAAGGTGATCGGCGTCTACTCCGCCAACGACGGCATGGCCGGCGGCATCATCACCGCCCTCAAGGCGGCCGGCCTGTCCCCCCTGCCCCCGGTCACCGGCCAGGACGCCGAACTCGCCGGTGTGCAGCGGATCGTGGCGGGCGAGCAGTTCATGAGCGTCTACAAGCCGTACGCCCCCGAGGCCGCGGCCGCCGCCGAGATGGCCGTCGCCCTCGCCAAGGGCGAGAAGATCGACGGGATCATCAACAACAAGGTCGACAGCCCGACCTCCAAGGGCGTTCCGTCCGTGCTGATCCCGGTCGTCTCGCTCACCAAGAGCAACATCAAGGACACCGTCGTCAAGGACGGCGTCTACACGGTCGACGAGATCTGCACCGACAAGTTCGCGACCGCCTGCGCCACCATCGGCCTCAAGTAAGGCCGTCGACGCTGCCGCCCCCGCGGCCCGGCGACCCCCCTGCCCTGCCCGGCGCCCCGCCCCTCATACCCCGCCAACCGCGGGGCGCCGGGCAGAAACGATTCACCTTTCGCTTGTCGTATCCCATCCGCCCCGCTCCTGCTCTTTTGCACGACATCCCCGCCGGTCAGGCGGCGAAGGAGATGGTTCATGTGTCCGCTGCGCCCGTGCTGGCGTTGCGAGGGGTCTCGAAGCGGTTCGGCGCCGTCCAGGCCCTGACCGACGTAGAACTCGAGATCCACTCCGGTGAGGTGGTCGCCCTGGTCGGCGACAACGGCGCCGGCAAGTCCACGCTGGTCAAGACGATCGCCGGCGTGCACCCCATCGATGACGGAGTCATCGAGTGGGAGGGCCGCCCGGTCTCCATCGGCAAGCCCCACGACGCCCAGAACCTCGGCATCGCGACCGTCTACCAGGACCTCGCGCTGTGCGACAACATCGACGTCGTCGGCAACCTCTTCCTCGGGCGCGAGCTCAAGCGCTTCGGCGTCCTCGACGAGGTGGAGATGGAGCGCCGCGCCCGCGAGCTCCTGACCACCCTGTCCATCCGGATCCCCAGTGTCCGGATCCCCATCGCCTCGCTCTCCGGCGGCCAGCGCCAGACCGTGGCGATCGCCCGCTCGATGCTGGGCGAGCCCAAGCTCGTCATCCTCGACGAGCCCACCGCGGCCCTCGGCGTCGAGCAGACCGCACAGGTGCTCGACCTCGTGGAGCGGCTGCGCGAGCGCGGTCACGCCGTCATCCTCATCAGCCACAACATGGCCGATGTGAAGGCCGTCGCCGACAAGGTGGCGGTGCTGCGGCTGGGCCGCAACAACGGTGTCTTCAACGTCGCCGACACCTCGCAGGAAGAGATCATCTCCGCCATCACCGGGGCCACGGACAACGCCGTGACCCGCCGGGCGGCCCGCACCGGGGAGGCCCGCAAGTGAGCACCGAACACCACACCGCGGCGGAAGAGGTGGCCAAGCTGGCCAACCCGGCCGCCCCGGCGGACGCCATTCCGGTGGTGGACCCCCGCCTGCTCGTGCGCGAGCAGGGGCTGTCCGGCTACCTGAGCGAGTTCGGCCGCAAGATGAAGGCCGGCGACCTGGGCTCGATCCCGGTC
Organism: Streptomyces sp. NPDC037421; assembly: GCF_055602105.1. Classification (NCBI taxonomy): domain Bacteria; kingdom Bacillati; phylum Actinomycetota; class Actinomycetes; order Kitasatosporales; family Streptomycetaceae; genus Streptomyces; species Streptomyces sp. NPDC037421. The sequence goes on from NZ_JBVJWV010000009.1 coordinate 161,187, forward strand.
GTCCTCGGCCTGATCATCATCTGGAGCATCTTCCAGGGGCTGAACTCGAACTTCCTCTCCCCGGAGAACCTCTCCAACATCGCGATCACGATGGTCGCCACCGGCATGATGGCCGTCGGCATCATCTTCGTCCTGCTGCTCGGCGAGATCGACCTCTCGGTCGGCTCGGTCAGCGGCGTCTCGGGCGCGATCGTCGCCGTCCTCGCCGTCACCCACGGCGTCAACGAGTGGGTCGCGATCCTCGCCGCCGTCGGCGGCGGGGCCCTGATCGGCGCGGTCCACGGCTTCTTCTTCGCCAAGATCGGCGCCCCCGCCTTCGCCGTCACCCTGTCCGGCCTGCTGTTCTGGTCCGGCGCGATGCTCCAGATCCTGGGCAGCAACGGCACCATCAACCTCGACTCCGAGGGCGTGGTCGGGCAGCTCACCACGTACTACTTCTCGGACGTGGCCGCCGGCTACGGCCTCGCGGCGGTCGCCACGGTGGCGTACTTCCTCGCCACCTTCCTCGACAACCGCCGCCGGGAGGCCGCCGGGGTCCCCTCGCGGCCGCTGAGCGAGATCCTGCTGCGCACCGGCCTGCTGGCGGTCTTCACCTTCGGCCCCGCCGTCGTGTTCAACCAGTACAAGGGCCTGCCGCTGGCGCTGGTGATCTTCGTCGTGGCACTGGTGGGCACGGACTTCGTCCTGCGCCGCACGACCTTCGGCCGCAACGTCTTCGCCCTCGGCGGCAGCGTCGAGGCCTCCCGCCGCGCGGGCATCAACGTCAACGGGATCCGCATCGCGGTCTTCGCGATCGCGGGCACCTTCGCGGCCGTCGGCGGCCTCTTCTGGGCCTCCAAGATCGCGGCGGCCAACCAGAGCGCCGGCGCCGGCGACCTGCTGATGAACGTGATCGCGGCGGCCGTCATCGGCGGCACCAGCCTCTTCGGCGGCCGCGGCCGGACCTGGAACGCCCTCCTCGGTGTGATGGTCATCACCAGCATCCAGTACGGTCTGGCCCTGGAGGGGATCGCGACTCCGATCCAGTACATGATCACCGGTGCCGTACTGCTGGCCACGGTGGTCATCGACTCGGTGACCCGCAAGACCCAGAAGTCGGCCGGCCGCGCCTGACCGCGCGACCTGGGCCGATCCCAGCCGGTAAGACCCGTCACAGTGCCCGGTGCCACTCCGCGTGGCGCCGGGCACCTGTGCGTACACGTGTGCGTACGGGTGTGCAGGTATACGCCCGTTTGGGACGTGTGATTTCGCGACGAGGTGTACAGGTATGACAAAGGTGTGACCCGCCAGGTACGGCCCGATGACCGCCCTCGCGAGCGGAACATTAGACTCGACAGACCAGCAAGCAACTGCAAGGAGGCACGGGTGCTGCTGACCCGCATCAAGGGACCGCGCGATCTGGACCGGCTCAGCCAGGAGGAGCTCAATCAGCTCGCGGCAGAGATCAGGTCCTTCCTCGTCGACGCCGTCTCCAAGACCGGCGGGCACCTCGGCCCCAACCTCGGCGTGGTCGAACTGACGATCGCCCTGCACCGGGTCTTCGAATCGCCCAAGGACAAGGTCCTCTTCGACACCGGCCACCAGGCCTACGTCCACAAGCTGCTCACCGGCCGCCAGGACTTCTCGGACCTGCGCGCCAAGGGCGGCCTGTCCGGCTATCCCTCGCGCGCCGAGTCCGACCACGACGTGATCGAGAACTCGCACGCCTCCACGGTGCTGGGCTGGGCCGACGGCCTCGCCAAGGCCAACGAGGTGCTCGGCCGCGAGGACCACCACGTCGCCGCCGTCATCGGCGACGGCGCGCTGACCGGCGGCATGGCCTGGGAGGCGCTGAACAACATCGCCGCCGCCAAGGACCGCCCGCTCGTCATCGTCGTCAACGACAACGAGCGCTCGTACGGCCCCACCATCGGCGGCCTCGCGAACCACCTGGCCACCCTGCGCACCACGGACGGCTACGAGCGCTTCCTGGCCCGCGGCAAGGAGATCCTGGAGCGCACCCCCGTCGTCGGGAAGCCGCTCTTCGAGACCCTGCACGGCGCCAAGAAGGGCCTCAAGGACTTCATCGCCCCCCAGGGCATGTTCGAGGACCTGGGCCTGAAGTACATCGGCCCCATCGACGGCCACGACATCGAGGCCCTGGAGTCCGCGCTCCAGCGCGCCAAGCGCTTCAGCGGCCCGGTCATCGTGCACTGCCTCACCCAGAAGGGCCGCGGCTACACCCCGGCCCTGGAGCACGAGGCGGACCGCTTCCACGCGGTCGGCGTGATCCACCCCGACACCGGCCTCCCGGTCAAGACCGCCGCCGCCAGCTGGACCTCCGTCTTCGCCGACGAGATGGTCAAGCTCGGCCACGAGCGCGAGGACATCGTCGGCATCACCGCCGCCATGCTCCACCCGGTCGGCCTGAACAAGTTCGCCGAGGCCTTCCCGGACCGCATCTACGACGTCGGCATCGCCGAGCAGCACGGCGCCACCTCGGCCGCCGGCCTCGCCACGGGCGGCGTCCACCCCGTCTTCGCGGTCTACGCCACGTTCCTCAACCGTGCCTTCGACCAGGTCCTCATGGACGTGGCCCTGCACAAGTGCGGGGTCACCTTCGTGCTCGACCGGGCCGGGGTCACCGGCGACGACGGCGCCTCCCACAACGGCATGTGGGACATGTCCATCCTCCAGGTCGTCCCCGGACTGCGCCTGGCGGCCCCGCGCGACGCCGAGCAGCTGCGCGCCCAGCTGCGCGAGGCCGTCGAGGTCAAGGACGCCCCGACCGTCGTGCGCTACTCCAAGGGCGTCGTCGGCCCGGCCGTCCCGGCCGTCGGCCGGATCGGCGGCATGGACGTCCTGCGCACCCCGGCCCCCGAGGTCACCCGTCCGGACGTACTCCTCGTCTCCGTCGGCGCGCTCGCCCCGATGTGCCTGGAGATCGCCGACCTGCTCGACAAGCAGGGCATCTCCTGCACCGTGGTCGACCCCCGCTGGGTCAAGCCCGTGGACGAGGCCATGGCCCCGCTCGCCGACCGGCACCGGGTCGTCGTCACCGTCGAGGACAACGGCCGCACCGGCGGTGTGGGCGCCGCCGTGTCCCAGGCACTGCGCGACGCGGGCGTCGACGTACCGCTGCGCGACTTCGGCATCCCGCAGCGCTTCCTCGACCACGCGCAGCGCAAGGAGATCATGGCCGAGATCGGCCTGACCGCCCCGGACATCGCCCGCCAGGTCACCGGTCTGGTCGCCAAGCTGGACGGCCGCTTCGAGAGCGAGCGGGCCGCCGCCGTCGACTAGCCGGAACAGGCCGGATCGCGCGGTTGCACGTCACGGGCCGGGAGATCACCCTTGAAGGGTGGGCCTCCCGGCCCGTTCGCGTACTTCTTGGGAGGTGCGTCGGTGAGCACGGATCAGAACAGCCCGTTCCGCACCAAGACGGTGGAACAGTCCATCCGTGACACGGAGGAACCGGAGCACGCGCTCCGCAAATCGCTCTCCGCCTGGGACCTGACCGTCTTCGGTGTCGGCGTCATCATCGGTACCGGCATCTTCGTCCTCACGGGCATCGCGGCCCGGAACAACGCCGGCCCCGCCACCGCGCTCTCCTTCGTGGTGTCGGGCGTCGTCTGCGCCCTCGCGGCCCTCTGCTACGCCGAGTTCGCGTCCACCGTCCCGGTGGCCGGATCGGCGTACACCTTCGCGTACGCCTCGATCGGCGAGCTGCCGGCCTGGATCATCGGCTGGGACCTGGTGCTCGAATTCGCGCTCGGCACGGCCGTCGTGGCGGTCGGCTGGTCCGGGTACGTACGCCACCTCATGCACACGAACCTCGGCTGGGACATGCCCGTCGCGCTGTCCGGGCCCGACGCGGGCGGCAGTTTCGACCTGATGGCCTTCCTGCTGGTCCTCGCCCTGACCGCGATCCTCGTCGTCGGGACGAAGCTGTCGGCGCGCATCACCGCGGTCGTCGTGGCCATCAAGGTCACCGTGGTGCTGCTGGTCATCATCGCGGGCCTGTTCTTCATCAAGGCCGACAACTACTCGCCGTTCATCCCCCCGGCGCAGCCGCAGCCGAGCGGCAGCGGCTGGACGGCACCACTGGTCCAGCTGCTGTTCGGGTTCGAGCCCACCAACTTCGGCGTCATGGGCATCTTCACCGCGGCCTCCCTGGTCTTCTTCGCCTTCATCGGCTTCGACGTCGTGGCCACCGCGGCCGAGGAGACCAAGAACCCGCAACGGGACATGCCGCGCGGCATCCTCGGTTCTCTGCTCATCTGCACGCTCCTCTACGTCGCCGTGACCATCGTGGTCACCGGCATGCAGTACTACGCGGAGATGTCGCCGACCGCGCCGCTCGCCGAGGCCTTCAAGTCGGTGAACCAGCCGTTCTTCTCCGGTGCCATCAGCCTCGGGGCGGCCGTCGGCCTGATCACGGTCAGCATGATCCTGCTGCTGGGCCAGACCCGGGTGTTCTTCGCGATGAGCCGTGACGGACTGCTGCCGCGCGTCTTCTCGGTCACCCACCCCAAGTACCGCACCCCGTACCGGGCCACCCTGCTCCTCGGCGGGGTCATCGCGGTCATCGCGGGGTTCACCAGCCTGGCGAAGCTCGCGGAACTGGTCAACATCGGCACCCTGTTCGCCTTCGTCATCGTGGCGCTCGGCGTGATCATCCTGCGCAGGACCCGCCCCGACCTGCACCGGTCCTTCCGCACCCCGTGGGTGCCGGTGGTCCCGATCCTGTCGATGGCGGCCTCGCTGTGGCTGATGCTCAACCTGCCGGCCGAGACCTGGCTGCGCTTCGGGATCTGGATGGTGGTCGGCTTCGTCGTCTACTTCCTGTACGGCAAGCGGAAGAGCCGGCTGGCGCAGGTCGGCCAGGACGCGGAGTACTAGGACGACGGGGACGGCCCGGGCGCCCGGGACTTGGCGCCCGGGCCGCCGCCCTTGGCGGGGGAGTCCTTCGCCGAGGCGGGGACCTTCTGGTCGTTGCGCAGGGCCTCCCACAGCTGGGAGGCCCGCTCCTGTGCGACCACGACCCGGTTCGGGTCCACCTTGTCGTAGGCCACCGGCAGCATGATGGTCTCCATGGTGGACGGGTCCACGCCCTGCATGCTCCGCGCGAAGTCGGACAGCGCGGTGAGCGAGGCCAGATCGGAGTCGGTGGTCAGCGACTTGGTGCCGGCGTCGGCGAGCTTGTAGAGCCGCGCCGGATTGCCGAGGGCGTCCTGCTTCTTGATCTCGGACAGCATCGCGAGCATGAACTGCTGCTGGAGCCCTATGCGTCCGAGGTCGCTGCTGTCCCCGTAGCCGTAGCGGGTCCGTACGAACTTCAGCGAGTCGGTGCCGTTGAGGCGGTGCGTCCCCGCGTCCAGTCTGAGGCCGCCCTTCGCGCCGGTCATCGGCTTGTCGAGGGTGACGGTGACCCCGCCGAGGGCGTCGACGAGGCCCTTGAAGCCGGCGAAGTCCACCTCCACGAAGTGGTCCACGCGGATCCCGGACAGCTGCTCCACCGTCTTGACCACGCAGGCCGGACCGGCCAGCGAGTAGACGGAGTTGAACATGACCCGGCCGGCCCCGGGGACGGTCCTGCCGTCCTCGTCCTTGCACTCGGGCCGGGTGATCAGGGTGTCGCGCGGGATGCTCACCGCGGTGGCCCTGGCCCGGCCCTCGGGTATGTGCACCAGCATCGCGGTGTCGGAGCGGGCCCCGCTGACGTCGCCGTGGTCGAGCTCGCCGTTGGCCCCGGCCCGGGAGTCGGAGCCGAGCACCAGGACGTTCTGCGCGTTCCCGGCCACCTTCGGCGGCCGGTTGTCCGCGCCGATGGCCTGGTCGAGGTCCACGCTGTCGATGTTCCCGCTGAGGTGGCCGTAGACCCACCAGCCGGACCCCGCCGCGCCGAGGACCACCACGGCCGCCGTCCAGGCGAGCCCCCGCCGGATCCGGGAGGCTCGCGAACGGGGCGGCTTCGTGGTGGGGGTGGAGTCTGAAGTCATGCCCGGGAACCGGTCCTTCCGAACGGGTGGCGGGAGATCCGGTGGGGATCTCGAGGGGATCTCGCGGCCTACAACATAGACGCAGGGGGCCGCCCGGGAGCCCCGGGGTATCCTGATTCTGTTCGAACGGCGAAGCGGAAGGGTTGCTGCGGTTTCATGGCGACGCGATCCCGGCGCGGTTCGAACAGATCCCCCGAGCAGCCCTCCGGAGCCGTCGGGTCCCCCACGGGCGACCGGAACACCGTGACGCCGGGCCCCCTGACGGGCCGTTGGCTCCTCGCCGGCAAGGACGGCCGGCTCACCGCCTACGCGCATGCCGGGGGCGGTCTGCTCCGCTGGACCGAGAGCGCCCCCGGCGGCCCCGGGTGGAGCGGCCCCGACCTCCTCCCCGCCGACGGGCTGACCGACCTCGCGGTGGGCCAGGGCCCGGACGGGTACGCCCACTTCGCGGGCCGGCGCCGCACCAGGACCGGGGACGCCGAGACGGTCACCTACCACCACGCGGTGCAGTACCAGAGCGGCCGCCCGATGGGCCCCTGGGAATCCCTCGGCACCCTCTACCAGCGGCCCGGGACGTCGCACCGCGGCGGACCGCCCGCCCTGGCGGTGGACGCCCAGGGATCGCCCCACGTCTTCGTCCGCAACGCGGGCCGCGGCGTCCACGTCAGGCGCCAGGACAGCAAGGGCAACTGGCACGCCTGGGAGGACCTGAGGGGCAGCAAGGCCTTCGAGGGCATCGGCGCCGACTCGGCCGCCGAGGGCCGGGTCTGGCTGGCCGCGCCCGGCGAGAAGGGGCTCTCCCGCTGGACCCAGAGCACGCCCGGCGGCCCCATGGAGCGGGCCGAGGACATCCCGTACCCCGTCCAGGACGGCTCGGTGCGCACACTGGAGACGGCCCCGGGCCGCGTCACCCACTTCTGGCACGCGGCCGACGGGAGCGGGGTGTTCGCCTGCCGCGAGGGCGCCGGGGTGCTGGCGCTCGGCGGCGGACCGGCGGTCGGCGCGGTCGCGGCCGTCCGCGCGCTGGTCGACGGCTACGACTGCACGGTGCTGGCCCACCGGGGCGTGAACGGGCGCACCGCCCTCGCGGCGTACCCCACGGAACACGAGGCGGCGGGGCTCTGGTGGACCGAGATCGGCGAGGAGTGCGTTGGTTCCCCGGCGCTCGCCGTCGACGCCCGGGGCCTGGTCGTCATCGCCTGTGTCAGCGCCCGGGGCGAACTGCTGGTCAGCCGGCAGAAGGACAACTCCGGTCTGTCACTGGGCCGCTGGCAGCGCCTCTGACGGCTCGGGGCGCCGCCGCCCCTGCGGCGGGATCCTCGTCAGGTTGTGCCGGTCCACCGCCAGCGCCGATATCCGCCGCAGGAAGTCCACCGACCGCTCGGCGGTGTCCGGGGTGATCCAGGCGTCGTCGATGTCGCACAGCTCCACCCGCACGGGCGAGCCGCCCAGCACGATGGGCAGGGTGTAGGCGATGGTGGACGCGAAGGTCAGCAGGGACTGGCCGATGGGCTCGGTGAGCGCGGTCAGTTCGAGCGGCAGCTCGGGGTGGACGATCTCCATGCCGGTGAGCCCGGCGATCCGCTCCAGCTTGGGCCCGCTCTCCCGGCGGTGCGCGAAGTACCGGCCGGCCGCCCGGTGGCGGGCTATCCAGCCGACCGCGTCGATGTACCGGTCCTCGTCGACGACCCCGGTCTCCACCAGGGAGCTGCCCGCCAGATCGGCCCCGGGCCGCACCCGCACCGGACCGAAGGCGGCCCGGCTCCAGGCGTAGTCGTTGGGCCGTACCTCGGTGCCGGGCGGCGCGGCGACCGGCATGCAGGTGAAGAAGACGGCGCGCTCCAGGTCCTCCCGGGCCAGCCAGCGGTTGACCGGGCCGCCCTTGGCGGAGGGCTTGAGCTCGCCCTGGTGCCAGCGGGTCAGCTGCCCGCCGTACGTCAGCAGGCTGACCAGCTCGGTGGTGGCGGTGCCGTCGTCCACGACGACCACCTCGCGGGCCTTGGAGCGGGGCAGCAGCAGCTGGATCGTACGGGAGAACAGGTCCCCGATCACCAGGCGCCGGGCGGCCGCGACCGCACGGCCGAGGCGGACCAGCTCCCCGGCCCGCCCCAGATAGCCCGCGCGGACCTCGTAGCGCCGCCAGACCACCTTGGACTGGGAGGCGAACCGGCACAGCCGGCGGACCTGGGCGCGCGAACGCGGGTCCACCGGCTGGAGGACGGCGATGGTGAGGGACGCTGCCTCGCCCGGGTGGACGTACGCCCACTCCAGCACGTTCAGTAGTTGAGCCGGGCTCTCCACCAGGGCGAGGGTGTCGCTCATGCCGAGGCCGTCACGCCCTCGGCGGGGAGGGTGCCCTGGACGCGGCGGAGCTTCTTCATGGGGCCGATTTCGGAGGCGTAGACGCGCTTGACGCCGTCGCCGAGGGCGGTCTCGATGGTGCGGATGTCGCGGACCAGGCGGGCGAGGCCGCCCGGCTCGACGGAGGCGGCCTGGTCGGAGCCCCACATGGCGCGGTCCAGGGTGATGTGCCGCTCCACGGCGCACGCGCCGAGGGCGACGGCTGCCACGGTCGTCTGCAGGCCGGTCTCGTGGCCGGAGTAGCCGATCGGGACGTTGGGGTACTCCTCCCGGAGCGTGTTGATGACGCGCAGGTTGAGCTCCTCGGCCTTGGCCGGGTACGTCGAGGTGGCGTGCAGCAGGACGACGTTCGCGCTGCCCAGCACCTCCACGGCGTGCCGGATCTGCTGCGGGGTGGACATCCCGGTGGACAGGATGACCGTCTTGCCGGTGGCGCGCAGGGCGAGCAGCAGCTCGTCGTCGGTCAGGGAGGCGGAGGCCACCTTGTGGGCGGGCACGTCGAACTTCTCAAGGAAGGTCACCGCCTCGGTGTCCCACGGGGACGCGAACCAGTCGATGCCGCGCTTCGCGCAGTGCTCGCCGATGGCCCGGTACTCGTCCTCGCCGAACTCCACGCGGTGGCGGTAGTCGATGTACGTCATCCGGCCCCAGGGGGTGTCCCGCTCGATGTCCCACTGGTCGCGCGGGGTGCATATCTCGGGGGTGCGCTTCTGGAACTTGACGGCGTCGCAGCCGGCGTCGGCGGCCGCGTCGATCAGCGCGAGGGCGTTGGCGAGCTCACCGTTGTGGTTGATCCCGATCTCGCCGATCACATAGGTGGGCCGGCCGGGGCCGACCTCCTTGTTCCCGATACGGCGGATTCGGCTGCTGTGCACCACTGTTCAGAGTTCCTTTCCGGGGTACTGCGAGGGGTCCGGCGACGGCGGGGCCGCCGGGGTCTGCTGGGGGTCGAGGAGGGGGGCCAGGGACCGGGCCCGGTCGAGGTCGCCGGGCTCGTCGATCTCGATGGCCCGCTCGGGGGCCGTGGGGACGAGCTGGGTCCGGCCGAAGAAGCGGTGGCCGTGCCGGCGGAAGCCGTCGGCGCGCATGGCGTAGACGGCGCCCGACTCCAGGTACTCGGGGGTGCGGTCCTGGCGGCGCAGGCGTACGGAGCTGTCGTGGTTGACCCCGTGCGCGTGGTGGCCGGGCTCTGCCCCGGCGGGCCCGGTGCCCCAGAGGAAGCCGTGGAAGGGCACGGCGGTGAAGGCGGAGTCGGCGCCGTCGCGGACCACGGCCAGGACGGTCTCCTCGACCTCCTCCGGGGTGGTGAAGGGGCTGGTGCACTGGACGAAGACGAGTACGTCCACGGGCTCGCGGTGACGTTCCTCCAGCACGTCCAGCGCGTGCAGCAGCGCGGACTCGCTCGATGCCCGGTCGGAGCCCAGCTCGGCCGGGCGGTCGACGACCTCGGCGCCGGCCCCGCGGGCGGCGCGGGCGATGGCCGCGTCGTCGGTGGAGACCACGACCCGCGTCACGTGGGCGGCGCCCAGGCAGGCGAGGACCGCGCGGGCGACCAGCGGGACCCCGCCGACCTCGGCGGTGTTCTTGCCGGGGATGCCCTTGGAGCCGCCCCGGGCGGGTATGACGGCGGTGACGTTCACGAGGCTTCCCCCTGGGGTGCCGGGACGACGGGGGCGGTCACACGCCGCCCCACTGCTGGATCTTCGGGGCCACGCGCTGGACCCCGAACTGGTAGGCGACCTTCAGCACGCGGCGGGAGGTGCGCCGCATGGGGCCGCTCGGGCGGCGGGCGGCGGCGGCCGCGCCGGGGGAGCCGTCCGGGTTCAGCCCCCGGCGGCGCAGCAGCGTACCCACGTATTCGGGGGCGCTGTCGGCCGTGTAGTACGGGGATATCGGCGGCAGCGCGGCACCGCGCAACTGGTCGATCCGGTGACGCAGTTCCCCGTACGGATCCACCGCGCGGATTCCCTGGTCGGCCGTCCAGGATTCGTCCGCGAGCGGGGCGTCGCCGTCGTCTATCGCGGTCCAGTCGGTGACGCAGCCGGAACCGGTGAAATAGTGGTTTCCGTGGACTTCCCGGACTCCGAGATCGCTGAGGATCGCGGTGGGCATTCCCCGGTGCATCGATTCGAGCGCGGCCGTGGAACTGACCGTCACCAGCAGGTCGGTGCGGTCGAGGGTGTCCGACATGTTTCCGTAGACGAAATGCAGATTGGGCGGCAGCGGCTCTTCCAGCTGTTCCGCGAGCACCTGGTAGTGGAAGGCCTCCACATGGGTGGTCGCCTCACCGGGCTTGCTGCGGAGTTTGACGAGTACGTCGCGCCCCGGACGCAGCCGCGCATGGGATATCGCGCGGCGCAGCATGTAAAGGCGGCCGTTCCGGTCGGCGGGCACCGACGGCTGGACGGCGAAGCACACCGTATAGGGGTGGGTGGCGTACGTGCGGTTCGGGTCGTAAGGCCTTTGGTCGAGGAAGGGGAGCGCCGTCTGGACTATGCAGGAAACGGGAATTCCGAGGGGCCCGTACACCTCGGTGAAACGGCGCCGGTCGAAAGGACTGTTGGCGAGGACGATGTCCGCGCCGGCCCGCAGCAGGAGCCCGTCGGCCATCTTCTCGTAGACGACGCCCACGTATCCCGTCATCAGGACCGGCCGCCGCGGCGCCCCGGCGAACCGGTGGGCGAGCGCGTGCAGGGCCGCGTGGGTGGCGCCGCCGACCGTTCCCAGGATGATCAGATCCGCTCCGTCGAGTTCCGGCGCCGCCGCGAAATCGGCGAGCGTGGCCTCGGTGATCGAGGCGGGGGTGATGCCGACCTCCGCCAGCTGGCGCGCCGTCGGAGTACTGCGGCCGCGCAGCATGTGGGCGTGCACCTTGCTGCCCGGTGCCAGGCCCACCGCCAGCCCCGCGCCCCATTTCCAGCGGGTGTCGGAGTCTGCGAGCACGTGGATGCGCACTTGGTGATTCCCGGGTCGGTCGGCGGAGCCCAACTGCCGTCGGCGTACCCGCGGCCGGCGCGGGCGAGGGGCGGGACTGCCGCCGGGCCCCATAGACCCTACATGCTCACCTGAGCCTTATGTGTCACGGAAAGGCTTCGACGGCCCGGGGAGTTGTACGTCACACCCGGAGGATCCGGGTGCCTCTCCGGGCGCTTCTATCATGATGTCCGGTCCGTCCGCGGGGCTTCGGCGGATGTGTGTGGGCAATGGGGAGAAGGTGAGTGCTTCCGGTGGTGACCCTTTCGGTAATCGTCGCGATGTGTGACGTCCGGGAGTTCTGTCGGACGGCGCTCAAGTCCTTGGCGCTCAATGCCCGGGAGGACTTCGAGTTCATCGTCGTGGACGACGCCTCCGTTGACGGCACGTCAGAGATCCTGCGGGAGATGGTGCCGGGAATTCCCGGCGCCGTGCTGATCCGCAACGAGCGGAACCTGGGGATATCGGCCACCCGCAACATCGGCCTCGCCGCCGCCCGCGGCCGGTTCTTCACCTTCCTCGACGGCGACGACTGGTACGCACCCGGATATCTCGCGCAACTCGTCGGCTGGATGAGCCAGTCCGGCGTGGATTTCCTGCGCACCGGCCATGTCCGCGTCTACGGGAGGAAGCGGAAGATCGTCATGGCGCCGCTCGCGCCGAGGGCCCTCCCGCTGGATCCCGCCGATTACATCGGCCCCGTCGACGCCTCCACCTTCATGGACTACCCGCAGTCCTGGGCGGGCATCTACGACCGGGAGCGCCTGCGGGAGGCCGACGCGCTGTTCTTCGACGAGAGCCTGCGCACCGCCGAGGACCGCCCCTGGTTCTACAAGCTGCACCTGCGGATGCGCTCCTTCGGAGTGGTCGACCTCCACGGCATCTTCTACCGCCGCGACGTGTCCACTTCCCTCACCAAGGTCCCCGACGAACGGCAGCTGGACTTCCTTCCGGCCTTCCGATTGATTTTCGGCGAACTCTCCCACCACCCGCGCGGATATGAACTGTCGTTCAAGGCCATGCGGACCCTGTGCGCGCTCGTCGTCATTCATCTGGGCCGCGAGGAGCAGTACGAGGAACTCACCCGGGAGCTGCTGCGCGAACGCAGCGCGCAGATCCTCTTCGACCTCCCCCAGGACATCCTCGAAGGAACCCTGGCCGGAATGGACTCCGCACGCGTGACCAAGCTCAGGGAACTCATGTCGCAGCACCAGGGCGCCGCCGCCCGATGACCCGGATATTCGCAGCCTCCACCCTCTACGGCGCCATGACGGTGGCCGCCGCCATCGACGCCGGGCAGCTCGGCCATGACGACCGCGAGCGCGTCCTGCTCGTCTGCAACAACGTCGACATCCCCGAAGTCGCCACCCCGCTGCACCGCATGCCCGGCGCCGCCGCCGTCCTCGCGCGCTTCCACCGGGTCGTCTACTGGAACGACCTCATCTACCCCTTCCACCCGGCGCTGTGGGCACCCCGCGACGAGGACGCCCCCCTCTGGCGCACCGTCATGGGGGAGAAGATGGCCATCCGGCCCGGACCCCTGGAACTCGTCGTCGAGTCGATCCAGGTCAAGCCCGCCCAGACGCTCTGCAAGATCTTCTCCGACGCCACCCTCGCCGTGTACGCCGACGGCGTCATGAGCTACGGCCCCACCCGCAACGACCTGCCCCGCCCCATCCACGGCCGGATCGACCAGGTCCTCTACCTCGACCTCATCCCCACCCTGCTGCCCATGCTCCTCACCGAGTACGGGATCCCCTCACAGCCCGTGCACACCGGAGCCGTCCTCAAACTGATGGCGGAGCTCACCGAGGAGTGCCGCCCGATCCTCGACCGGGTGATCCCGCCGCAGCTCGCCGAGCGCGGCCCGCAGACCGCACTCCTCCTCGGCCAGTACCTCTCCCCCCTCGGCATCCTCACCGAAGAGGAGGAAGAGGATCTGCACCGGCGCATGTTCGAGCACGCGGTGCGGCTCGGCCACACCTCCGTCGTCTTCAAACCCCACCCCAGCGCCCCCTCCAGCCTCTCCGACGCCCTCGCCGGGGCGGCCCGCGAGGCCGGCGTCCCCTTCCTCGTGCTGGACGTCCCGGTCCTCGCCGAGACGGTCTTCGAGTACCTGCGCCCCAGCCGGGTGATCGGCTGCTTCTCCACCGGCCTGTTCACCGCCCGCGCCCTGTACGGGATCCCCGTCGCCCAGATCGGCGCCCTGGAGGTCGTCCGGCGCATGCGCCCGTACGCCAACAGCAACCGGATCCCCGCCACCCTCACCCACGCCCTGGTCCCCGACCTGGAGGAGCCGACGGCCGCCCCGGCCGACCGGATCCTGGACGCCGAACACATCCGGACCGAGGTCACCCCGTACGTCCAGGCCGTCGGCTACTGCATGCAGCCCAAGCGGTTCGGCTTCCTGCGCCCGGTGGCCGAGGCGTACATCGCCGCGGCCGTCGACCAGTGGGAGGGCCGCCCCGAGCTGTCCATGCACTTCAACGAGCGCACCCGCACCCGCCTGGAACTGCCCGGCCCGCGCACCTGGAAGTGGCGGCGCGGCCTGGGCTGGACCCTGCGCAGCACCGGGGAGCGCCGCGAGCCGGACGAGGTGCCCGTCACCGACGTCTCGATGAGCGGCTTCGCCTCGCTCGTCGAGGCCAAGGACGACCGGGGCGTCCTGGAGGTCGGCGCGCGGCTGCTCGCCGAACAGGAGAACCTCGACCTGCTCATCGGCATGGCCCAGGCCCACATCCGCCGCAAGGAGACCGACCAGGCCAGGCAGCGGATCGAGCGGGCCGCCGAGATCTCCGCCGACAGCGGGCGCGCCCTGGTGTGGCTGCGGATCGCGGAGACGGCCGCCAAGCTGGGCAAGCGCGGCGACGACCTGCGCCTGCGGGCGGGTCAGCGGGCACTCGGCATCAACCCGGACTCGCCGGCCGCCCAGCGCCTGGTCAAGACCGGCCGGCTCGGCCGCAGGTAGGCGTACGCGGAAGGGCCCGCCCGCACCAGGTGCGGACGGGCCCCTCTCGGTACTGCTCGCGGTGTTACGCCGGGACGCTGGCGACACCCGGGGCGAGGAACTTCTTGCCGTTCACCCGCTCCGAGACGCCCTCACGGTCCAGGTACGGGGTGATGCCGCCCAGGTGGAAGGGCCAGCCCGCACCGGTGATGAGGCAGAGGTCGATGTCCTGGGCCTCGGCCACGACACCCTCCTCCAGCATCAGGCCGATCTCCTGCGCCACCGCGTCCAGGACGCGGTCGCGGACCTGCTCCTCGGTCAGGACGGCGTCGCCCTGCACCAGGAGGGCGGCGACCTCGGGGTCCAGCTCCGGCTTGAAGCCGTTCTCGGCGGAGTAGACGTAGAAGCCGCGCTTGCCGGCCTCGACCACGCGCTTGAGGTTCGGCGACACGGTGAAGCGCTCCGGGAAGGAACGGTTCAGCGTCTCGGAGACGTGCAGACCGATCGCCGGGCCCACGAGCTCCAGGAGGACCAGCGGGGACATCGGCAGGCCGAGCGGCTCGATGGCCTTCTCCGCCGTGGCCACCGGGGTGCCCTCGTCGATGACGTTCTGGATCTCGCCCATGAAGCGGGTCAGGATGCGGTTCACGACGAACGCCGGGGCGTCCTTCGTCAGGACCGCGGTCTTCTTCAGCTTCTTGGCGACACCGAAGGCCGTGGCCAGCGAGGCGTCGTCGGTCTGCTCACCGCGGACGATCTCCAGCAGCGGGAGGATCGCGACCGGGTTGAAGAAGTGGAAGCCGACCACGCGCTCCGGGTGCTGGAGCTTGGAGGCCATCTCCGACACCGACAGCGAGGAGGTGTTGGTGGCGAGGATCGCGTGCGCCGGGGCGACCGCCTCGACCTCCGCGAACACCTTCTGCTTGACGGACATCTCCTCGAACACGGCCTCGATGATGAAGTCCGCGTCCGCGAAGCCCTCGGCCTTGTCCAGGACACCGGTCACCAGGGCGGTCAGGCGGTTGGCCTTGTCCTGGTTGATGCGGCCCTTGCCGAGCAGCTTCTGGATCTCGGCGTGGACGTAGCCCACACCCTTGTCCACGCGCTCCTGGTCGATGTCGGTGAGGACCACCGGCACCTCCAGGCGGCGCAGGAACAGCAGCGCCAGCTGCGAGGCCATCAGGCCCGCGCCGACGACGCCGACCTTGGTGACCGGACGGGCCAGGGACTTGTCCGGGGCACCGGCCGGGCGCTTGCCGCGCTTCTGGACCAGGTTGAAGGCGTAGATGCCCGAGCGCAGCTCGCCGCCCATGATGAGGTCGGCCAGGGCCTTGTCCTCGGCGTCGAAGCCGGCCTGGAGGTCGCCGTCCTTGGCCGCGGCGATGATCTCCAGCGCGCGGTAGGCGGCCGGAGCGGCGCCGTGCACCTTGGAGTCCGCGATGGCACGGCCCTTGGCGACGGCCGCGTCCCAGGCCTCGCCGCGGTCGACCTCGGCGCGGACGACCTCGGTGGTGCCGTTCAGGACGTTCGCGGTCCACAGGAGCGACTGCTCCAGGAAGTCCGCGCCCTCGAAGATCGCGTCGGCGATGCCGAGCTCGAAGACCTGCTTGCCCTTGAGCTGGCGGTTCTGGTTCAGCGAGTTCTCGATGATGACCGAGACCGCGCGCTCCGCGCCGATCAGGTTCGGGAGGATGGCGCAGCCGCCCCAGCCCGGAACCAGGCCGAGGAAGACCTCGGGCAGCGAGAAGGCCGGGATGGCCTTCGAGACGGTGCGGTAGGAGCAGTGCAGACCGACCTCGACACCGCCGCCCATCGCCGCGCCGTTGTAGTACGCGAAGGTGGGGACGGCCAGCGCGGAGAGGCGCTTGAAGACGTCGTGGCCGCCCTTGCCGATGGCGAGCGCCTCGTCGTGCTTCTTCAGCAGCTCGACGCCCTTGAGGTCGGCGCCGACGGCGAAGATGAACGGCTTGCCGGTGATGCCCGCGCCGACGATGGAGCCGGCGGTGGCCTCCTGCTCGACCTGGTCGATCGCCGCGTTCAGGTTGGCCAGCGACTGCGGGCCGAAGGTGGTCGGCTTGGTGTGGTCGAAGCCGTTGTCCAGCGTGATGAGCGCGAAGCGCCCCGCGCCGAACGGCAGGTCCAGGTGGCGGACGTGCGCGGACGTGACGACCTCGTCCGGGAACAGCTCGGCCGCGCCCTTCAGGAGCTCAGCGGTGGTGCTCACTTGGAGTCTCCCTCGGCGTTGAAGTGCGGGTTCTCCCAGATGACCGTGGCGCCCATGCCGAAGCCGACGCACATGGTGGTCAGGCCGTAGCGGACGTGCGGCTGCTCCTCGAACTGGCGGGCCAGCTGCGTCATCAGGCGGACGCCGGAGGAGGCGAGCGGGTGGCCGAAGGCGATGGCGCCGCCGTACTGGTTCACCCGGGCGTCGTCGTCGGCGATGCCGTAGTGCTCCAGGAACGCGAGGACCTGGACCGCGAAGGCCTCGTTGACCTCGAACAGGCCTATGTCCTCGATGGACAGGCCGGCCTGGGCGAGGGCCTTCTCGGTCGCCGGGATCGGGCCGTAGCCCATGACCTCCGGCTCGACACCCGCGAAGGAGTACGAGACGAGGCGCATCTTGACCGGGAGGTTGTTCTCGCGGGCGAAGTCCTCGGACGCGATGATCGCGGCGGTGGCACCGTCGTTGAGACCGGCGGCGTTGCCCGCGGTGACCCGGCCGTGCGTACGGAACGGGGTCTTCAGGCCGGCCAGGTTCTCCAGCGTGGTGCCCGGGCGCATCGGCTCGTCGGTGGTGACCAGGCCCCAGCCCGTCTCGCCCGCGGCCTCGTTGGTGTTGCGGACCGAGATCGGGACCAGGTCCTGCTGGATCTTGCCGTCGGCGTACGCCTTGGCGGCCTTCTCCTGCGAGCGCACGGCGTACTGGTCGGCGCGCAGCTTGGTGATCGTCGGGTACCGGTCGTGCAGGTTCTCGGCGGTCATGCCCATGAACAGGGCGGACTCGTCGACCAGCTTCTCGGAGACGAAGCGCGGGTTCGGGTCCACGCCCTCGCCCATGGGGTGGCGGCCCATGTGCTCGACACCGCCGGCGAGGGCGACGTCGTACGCACCGAAGGCCACACCGCCCGCGACGGCGGTCACGGCGGTCAGCGCGCCGGCGCACATGCGGTCGATGGAGTAGCCCGGCACGGACTGCGGGAGGCCCGCGAGGATGCCGGCCGTGCGGCCCAGCGTCAGGCCCTGGTCGCCGATCTGCGTGGTCGCGGCGATGGCGACCTCGTCGATCTTCTTGGGGTCCAGGTCCGGGTTGCGGCGCAGCAGCTCCCGGATCGCCTTCACGACGAGGTCGTCGGCGCGGGTCTCGTGGTAGATGCCCTTCGGGCCCGCCTTGCCGAACGGGGTGCGGACGCCGTCGACGAAGACGACGTCCCTGACGGTACGAGGCACGTTGGCTCTCCTCCAGGTACGGGATGGCGCTGCTGCGCGGGGGCGGCCCGGCCGGTATGGCTGAGCGCCCGCTCACCCGGCCCATGCTACTTGCGGGTAACCCTTGTGGACACCCCCACCCGGAACAGCGGCGAAGGTCACACTCGCCCGCACCGTGTGAGCCCTCTCGTGCCCCGCCGTGCGCCCGGCCGATCGGACCGGCAGGACGCCTCGATGGGGTCGTCCTCGGCCGCCCGCCCGGTCCGGCTCCGGGCCGGGCGTCCCGGCGGCCCCGATCCTTGGCTCCGCCCGGGGGCGCCCGCCTCCGGGCCCCCTCCGACGGAAACGGAGTGCCGTATGGCGCCCATCAAGCAGACCGACCACGCCGTCCCGCACGAGTCGACCGTCCCCGCCAACTACGGCCAGTCCGTGAACCTTTTCGTCCGCGAGTACGACGGGACTCCGTCGGGCGCCTCGCCCGAGAACCGCCGCGTCGTCCTTATGCTGCACGGCAGGACCGTCCCGGTCCTGGCGGTGTACGACATCGGTCTCGGCGACTACAGCTGGTCCAGGGTGCTGGCGCAGGCCGGTTACGACGTGTTCATGATGGACCTCCAAGGGATGGGGCTCTCGCCCCGCCCGGAGATGGACAGCGCGTACAACGGCAACCCGGCCCAGCACGACCGCGTCCTTTACCCCAACCTGCCGCTGACCTCCGACGGCCCCCCTACGTACCCCCACCAACTCGGCAACTCGCAGAGCGACTGGGACGAGGTCCACGCGGTCGTCAAGTACATCAAGGACCTCCACGGCGTGCAGCAGGTGGACCTGATCGGCAACTCCGCCGCCGCGTTCGCGCTGGGCCCCTACACCATCCAGCACGAGGGCAACGTCCGCAGCCTGATGTTCCAGGCACCCGCCTTCACGCCCAACGGCACTGACAGCGCCCCCGGGACCGAGTTCGGCGCCCCGGTCCCGCTGCCCACGGACACCCCGCCGTACCCGATGGCCCTCGGCATCAAGAAGGGCTTGAAGGACGCCTGGGACGCCGAGACCAGCTCCGCCTGCCCGGGCCAGCGGGCGCCGGGCGTCGAGGACACGGTCTGGGAAGCGATCATGGCGAGCGACCCCGTGGGCCGCACGTGGGGGAAGCCGCTGCCGGGCGGTGGGACGGAAGGGATCAATCGCCAGCGCCAGACCTTCTGGTGGGGCTGGAACAAGAAGACCGTGCCCCTGCACGGCACGCTCGGCGGCCCGGTCCCCGTCTTCATCGTGTACGGGGACCTGGACAGGACCGTCACCACCGGGATCGCATCCGTCACGGAGCTCTACAAGGCCATCCCGGGTGAGAACAAGCTGATGTTCAAGGTGTCCTGCGCCAGTCACCAGATGGCGTGGGAGGGCCGGCGCACGATGCTGCACACCATGTCGAAGCAGTGGCTCAAGCACGGCAAGGTGTTCGGGAAGGGCAAGGGCAGCTTCCACTTGGACGACAACGACGACGTCACGCCGCAGCCCGTGCCGTAGGACGCCGGGGCGCCGGCGTACTCGCGCGGCCGGCCCGCGCGAAAGCCCCCGGCCGGGGTGGCCGGGGGCTCTCAGCGCGTCACCGCTCGCGGGTTCGGGCCTCTTGGGGGGCCGGTCAGGCGGCGGTCGCGGCCAGGGCCGTGACCAGCGCCGGGGTCACCTGCTCGATCTGCCAGGGGCGGGCGCCGTAGCCCGCCAGGGCCTCGGCCACCGTGGCGGCCTCCAGCCGCTTCGGGGGCTCCCAGCACAGCCGCCGGACGGTGTCCGGGGTGACCAGGTTCTCCTGCGGCAGGTTCAGCCGCTCGGCCAGCTCGGAGACGGCCGCGCGGGCCGCCGACAGCCGGGCCGCGGCGGCCGGGTCCTTGTCCGCCCAGGAACGCGGCGGGGGCGGGCCGGACGGGGACGCCCCGGGCTGCGGCAGCTCGTTCTCGGGCAGGGCCTTCGCCCGGTCCACGGCGGCCATCCACTGGTCCAGCTGGCGCCGGCCCATCCGCTGCCCGTACCCGGGCAGGGACGACAGGGCGTGCACGTTCGCGGGGAGGGCGAGGGCCGCCTCCACGATCGCGGCGTCGCCCAGCACCTTGCCGGGGGAGACGTCCCGGCGCTGCGCGATCCGGTCGCGGGACTCCCACAGCTCCCGGACGACCGCCATCTGCCGGCGGCGGCGCACCTTGTGCATGCCGGAGGTACGGCGCCACGGGTCCTTGCGGGGCGGGGCGGGCGGGGCCGAGGCGATGGCGTCGAACTCCTGGCGGGCCCACTCCAGCTTGCCCTGCCGGTCCAGTTCCTTCTCCAGCGCGTCCCGCAGGTCCACCAGCAGCTCCACGTCGAGCGCGGCGTAGCGCAGCCAGGGCTCGGGGAGCGGGCGGGTGGACCAGTCGACGGCGGAGTGCCCCTTCTCCAGCGCGTAGCCGAGCACGCTCTCGACCATCGCGCCGAGCCCGACCCGGGGGAAGCCCGCCAGACGGCCGGCCAGCTCGGTGTCGAAGAGCGAGGTGGGCACCATGCCTATTTCACGCAGGCACGGCAGGTCCTGGGTGGCGGCGTGCAGGATCCACTCGGTTCCGGAGAGCGCATCGCCCAGCGCGGACAGGTCCGGGCAGCCCACCGGGTCGATGAGCGCGGAGCCCGCGCCCTCGCGGCGCAGCTGCACGAGGTAGGCGCGCTGGCCGTACCGGTAGCCGGAGGCGCGCTCGGCGTCGACGGCCACGGGCCCGGTGCCGGCGGCGAAGGCCGCGACGACCCGGGCGAGGGCGTCGGCGTCGGCGACGACCGGGGGGATGCCCTCACGGGGCTCCAGCAAGGGGATCGGCGTCGGCTGCCCATCGGACGGAACCTCGGCGTCCGGGGGGCCGCCCCCGGTGGTGGTGCGCAGGTGTGCTGCGGTCTCTTGGGCGTCGGTCACCGGTAAAGGGTATCCGTGTATGTGACGCGCCCGTCGCCGGAACGTTCCGTCGACGGGCGCGAAGGGGAGAACGGCGGCCGGTTCCCGGGGTCTCCCGGCGGCCGGGGGTGTCCGGCGGATCATGGCCGGGCCCGGCTCCGCCGGACACCCCCTGGCCCCGGAGCCTCGGGACGGATCAGTGGATGATCCCCGTCCGCAGTGCGACGGCGACCATCCCGGCCCGGTCGCCGGTGCCCAGCTTGCGGGCGATCCGGGCGAGGTGGGACTTGACGGTCAGGGCGGACAGGCCCATCGAGACGCCGATGGCCTTGTTGGACTGGCCCTCCGCGACGAGGCGCAGGACCTCGACCTCGCGGCCGGAGAGCTCTCGGTAGCCGCCCGGGTGGCTCGGGGCACCCGGGGGGCGGCGGTGCATACGGGCGGCGGCAGCACCGATGGGGGCGGCACCGGGCCGGGTGGGGAGCCCGATGTTGGTCCGCGTACCCGTGACGACGTAGCCCTTCACCCCGCCCGCGAGGGCGTTGCGCACGGCACCGATGTCATCGGCGGCGGACAGGGCCAGGCCGTTCGGCCAGCCCGCGGCACGGGTCTCGGAGAGCAGGGTGAGGCCGGAGCCGTCGGGCAGGTGTACGTCGGCCACGCAGATGTCGCGCGGGCTGCCGACGCGGGGGCGGGCCTCCGCGATGGACGACGCCTCGATCACGTCACGGACTCCGAGGGCCCACAGATGGCGGGTCACCGTGGAACGGACGCGCGGGTCGGCCACGACGACCATGGCCGTCGGCTTGTTCGGGCGGTAGGCGACCAGGCTTGCGGGCTGCTCGAGAAGAACGGACACCTAGGCCTCCTGGGGGAGTGGCGGGACGGGCCGGCTCGGGGAAGGAAGCCGGTTCGCACCGTGCGGATGGTCACTGACTCCTTCGGCACGTCACCCACCCGGCTTTAGGGAATGATCACGATTTGGTGAGTAACAATTCGGGCAATTCGGACGCACGATCGATCAAGGGATGATCAGAAGGCCGCCCGGCGCGCGCCGTTCTGACGCACCGTTATGACAACGACCGGTCGTTACGGTGCGCACGGAGGGGCCGGCGACGGGGCCGGACGGGGCCGTACGGACCCCTCGGGGCGTCCGGCTACGGGTGGTGCGGACCGCGCCGCTGTGGCAGGGACACCACGCCCGTGCCGTTGTCCGTCGGCCCCACCGGGGGCAGCCCCGCGATCTGGCACAGCAGCTCGCACCAGGCCGCCAGGTGCGCGGTCGTGTCCGGCACCCCGCCCACCCCCTCGCGCGGCGTCCACGAGGCCCTGATCTCGATCTGGGTCGCCGGACGCCGCTCCGCGAGCCCGCCGAAGTAGTGCGAGGCCGCCATCGTCACGGTGCCGCTCGCCTCCCCGTACGCCAGGCCGCGCGCCTCCAGCGCCCCCGTCAGCCAGGACCAGCACACCTCCGCCAGCAGCGGATCCGCCGCCATCTCCGGCTCCAGCTCCGCCCGTACCAGCGTCACCAGCCGGAAGGTGCCCTGCCAGGCGTCGTGCCCGGCCGGATCGTGGAGCAGGATCAGCCGGCCGTCGGCCAGGTCCTCCTCCCCGTCCACGACCGCCGCCTCCAGCGCGTAGGCGTACGGCGCCAGCCGCTGGGGCGGCTTCGTCGGCTCGATCTCGATCCCGGGCCGCAGCCGCGCCTTGCGCAAGCCGTCGACCGCCCGCCGGAACGGGAGCGGGACCGAACTCTCCTTCGCGCTGTCCGTACCCTCGGCGCCATCTGAAAATCGTCCCTGAGCCGCAGCCATGCCGGGAAGACTAGGCGGAACGAGCGCCCGTACGGCGCAGGGACACCCGTGCCGGGCCGGGCACTTCTTCATACGTGCGAAGATTTGGGTCGTGAGCGCCAACGACCGCCCCCAGGGCCCGCCGAGCCAGACGTACGATTCAGCCTTCCTGAAGGCGTGCCGGCGGGAGCCGGTACCCCACACGCCGGTGTGGTTCATGAGGCAGGCCGGCCGCTCACTCCCCGAGTACCGCAAGGTGCGCGAGGGCACGGCCATGCTGGAGTCCTGCATGCGCCCCGACCTGGTCACCGAGATCACCATGCAGCCCGTGCGGCGCCACGACGTGGACGCGGCGATCTTCTTCTCCGACATCGTGGTCCCCCTGAAGGCCATCGGCGTCGACCTGGACATCAAGCCGGGCATCGGCCCGGTCGTCGCCCGGCCGATCCGCCGCCGCGAGGACCTCGCACAGCTGCGCGACCTCACCCCGGAGGACGTCCCGTACGTCACCGAGGCGATCGGCATGCTCACGGGTGAACTGGGCGGCACGCCGTTGATCGGCTTCGCCGGCGCGCCCTTCACCCTCGCGAGCTACCTCGTCGAGGGCGGCCCGTCCAAGAACCACGAGCACACCAAGGCCCTGATGTACGGGGACCCGGAGCTGTGGGCCGAGCTGCTCGACCGCCTCGCCGAGATCACCTCCGCCTTCCTGAAGGTCCAGATCGAGGCCGGCGCCTCCGCGGTCCAGCTGTTCGACTCCTGGGTCGGCGCCCTGGCCCCGGCGGACTACCGCCGCTCGGTCATGCCGGCCTCCGCGAAGGTCCTGGAGTCCGTCGCCTCGTACGGTGTCCCGCGCATCCACTTCGGCGTGGGCACGGGCGAGCTGCTCGGCCTGATGGGCGAGGCCGGCGCGGACGTCATGGGCGTCGACTACCGGGTCTCGCTGGACGAGGCCGTCCGCCGCGTCGGCCCCGGCAAGGCGCTCCAGGGCAACCTGGACCCGGCCGTCCTCTTCTCCACCCCGGAGGCCGTCCAGGCCAAGACGGACGAGGTCCTGGCGGCCGCGGCCGGCCTGGAGGGCCACGTCTTCAACCTCGGCCACGGCGTCCTGCCGACGACCGACCCGGACGCGCTGACCCGCCTGGTGGACTACGTCCACACCCGGACGCAGCGCTAGCGGTACGGGGGCGGTGCCTGCGGCGCTGCTCCCCGCCCCGCGCTTTCTCCGCTTCCCGGGGCGGAGCCCAGGGGAACGGGCGAAGCGGGGGTCCCCCCGGACGGAGTCCGGGGGGAGGGCAGGGGTCCGGCCCCGCAGGGTCAGACCCCCGCCGAGCGGACCGCGGCAACCGCCTTGCGGGCCGCCACAAGCACCGGGTCCCACACGGGAGAGAACGGCGGGGCGTAGCCCAGGTCCAGGGAGACCACCTGTTCCACCGTCATCCCCGCCGTCAGGGCGACCGCCGCGATGTCCACCCGCTTCGCGGAGCCGGCGCCGCCGACGATCTGCACGCCGAGCAGCCGGCCCGTGCGGCGTTCCGCCAGCATCTTGACCGTCATCTCCTGTGCGCCCGGGTAGTAGCCCGCCGTGTTCGTGGAGCGGATGGCGGCCGTCACGAACCGCAGGCCCGCCTCCCGGGCGTCCTTCTCGCGCAGCCCAGTACGGGCGATCTCCAGGTCGCAGACCTTGCTGACCGCCGTCCCGACGACACCGGGGAAGGTGGCGTAGCCGCCGCCCGCGTTCGAGCCGATCACCTGGCCGTGCTTGTTGGCGTGCGTGCCCAGCGGGATGTGCCGCGTCCGGCCCGCCACCAGGTCCAGGACCTCCACGCAGTCACCGCCGGCCCAGATGTCCTCGTGGCCCCGGACCCGCATCGACAGGTCCGTCAGCAGGCCCCCCGACCCGCCGAGCGGCAGCCCGGCGGCACGGGCGAGAGCCGTACGGGGCTCCACGCCGATGCCGAGCACGACCACGTCCGCCGGGTACTCGCGCCCGTCCGCCGTGGCCACCGCGCGGGCCCGGCCCTCCTCGTCGGTGAGGATCTTCGCCACGTCGGCGCCGGCGACCGTCACGATGCCCATGGCGTTCATCGCGGCGTGCACCAGGCCCCCCATGTCCGGGTCCAGGGTGGACATGGGCTGCGGGCCCCGGTGCAGGACGGTGACCTCGAAGCCCCGGTTCACCAGGGCCTCGGCCATCTCCACGCCGATGTAGCCCGCGCCGGCCACGACCGCCCGGCGGCCCCGCGTGCGCTCCAGGTCGTCCACCAGGCGCTGACCGTCGTCCAGGGACTGGACCCCGTGCACCCCGTGCGCGCCGATCCCCGGCAGCTTCGGCCGGACCGGGCGGGCGCCGGTCGCCAGGACCAGCTTGTCGTAGCCCGTCCAGGACTCGGCGCCGCTCTCCAGGTCCCGGGAGCGCACCCGGCGGCCCGCGACGTCGAGCTCCACGACCTCCGTCCGCGTGCGCAGGTCGATGCCCCGGGCGCGGTGCTCCTCGGGGGTACGGGCGATCAGTTCGTCCCGCCCGCCGACCTGCCCGCCGACCCAGTACGGGATCCCGCACGCGGAGTACGAGGTGAAGTGCCCGCGCTCGAACGCGACGATCTCCAGCTCCGCCGGGCCCTTCAGCCGCCGCGCCTGCGACGCGGCGGACATCCCCGCCGCGTCGCCGCCGACCACCACCAGTCGTTCCACCGCCATCGTCCGCCCCGCCTCCGTGCCGCTGCCTGCGCCTACGGGGACACGCTACGGGCGGACCCGCCGTCAGTCCTGGAGATCCGCTCCAGGGGCGTCGGACCGCGCCGGGGCGGGGGCCTGCGCGGGCACGGGCGCGGGGGCGGGCGCCTGCCGGGGCACCAGGGTGCGGTTGACGCCCGTCCTCGGCTTCGCCGGACGGAGCCTGCGGTAGGCCTTGAACGCGAGGACCAGCAGGGCGGCGGCGATCCCGAACGGCAGCACCGCCGCGACCGCGAGGGCCAGGTAGCGCACGAGCGTGACGAACACGCCCCAGCCGGCGCCCAGGGCATCGCCCAGCCCCGGAGCCTCCTCCTTCTTCCGCTCCGCCGCGACCGCCGCGGGCTCCGAGACGGACACCGTGATCGTGCCCATCGCCGTCTGGTCCTTCAGCGCGTTCTGCTGGGCCAGCAGCGACTCCAGGTCGGACTGACGCCGGCTCAGCTCGCCCTCCAGCATCACCACGTCGCTCAGCGCCGAGGCCTTCTCCATCATCTCCCGCACCCGGGCCACGCTGGCCTGCTGCGACTTCACGCGGCTGTCGACGTCGGCGACCTTCTCGGTCACGTCCTGCGCCTCGACCTTCCGGTTCAGCAGCTTCCCGCTGCCCTCCAGCGCGCCGATCACCGAGTCGAACCGCTCGCCGGGCACCCGCAGCGTCAGCGTCGAGGTCATCCGGCCGTCCCGGCCGCGCTCGGTGGACTCGTTGCCGACGTACCCGCCCGCGCCCTCGGCCGCCGTACGGGCCGCCGCGAGGGCCTTCTGCGGCTCGGCCGTCTCGATGCCCAGCGTCCCCGTACGGATGACGTGCGGGCGCACCGGCGCCTGCGGCCCGGCCTTGGAATCCTGCGCCGCGGCCGGGGGCGCGGCCGCCCCGGCCCCCGGCTTGCCCTGGGCGGCCGCGCCCTCCCGGGGCCCGGCGACCGCCGCCCGGTCCGAGGAGGGCTTCGCGCCGCCGTCGGCCCCGCAGCCCGTGAGCGCGAGGGCCCCCGCGAGCGAGAGTCCGGCCAGCGCCACGGCGCCGCGGTGTCTGTGGAGCGTCTGCATCGTCTGTACCCCCGGGGGATCGGCTGGTGTCCCCGTTTCGACGCCCGCGGGCCCCCGGCGGGTTTCGCCCGCCAGGTCCCGAGCCGGTCCCGAAGTGGTCACGTTCAGGCCTCATGGTGCCGTCTGAGACGATGTGTTCATGCACGAAGCGGACACACGTACGGACCGGCCGGGCGCCCCGCGGCACGTCGTCGTCATCGGCGGCGGCATCTCCGGCCTCGCGGCCGCCCACCGGCTGCTCGCCGACGGGGTCCGCGTCACCCTCCTGGAGGCCGGCCCGCGCCTCGGCGGCAAGCTGTACGCCGGAGAGCTCGCCGGCGCCCCCGTCGACCTCGGCGCCGAATCCGTGCTCGCCCGCCGCCCCGAGGCCCTGGAGCTGGCCCGGGCCGTCGGCCTCGGCGACGCCCTCCAGCCCCCGGCGACCGCCACCGCCCGGCTGTGGACCCGGGGCGCCCTGCGCGACATGCCCAAGGGCCACGTCATGGGAGTCCCCGGCGACACCGCCCCGCTCGCCGCCTCCGGCGTGCTCTCCGCCGAGGGCCTCGCCCGCATCGCCGCCGACACCGGACTCCCGCCCACCGAGGTCGGCGAGGACGTCGCCGTCGGCGAGTACGTCGCCGCCCGCATGGGCCGCGAGGTCGTCGACCGGCTCGTCGAACCCCTGCTCGGCGGGGTCTACGCCGGCGACGCCTACCGCATCTCGATGCGCGCCGCCGTCCCCGCCCTCTACCAGGCCGTCCGCACCCACCCCACGCTCACCGAGAGCGTCCGCTCCCTCCAGGGCGGCGCCGCGGCCCGCGCGGCCGAGCGGACCACCGTCACCGGCGCCGCCGCCACCGGCGCCTTCTTCGCCGGGATCGCCGGCGGCATCGGCCGCCTCCCGCTCGCCGTCGCCGACGCATGCCGGGCCGCCGGGGCGCGGATCCTGACCGGCACCCCCGCGCGCGGGATCGCCCGTACGCCCGGGGGCTGGCGGATCACCGCCGGCGGCGAGGTCCTCGACGCCGACGCCGTCGTCCTCGCCACCCCCGCCGGACCCGCCGCCGGGCTGCTCGCCGGCCTCGCGCCGGCGGCCGCCGCCGGGCTGCGCGAGGTCGAGTACGCCTCCATGGCCCTGGTCACCATGGCCTTCCGGCGCTCCGACCTGCCCGCCGCGATCGCCGACGGCGGCGCCAGCGGGTTCCTCGTACCGCCGGTGGACGGCCGCACGATCAAGGCGTCCACCTTCTCCAGCAACAAGTGGTCCTGGGCCGGCGCCGACCCCGAGCTCTTCCTGCTGCGCACCTCCATCGGCCGCCACGGCGACGAGGGCGACCTCAAGCGGGAGGACTCCGAGCTGGTCGACGTCTCCCTCGGCGACCTCGGCGAGGCCGTCGGGCTGGCCGCCCGGCCGGTGGCCGCCACCGTCACCCGCTGGGACGGCGGACTGCCCCAGTACCCGGTCGGCCACCTCGACCGGGTCGAGCGGATCCGGGCCGCCGTGGCCGGGCTGCCGGGCCTCGCGGTCTGCGGAGCCCTCTACGACGGGGTCGGCATCCCGGCCTGCGTCGCGAGCGCCGGGAAGGCGGCCGACGCGGTGATCGCCGCTTTGGCCACCCCTGGGACAGACCACTGATCAGCACACGGGACAATGGACACATGACTGCACCAGAGAAGATTCCCAACGCGGGGAAGAAGGCGAAGGACCTCAACGAGGTCATCCGCTACACCCTGTGGTCCGTCTTCAAGCTGAAGGACGTCCTGCCCGAGGACCGTACCGGCTTCGCCGACGAGGTCCAGGAGCTGTTCGACCAGCTGGCCGCCAAGGACATCACGGTCCGCGGCACCTACGACGTCTCCGGCCTGCGCGCCGACGCGGACATCATGATCTGGTGGCACGCCGAGACCGCGGACGAGCTGCAGACCGCCTACAACCTGTTCCGCCGCACCAAGCTGGGCCGCGCGCTGGAGCCGGTGTGGTCGAACATGGCCCTGCACCGCCCGGCCGAGTTCAACAAGTCGCACATCCCGGCCTTCCTGGCCGACGAGGTCGCCCGCGACTACGTCAGCGTCTACCCCTTCGTGCGCAGCTACGACTGGTACCTGCTGCCCGACGAGGACCGCCGCCGCATGCTCGCCGACCACGGCAAGATGGCCCGCGGCTACCCGGACGTGCGCGCCAACACCGTCGCCTCCTTCTCGCTGGGCGACTACGAGTGGCTGCTGGCCTTCGAGGCCGACGAGCTCTACCGCATCGTCGACCTCATGCGCCACCTGCGTGCCTCCGAGGCCCGCATGCACGTCCGCGAGGAGGTGCCCTTCTACACCGGGCGCCGCAAGTCCGTCGCCGATCTGGTGGCCGGGCTCGCCTGATACCTCCCCTGGGGGGAAGGACCGGAGGAACACCCGTGACACAAGGGTGGCCTCCGGGGATCGGGAGGCCCTGCCCCCGAAACGACGCAGCCGGAGATCCCGCCCGGAAGTTCAGACGACCGGAGGCAGCAGCGCCCTGGAGGCGCCCGCTGCCCGGTCGTCCAGCGACACCGGTGCGGGCTCCGGATGCGGCGCACACGTGACGCGCCACCCAGGGGTGGCACCCGTCAGCAGGTACCGCTCCACATGCCGGTCCACGCACGCGTTGCGTCCGCCGGCCACCCCGTGGGTGCCCGCCCGCTGCTCCGTGACCAGCGAGGCCCGGGCGCCGAGCCGCCCCTGCAGTTCCAGCGCGCCCCCGTGGGGCGTCGCCCCGTCCCGCTCCGCCGCGACGATCAGCGTCCCCGGCAGCCGGCCCGGTTCCGCCCCCACGTCCACGGGCCGCTGCCGCCCGGACACCGGCCAGGAGGCACAGGGCAGGTTCAGGAAGGCGTTGGCCCAGGTCTCGAAGGGGGCCCGGCGGGCCAGTTCGGTGTTGTCGCGGTCCCAGGTCTCCCAGTCGCCGGGCCAGGGGGCGTCGTTGCACAGCACCGCCGTGTAGACGGCGGTCGCGTTGGCCGCCCGCTGCGCCGTCGCGGGGTCGCGGGCCGCCTGCCGGACGAGCGGGGCCGGGTCCCCGCGCAGGAAGGCGGCGAGGGCCGCGGCCCGCTCCGGCCAGACGTCGTCGTAGTACGCGGTCTGGAGGTACGCCGCGTGCAGTTCGCCCGTCCCGACCACCCCGCCCGCCGGGGTACGGGCCACGGCCGCGCGGACCTTCTCGTAGCTCTCCCGCACGGCCCGCGCCGTGGTGCCGAGCCCGTACATGGAGTGGTGGCGGGCCGCCCAGGCGCGGAAGTCGGCCCAGCGGCGTTCGAAGGCCGGGGCCTGGGCCAGGTTGTTGGAGTACCAGATGCCGCGCGGGTCCGGATCGACCGCCGAGTCGAAGACCATGCGGCGCACGCGCCCGGGGTGGCGGGTGGCGTAGACGGCCCCGAGGTAGGTGCCGTACGAGGCCCCCATGAAGGTCAGCCGGGGCTCGCCGAGCGCGGCCCGCAGCACGTCCAGGTCGCGGGCGTTGTTCAGGGTCGTGTAGGACCCGAGCGCGGACCCGGCGTGGCGTGCGCACCCCTGGGCGTAGGCCCGGGCGGCGGCCAGCCGCTCCCGCTTGTACGCGGCGGAGGGCTCGGCCGGGACCTGCGTCGGCCCCTGCGGCCGCTCGGCCGGGTCCTGGCAGGTCAGCGGGGCGGAGCGGCCGACCCCGCGCGGGGCGTAGCCGACGAGGTCGTAGGCGGCCGCGATACGGGCCCACGCGGGCCGGTCGGCGAGCAGCGGGAAGGACATCCCGGAGGCGCCCGGCCCGCCGGGGTTGTACACGAGCGCGCCCTGCCGGGCGGCGCCGCCGCGCCCGGTGGCGGGGACCCGGCTGACGGTGAGGGAGACCTGCGGGCCGTCGGGGCGGGCGTAGTCGAGCGGGACCCGCAGGGTGGCGCACCGCACCGGGTCGGGCAGCTCCTCGACGGCGGGACACGGCCGGAACTCCAGCCCGCCCCCGGCGGCGGGGGGCCGGGCCACGGGCCTGGTCACGGGCCGGTCCCCCTGCGCCGGAGCCCCGCCCGCCCCGGCCGTCCCGCCCGCCGGACGCGGCGCGGCGGCAGCGGCGGCCCGCCGCGCGACCAGCTCCGCGCCGGCGTCCTCGGCGGCGGTCCGGGCGTCCCCGCCACCACCGCCCCCGCCTCCCGGTCCGGGCCCGCTCGCCCGGGCCGGCGCGGGTGCGCACAGGGCGAGGCAGAGCGCCGCCGCGGCGACCCCCTGCCGCGTGAGCGTCGTCGTCCGGCACGTCCGACCCGTCCGCATGGCGACCCCTTCATCTCATCGTCCGGTCCGATGAGATGCCAGGACCGCGCGCGGGTACGGGCGAACCGCCGGAACGCCCCTCCCGGTACGCCCTGTTGCCGTAGGGCTCACGGCGCGTCGCGCCCCAGTGCCGCCCGCAGGTCCGGGTCGCGCACCGCGCTCAGGCCCCGGACGGCCACCGCCGCCAGGAGGTCGCCGGCGCCGCTCTCGCGGTCCAGGGCGACGAGCAGCCGCTGCCCGGCCGGGGAGGCCCAGGGGGAGTGCGCGGGGCCGCCGGTGCCGGCGATGGCCAGGCAGCACACCGCGAGCAGCATCGGCAGGGCGAACCAGTACAGCACCTTCGACACGTCCGCCCCGTCCGCCGGGACGGCCAGCGCCGCCCCCGCCATGGCCGCCACCAGCACGGCGGCCCACCGCACCGACCGGACCCCGTCCGCCACCGCGTCCCGTACCCCGCACGGCACCGCGAGGCCCGCCTCGTCCAGCCGGTCCGCGAGGGCCCGTACGGCCGAGTGCGCGGCGGCGGCCCGCCGGAGCGCCGACACCGGGGACTGGCCGTCGGGGCCGAACGCGGCCAGCACGGCCCGCTCGTGCGCGTCACGGGCGACCGGGTCGAGCACGGTGGCCCACCCCGTGCGGGCCAGCAGCAGCCGGTGCCGGCGTTCCATCGACAGCAGGGTCAGCACGGCGACCCGCTCCGGGCCGCCGGCCAGGTACGCGGCCTCGTACAGGTTCAGCGCCCCCGGCGGCCGGGCGGCGGCGGGGCACGGCGCCGGCTCGGCGGCCTCGGTGGCGGCCCGCAGCAGGCGGGCGGCCGAGGACAGCACCCCGGCCCAGGCCAGCAGCAGGAACAAGATCCAGAACATGGCCGATTTCTACAGCCGCCGGAGCCGCTTTCAGGCGGCCGGTGCCCAAGCGTGAGCAGCTCGTGATGCGCTGGTGATGGTCGGTCAGGAACTGCTGGAGCAGCTCGAACCGGAGGAACTGCTGGAGCAGCTGGAACCAGAGGAACTGCCGCAACCCGAACCGCTGGACCAGCTCCAACCGGAACTGCTGGAGCAGCTTGAACCGGAACCACCCGAGCAACCCGAACCGGAGCCGCCGGAACAGCTGCTTCCGGAGGAACCGCAGCCACCGGACCCCGAGGACCCGCCCCCGCCGTCGCCCGACGCGCACCACAGCACCGGCAGCAGCTCCGCCGACGCCGCCCCGAACGTGTCCGACGAGCCGCGCCCGCGCACCCGGGACTGGGCCGCCGCCAGCCGGGTGTCACGCGCCGCCGGCACCAGCTGCTCGCGCAGACGGGCGTCCCCCAGCCCACGCAGCCCGAACAGCGCCACCTGCACCCGCGGAGCCGGATCGGCCGCGTACCGCTCCCGGAAGCCGGCCAGCGCCCGCTTCCCCGTCGGGGTGATCCGCAGCCTGGCCCGCCGCGCGCACAGCACACCCGCCGCGAAGCCGCCCAACAGCGCCGGGAGCACCTTGAGGACGAACGGCACCTGGGGCCCCGGGTACAGCGACCAGAACACCGAGGTGACCACCAGCGACACCGGCACCATCGCCACGCACACCACCGCCTGCGCCAGCCCCCAGAACCGCACCCCGCGCCCCGCTCCGGGTGCCGAGAGCAGCCCGCGGGCCGCCAGCGCGTCCCCGGTCTCCTGCACGGCCGGCTCGCACATGGCGGCGTACCGCACCTGGTAGAGCCACCCGGACGGCGCCTGCGCGAGCGCCGCCAGTACGGCCCGCTCGGCGGGGTCCGCGCCCCGCGCCCCCGCCCGGGCCTGCACGATGCCCGGGCCGCCGACGGCCAGCCGGCCGTCCCCGAACAGCGAGACGAGCGCGCTGTCGACCACGGTGCCGGGACCGCCCGTGAGGAACGCGGCCTCGGACAGGTCGTGCAGCGCCGGCGCGGGCCCGGACACCGGTGGCCGGGCGCGGCGCAGGGCGCGCAGCAGCAGGACGGTGGAGAGGGTGACGGCCGCCCAGACGGCGACGGCCAGCGTGTTCACCGGGTCCGCCCGACCAGGGCGCGTGCCCAGCGTGCGACCCGGCCCCGCGGCCGCACCCCCGCCCGCTCCCGCCACCAGGCGGTGAGCCGGCGCCGCGCGGCCGGGTCGGCCGGCAGGTCCCGTACGAGGAGGTGCTCGGCGAAGTCCAGCGCGTCGCGGCGGTACCCGGCCGTCATGGGGCGGCCGCGGGCGTAGCCGAGGAAGGCGGTGCGGTAGGAGGCAGGACCTCCCAGGATCCCGGGCAGCTCCGGCGCGACCTTCGCGACCACCGAGGCCCGCTTGGCGGCCAGCGCCCGCGCCTGCACCCGGACGCGCTGCCGGTCGAAGCCCTCCGGTACGGGCGTCCCGGCGACCAGCGCCGACAGCAGGGCCGCCTGCCCCAGTGCCAGCCGGGTCCGCGCGGCCTCCCCGGCCGGCCCCGGGGCCTCCTCGCGCAGGGCCACCCGCTCCCGCACGGTGCCCGGAGGCCCGCCCGCGTCCACCACCGCGCGGATCCGCGCCACTTCGGCGGCCAGCTCCGCCTCGGGCGGGAAGTCGTCGTCCCGCTCCAGCAGGACCCCGGGCGGGTCCACCCGCTCGCGCAGCCGGGCCAGTACGTCGAGCACCACCGGCGGCACGGGGTGCGCGTGGGTGTCGTGCCAGACTCCGTCGCGCTCCACCCCCCCGGCCACGTGCACGTACGCCAGTGCCTCCAGCGGGACCGAATCCAGCACGGCGGCCGGGTCCTCGCCGCGGTTGACCCGGTTGGTGTGCAGGTTCGCCACGTCGATGAGCAGCCGCACCCCGGTCCGCTCGACCAGCTCCGTCAGGAACTGCCCCTCCGTCAGCTCCTCCCCGGGCCACGACACCAGCGCGGCGATGTTCTCCAGCGCCAGCGGCACGGGCAGCGCGTCCTGCGCGATCCGCACGTTCTCGCACAGCACGGCCAGCGCGTCGCGGGTCCGGGGCACCGGCAGCAGGTGCCCGGCCTCCAGCAGCGGCGAGGACGTACGCACGAAGGCGATGTGCTCGGTGACCAGCGGCGCCCCCAGCGCCACCGCCCGCTCCCCGAGCGCCGCCAGCTTCGCCGGATCGGGGCGGTCGGCCCCGCCCAGGCCCAGCGAGACCCCGTGCGGCACGACGCGGACCCCCCGCTCGCGCAACCGCACCAGGGACTCGGGCAGGTGGCCCGGACAGACGTTCTCCGCCACCACCTCGACCCAGTCCAGGCCGTCCAGCCGCTCGACCGCGTCCGCGATCTCCGGCCGCCAGCCGATGCCCACCCCCAGGCGTTCCATGGGCTTCATGTCCCCCCTCGCCCCCCTTATCCGGACCGTATGCCGAAGTGATGGCCCCGGCGCGGCCCGGCCAACCACCGGTTGGGGACGTTCAGAGCAACATTTGAGGTTCCACGGCCGCGGTCACGGCCTCACGCCCCACCAGGCCGGAACCGGCCCCGCCGGTTCAGAGCCGGGCGCGCAGGGCCGGGTGGTCCGAGACCACCGTGCAGGAACCCGGGGCGATCTCCGTGAAGCCGGCGTCGCGGACCACCGGCAGGCCGCTGCCGCTCAGCTCCGCCCACCGCTCGCGCGGGGCCGTGCGTACCGCCAGCCGGAAGCCGGAGGCCTGCCACAGGGCGCGTTCGGCCGCCGTCAGCTCCCACCAGGCCAGCTGCGCCGCGTGCCCCGCCTGGGCCATGGCCTTGCCCGCCGACATGCCGAGGTCCGGGTTCAGCCACAGCACCGGGATCCCCGGCTCGACCGGGCCCGCCGGCTCCGGGTCGTCCAGGTCGGTGCCCGACACCTGGAGCTTGGCCAGCTCCTTGGGCCAGCCGTCCAGGGGGACCGGCGGGAAGACCCGGACCTCCGAGGCCCGCCCCTCCACCGTGACGCCCGGCAGGGTCCCCGCCTTGCGCCACTCCGCCCCGCGCGCCCGCCGGACCACCTTGCGGATCCGCGCGTCCTGCCAGTCGCGCACTGCCCGAGCCCACTCGCCCTCGCCGTGCGAGCGCTCGTCCGTCAGCAGCACCAGCACCGCACGGGCCGCCGTCTCCAGCGCGTCGGTCCGCGCCGGCGGCTCGGCCTTCTCGATCCGCACCACCAGAGGCAGGACGAACTGCGGGGCCTCGTCGCGCAGGGCGCGCTCGCGCCGGAAGGGGCTGTCCGCGCCGACCGCGGGTACGTCTGTGGTCTCGTTCACGTGCTGGCTGCTCATCGAATTCTCCTTGAGTGGAAAGCCAGCTCTACAGGCCGGCGAGAGAAATCACCTTCTGGCCGGCGACAGTGGCGGAGTTCGCTGTTGCGCTGTTCTGGCCAGGGATTGTCCTCTCACTGAGCGACTCTATAAGTTTGTGAGGCGTGGCTTCGACTCACGTGAAGCGGGCGTTCAAGTACCGCTTCCATCCGACGGATGCGCAGGCGGCCGAGCTGTCGCGCACCTTCGGGTGCGTGCGGAAGGTCTACAACACGGCGCTGGCCGCGCGGACGGAGGCGTGGACGCGTCAGGAGCGCGTCAACTGCAACCAGACGTCGGCGATGCTCACGGCCTGGAAGAAGACCGAGGAGCCCGCGCATCTCAACGAGGTGTCGTCCGTTCCGCTCCAGCAGACGCTCCGGCATTTGCAGATGGCGTTCGCCGGATTCTCCGGGAAGCGGGCCAAGTACCCGCGATTCAAGTCGCGGAAAAAGTCCAGGCGATCTGCCGAGTACACCACGAGTGCCTTCAAGTACAGGGACGGCCGGCTCACGCTCGCCAGGATGAAGGACCCGCTGGCGACGGTGCGAACCGGGCCAAGGCCCGGCGCAAGGTCGCCAGGATCCACGCCCGGATCGCCGACCGGCGCCGGGACCACTTGCACAAGCTGACCACCCGACCGGGACACGAACGCATCGCAAACCCTTCTGCCCGCCGGGCTGGCGGTGACAGCCTGTGGAGCCGGCGCAAGACCTCAACGGACGAGTCCGGGCGGGCGGTCGGCCGTGAAGCAGGAAACCCCACGGCGTCGCGAGCCGTAGGAACCCCCTCCTTCAGGACGAGAGGAAGTCAACCTGCAAGGCATGCCGGCCTCCGCCTTCAGGAGGATGTCCCGGGTGGCCGGCGCAGGCGAGGATCGACTCCATGAAGAGCGACCTTTTCGCGAGCGAGAACCTCGTCCAGCCCGCCACCGCACCGGGCATGACCCTGCAGAACGCCAAGTCCGTGAAGTACGCCGTCAACGGGGAGATGCTCGCCCGCCAGGGGTCGATGGTCGCCTTCCGCGGCAACCTCCAGTTCGAGCGCAAGGGCCAGGGCATCGGCGGCATGCTCAAGCGGGCCGTCACCGGCGAGGGCCTCGCGCTGATGTCCGTACGCGGCCAGGGCGAGGCCTGGTTCGCGCACCAGGCCGGGAACTGCTTCATCATCGACTTCGAGCACGGCGACGCCCTCACCATCAACGGGCGCAACGTCCTGTGCTTCGATCCGACCCTCTCCTACGAGATCAGGATGGTGAAGGGCGCGGGCATGACCGGCGGCGGGCTCTTCAACAGCCTCTTCACCGGCACCGGCAAGCTCGCCGTGGTCTGCGACGGCAACCCGATCATCATCCCGGTCACCGCCCAGGCGCCGGTGTACGTGGACACGGACGCGGTCGTCGGCTGGAGCGCGGCGCTGGAGACCGGGCTGCACCGCTCCCAGTCCGTCGGCTCCATGATCCGCGGCGGCTCCGGCGAGGCCGTCCAGCTGAGGCTGAGCGGCGAGGGCTTCGTCATCGTCCGGCCCAGCGAGCTCACCGAGACGGCGGCCGCGCACTGAAGCTCACCGACGTGGGCCGCCGCTACGGAAGGCGCCGGCCCTGGGTGCTGCGCGGGATCACGGCCGAGCTGCCGGCCGGCGCCCTGGTCCGCGTCGAAGGCGGCAACGGCGGCGGCAAGTCCACCCTGCTGCGCGTCATCGCCGGCATCGACACGCCGACCGAGGGCCGGATCGAGGGCCGCCCGCCCCGCACCGCCTACGTCCCCGAACGCTTCCCGGCGGCCCTGCCGCTCACGGCCGGCGCCTACCTGACCCACCTCGGCCGGCTGCACGGCCTGACGGGCGCGCAGGCGGCCCGGCGGGCGGCCGAGGGGCTGGAGCGTTTCGGCGCCGCCGCGTACGCCCGCACCCCGATGGCCGAACTGTCCAAGGGCACCAGCCAGAAGGTGGCCGTCGCCCAGGCACTGCTCGCCGGGCCGGGGCTGCTCGTCCTCGACGAGGCCTGGACCGGGCTGGACGCGCCCGCCCGGGCGGAACTGGACCGCGCCGTCGCCGAACGCACCGCCGCCGGGGGCACGGTGGTCTTCGTCGACCACGACCCCGCCCGGCTCGCCGGCCTGCCCGATGCCCGCTACCGGGTGCGCGGCGGCACCCTGGAGGACCCGGCCGCGCACCCCGTCACGCGCGTACCCGCCGTACGGATCCACGCGGCCGGCCCGCCCGGCACCGCCCCGCCCCCGGGCCTGGCCACCGCAGCCGGACCCGCCCCCGACGGCGGGGTCCTGCTGACCGTGGACGCCGCCCGCTCCGACGCCGTACTGCGCGAACTGCTCACCGCCAGCCCGCCCTGGCACATCCGCGCCGTGGAGGAACTCCCGTGACCGTGACCGCCCTGCTGCGCTACCAGGGCGCCCTGCTGCTGCACTCCCAGCACTGGATCGGCCCGCTCGTCGTGTACGCGGCGTTCCTCGCGGTCGGCATCCGCTCCGGCGACCCGGCGCTCGACGCCCTCGGCTACACGGCGGCCGGCCTGGTGCCGCTGAGCGTCTGGCTGGTCCGGATCTGCGTCACCGCCGAACCCCCGGCGGCCCGCGCCGTCTCCGCCGCCGCGGCCGGTCCGGTACGGGTGCACGCGGCGGCCCTGCTGACCGCGCTGGCCGGGACGCTGCTCGCCGGGGCGGCGGGCACGGCCTACGCCCTGCTGCTCGGCGACCTCACGCACCAGCCCCCGGCCGAGGCGGCCCTCGCCGGAGCGGTGGCGGTGGCGGTGTGCGCCCTGACGGGGGCGGCCGTGGGCGCGGTGTGCAGCAGGCCGCTGCTCCGCGGGCGGGGACGCGCCGTCCTCGCCGGGGGCGTGGGCTCGCTGCTGGCCTGGGTCGCGGCCTTCTCCCCGGCCCGCAACGCGGTGTCCGCCCTGGTCGGGGCCGCCCGCGCGGACGCCGCGCCGCTCCCGCTCGGCGCGCTGGCGGGGGCGCTGCTGCTGGCGGGCGCGGCGGGGGCGGTGGCCTGCCTGGTCAGCAGACGGCGGAGCTGACCGGGGCGGGCCGGGGGAGGAACGTCACTTCCCCATCAGCTCCGACACCTTCACGAAGCGGAATCCCCGCTTTCGCAGCTCGGGGACGATCCTCTGGATCGCCTGCTCGGTCACCGGGGCCGCGCTGCGCGTGCAGTGCATCACCACCACCGAACCGGGCTTCACCCCGGCCAGCACCTGCTCCGCCACCGCGTCGGGGTCCTTCGCGAAGGCGTCCCCGCTGACCACGTCCCACTGCACCGCGGTGACCTTGGCGGGGGACAGGGCCTTCAGCGCCTGGTCGTCGTAGCAGCCGCCGGGGAAGCGGAAGTACGGGACGGTGTTGACCGCGCCGGCCTTCCTGAACGCCGCGAAGGCCCGGTCCACATCGGCCCGAGCGGCCTCGCCGTCCAGCGCGGGGAGCCCGTAGCAGGGGGACTTGAAGGCGTGGTGGCTGTACGAGTGGTTGGCGATCTCGAAGTTCGGGTCCGTACCGATGGACTTGGCCTGGTCGGGGTACTCCTCGGCCCAGCGGCCCGTCATGAAGACCGTCGAGGGCACCTTCAGCCGGCGCAGGGTCGCGATCAGGTCCGGGTTGTCGAACCGTTCCCCCGAGGCGGCGCGCGGTCCCTGATCTGAGGTCATGTCGGCGTCGAAGGTGAGCGCCACCGTCTTCTCGGAGCGCTGCCGGGTCCGCTCGAAGACGGGGGTCAGGCCGTTCGCGCCGGGGTTCAGGACCGGGACCCGGGCGGGCGCGCCGGGCAGCGGGGAGGCGGGGGCGGAGGGGGAGGCCTGGGCGGACGCGGTGGCCGGGCCGGAGGCCGCGGGACTGGCCAGACGCGCCTGCCCGGCGCCCTGCGGGGGGCCCGAGGAGCCGCTCCCGCATCCCGTGAGGGCGGCGCCGAGCAGGGCCAAGGCCGCCACTTTGCGTGCAGAAAGGGTCACGCACGAAAAATATATGACTTTCCGATAAGAGGGCCGCGCGACAGGCGGTCAAGCCGGCGGGGCGTCTGAATCCGGACGGGGCCTTCCGTGGACTTCCCTCACCGGCCTGGCCCATTTCGGGTGCCGATCCGCATGCCCTTGGCCGGATCCCTTCGTTGGGGCGGCTGCGGCAGCCGGTGAGGTCGCCGTCCGGCGCGAGGAAAGAAGGTGGCGCGATGAAGCGTGCTCTCCAGTCGTTGCTGGTCGTGGTGTCGATCGTCGGTGCTTCGGCATTCGGCCAGGTCGCCGTGGCCGACCAGAACGGCGACTCTTCCAACAACTCCCAGACGAACACCATCCGTCACAACTGCGGACCGGTCCTGAACGGCTTCTGCAACCAGACCAACGAGTTCCGGCCGCGCGTCGACCTGAACATCCGCAGGCTGATCTTCGGCGACGGCGACGGCGACGACAACGACGGCGACGGCAGCTCGTCCGGCACCTCGGGCAGCTCCGGCTCCTCGGGCTCCTCGGGTTCCTCCGGCTCCTCCGGCTCCTCGGGTTCCTCCGGTTCGTCGGGTTCCTCCGGCTCCTCCGGCTCCTCCGGCTCCTCCGGCTCCTCCGGCTCCTCGGGTTCCTCTGGCTCCTCCGGTTCGTCGGGCAGCTCGGGTTCGTCGGGCAGCTCCGGCTCCTCCGGCAGCTCCGGCTCCTCCGGTGCCTCATCCAGCGGATCTTCCGGCACTTCCGGCTCCTCGGGCACTTCCGGTTCCTCGGGCAGTTCCGGCGCGTCCTCCTCCGGCGGCACCTCTGGTGGTTCCTCCGGTTCCTCGGGCAGTTCCGGCTCCTCCGGCCTGCCCGGCTCCTCCTCCGGCGGCCTGCTCGGCATCCTCGGCCTCACCCGCTGACGCACAACAGGACGCGTGATCAGGCCCGGCGGAATCAGGAGCGCACAGCCATGACGGGCACTCAGGAACAACCTCCCCGGGCCTGGTCCCCACCAGCCCTCGCGGCGCTCCTCACGGGTGCCGCGATCCTCGCCGGTGCCGCGCTGTGGCACGGCACGGCGCTGTTCCTCTCCCTCGCACCCCCCAATGGCATCTCACGGGAGTACGCGGAGGGGATCGACGGCCATGTCCGCCCGGAGTTCGGGCAGGACTGGAAGCTCTTCGCGCCCAACCCGGTGCAGGAGAACATGGCGATTTCCGCCCGGGTACGGACCGGCCCGGGTGACGGCGGCCGCGTCGGGGCGTGGACCGATCTGACCGCGCAGGACATCGAGGCCATCCACGGCACTCCGGTCCCCAGCCACCTGCACCAGAACCTGCTGCGCCGGGCCTGGGACTTCTACAAGGTCACCCATGAGGACGACGGCCGGGCCTCGGACGCGCGAGCGGGCATGTCCGAGCAGTACCTCAGGAGGATCGTGCTCCAGCGCCTCGGTGCCGCCGAGGGCGCGGAGCGGCCCGTCGAGGTCCAGCTCAGGACGCGGGTCACGGCGGTGGAACCGCCCGACTGGGACCTCAGCCCCCTCGACACCACCCCCCGCGAACTGACGCTGCCCTGGTGGCCGGTCGAGCCGAAGGACGGGGAGGACCTGTGACCCCTGACCGCAAACCCGCCGACATGAAGCCGCTCATCCCGGCGCCCGCCCCGGCACCGGACGCGTCCGGCGTCCCGGCGCCCGCCCGCCCCGAAGCCCCGCCCGCCGTCGCCGTCGCCGCCGCCGCCGAGGGGAGGCCCGCACCCGGGCGGACCGTCCCCGAGAGGCTGACCGCGTTCGTCGAGTCCATCGGCCGGACCCGGTTCCCCCACCAGGCGGCGGTCGTCCGCATCGGCTTCGCCTTCGTCTTCGCGGGCTTCCTCGTGCGCGAATGGCCGCACCGCCGGATCCTCTTCGGCGACCTCAACCCCTGGCCGCTGGACATGGCCGTGCGGCTGATCGGCGAGGACCAGGCCTTCAGCGTGCTGACCTGGTGGTCCGGCCGGTGGTGGTTCGAGACCGTCTACCACGCCACCCTGGCGGCCGCCCTCCTGCTGATGGTGGGCTGGCGCACCCGCGGCACCTCCGTGTTCTTCATGGTGGGTGTGCTGTCCCTGGAGTTCCGTTCGCCGTTCCTGGGCGACGGCGGCGACAACGTCCTGCGGATCATGGCGATCTACCTGGTCTTCCTCCGCTGCGCCGAGGTCTGGTCGCTGGACGCCCGCCGACGGCGCCGCCTGCGGGAAGCCGGCCGGCCGGACCGCTCCGGGCTGCACCTGTGGCAGGGGACGGGCGTGTTCCTCGGAGTCCTGTTCGGATTTCCCCAGTGGGGCTGGAGCGCGGTGCTGTGGGCCCTCTGGGCGGCCCGGGGACTGCGCCACGCGGGCGAGCGGTGGTTCCCGCGGCACGAGGCCCGTGCGGTACTGGACCGCCTGACCGGCATGCTGCACAACTGCGCGATGGCCGTACTGGCCCTTCAGGTCTGCTTCATCTACGGCACCGCCGGCTGGTACAAGATCCAGGGCTCGCGCTGGCAGGAGGGCAGCGCCCTGTACTACGCCCTGCACCTGGACCACTTCCGGCCCTGGCCGTGGCTGTCCGAGCTGCTGGCCTCCGGGATGGTCCCGCTCGTGGTCATGGCGTACGCCACCGTCATCCTCCAGGTGGCGTTCCCCTTCACCCTGGCCAACCGCAGGATCAAGAACGTCCTGCTCGCCGTGATGATGGCGGAGCACGCGGGGATCGCCGTGGCCCTCGGGCTCCCGTTCCTCTCCCTGGGCATGATCGTCTGTGACGCGCTCTTCCTGCCCACCGCCCTGCTCCTCGCCCTCGACGCGCGCGTCCGGAGGGCGCTGGCCGCCCGGAGATGACCGACGGGAACCGGGCGGCGGGGGACTCAGCCCGCCAGCAGACGCCTACGGCACTCCTGGACGTCGAAGCCGCCCGGCGGGTACTTCGGCCCGATCGCCTCCAGATGCTCCAGCAGCAGTTTGCCGACCGCCCAGTTGCGGTACCACTTGCGGTCCGCGGGGACCACGTACCAGGGTGCCGCCTCCGTGGAGCAGCGCTCCAGCGCCAGCTCGTACGCCTCCCGGTACGCCGGCCACAGCGCGCGCTCCTCGATGTCGCCCGTACTGAACTTCCAGTGCTTGTGCGGGTCGTCGAGCCGCGCCAGGAGCCGCTCGCGCTGTTCCTCCCAGCCGATGTGCAGGAAGACCTTCACCAGGGTCACGCCGTCGTCGGCGAGGGACTTCTCGAACGCGTTGATCTGCGCGTAGCGGCGCTCCACCCGGTCGGCCGGCACCAGCTCGCGGACCCGGGCGATGAGGACGTCCTCGTAGTGCGAGCGGTCGAAGATGCCGATCTCGCCGGGCTGGGGGAGGGCCTTCTCGATCCGCCAGAGGAAGGAGTGGCTGAGCTCCTCGCGGGTGGGGGCCTTGAAGGCCCTGATCCGGCAGCCGGACGGGTTGAACTGGCCGATCACGTGCTTGACCGTGCCGCCCTTGCCGCTGGTGTCCATGCCCTGGAGGACGAGCAGCAGCCTGCGGCGGTCCCCGGCGGTGCTGGCCGCGTAGAGCCGCTCCTGGAGGGAGGCCAGCGGTGCGGCCATCCGGGCGATGGCCTCGGTCCCGGCCGCCTTGCCGGAGGGCCCGCCCGGGGTCGCGGAGGTGTCCAGCGCGGCCAGGGCGACCCGCTCCCCGGGCGTCACCCGCAGCAGCGGCGCGACCGCCGGTCCCTGCCCCTCCCGGGTCCCACCGGCCTTGCGGGCGTCCCCGGCCCGGCGGGCGCCGCCGCCCTTCTCGTCCTTCTCGGCCACCGCTGTCCACCCCGATCCGGTCGGTTCCGTACGATCGTGCAGCAGATCGAACGCGACCGCGAGACGGCCGGGGCCGGGCGGCGGGTCACCGCCAGGGGCCGGTCACCGCGAACGTGGTGCCCGGCGCGTAGGCGTTGACGTACATCGTCCGGGCGTCGGGGGAGAAGGTGACCCCCGCGAACTCCCCCCACTCCGGCGCCCCGGCGATTCCGACGTCGTCCGCGTTGCGGGCCACCGGGTAGACCGCCCCGCCCGGGGTGACGCCGAAGACGTACTGGTCGCCGCCGCCGTCCTCGCACACCATCAGCCCCCCGTCGGGCGCCAGGCAGATGTTGTCGGGGGAGTCCCCGGGCAGGGCGGTGTCCGCCGCCGGACCGAAGAGCACCTCCAGCCGGAGCCGGCCGCGCACCGGGTCGTGGAACCACACCTGCCCGTGGTGGTCGGCGGCGGCCCCCTCGCGGCCGCGGGCGTAGCTGGACACGAAGTACACCCCGGCGCCTCCCCAGTAGCAGCCCTCCAGCTTCTGCGCGTGGGTGATCCCGCGCGGACCGAAGTCCTGGAAGCGGACCGGCGTCCCGGCCGCCGACGGATCCGGTACGGGGACCCACTCCACCGGGAACTCCGCCCCCGGCTCGTCCACCGCCGACAGGTCCGCCACCCCGGGCACCCGCATCGCCTCCAGGACGCCGCCGGCCCGCAGGGAGCCGCGGCCGGCGAGCGGCAGCGCGGGCAGGAAGCGGTAGAAGAGCCCGAAGGGCCGCACGAACGCGTCCTCGGTCTCGTAGACCACACCCCGGTACGGGTCCACGGCGACGGCCTCGTGCGCGAAGCGGCCCAGCGCGGTCAGCGGGACGGCACCGAGCCGGTGCGGGTCGGCGGGGTCCACCTCGAAGACGTACCCGTGGTCCCGGGAATACCCCGAGTCCCCGGCCCGGTCCTCGGTCTCCTCGCAGCTCAGCCAGGTGTTCCAGGGAGTGCGCCCGCCCGCGCAGTTGACGGCGGTCCCGGCGAGGCCGACCCGCTCGGCGCGCACCGCGCCCGCCGCGTCCAGCTCCAGTACCGTGCAGCCGCCCAGCGCCCCGGGGTCGTACGTGAGCCCGTCCACGGCGGGGACGCGCAGCGCGGCGGTGGCGCGGTTCTCGTGGTTGCGGACCAGGCGGAGCCGGCCGCGGCCCGCGCCGAAGGCGGCCATGCCGTCGCAGTTGGCCGGCACCGTGCCCTCGCCCGAGCGCAGCGGGTCCCCGGCCCGCGAGAGCACCCGGTACGAGAACCCCGCGGGCAGGTCCAGCAGCCCGGCCGGGTCGGGCAGCAGCGGCCCGTACCCCCGGGCGGAGGCGCGGGCCCGGCCCGGGGCGAAGAGTGCTCCGAGGGCTCCGCTGAAGGCGACCGCGCCGGCCGCGAGCAGGCTGCGTCGGGTGACGGACATCGGCAACTCCCCGCTGGACCACTGGAGATGTGACCGGCCCGTGGTACCACGCAGGGCGTCCGGGTCCCGCGCGACGCGTGCGGGCACCTGCCCCCGTCACCCCACCGGGCCCCGGCGCTGCGCGCGGGGCCCGGTGGGGTGACAGCAGGAAGGGGATCAGGCGAGCTTGGCGCTCAGGGTGATCGTCGTACCCGTCAGGGCCTGGCTGACCGGGCAGTTCTTCTTCGCGTCCTCGGCGGCGGCGACGAAGGCGTCGTTGTCGATGCCCGGGACCTCGCCCTCCACCGTCAGGTGGATGCCGGTGATGCCCTCACCCGGCTGGAAGGTCACGTCGGCCTTGGTCTCCAGGCGGGCGGGAGGGTTGCCCGCGCCCGCGAGGGCGTGCGAGAGGGCCATCGAGAAGCAGCTGGAGTGGGCGGCGGCGATCAGCTCCTCGGGGCTGGTCTTGCCGTTGGCCGCCTCCGAACGGGCCGGCCAGGAGACGTCGTACGAGCCGATGCCCGAGGAGTCGAGGGAGACGACGCCCTTGCCCTTGAGGAGGTCGCCTTCCCAGACGGTGTGCGCGTGACGCGTGGTGGCCATGGTGATCCCTTCGCAGAAGTGGAAACGGCCGGGCCGCGAGAAGCGACCCGGCCGTGCCAAACCTACTGGGACACCAGGGGTTTCGCGTCG
This sequence comes from Streptomyces sp. NPDC037421, assembly GCF_055602105.1. Taxonomy (NCBI): domain Bacteria; kingdom Bacillati; phylum Actinomycetota; class Actinomycetes; order Kitasatosporales; family Streptomycetaceae; genus Streptomyces; species Streptomyces sp. NPDC037421. The sequence continues at coordinate 205,659 of NZ_JBVJWV010000009.1, forward strand.
CGCGCGAGCGCGGTGAGCCGCGATATGGCTCGGAAGTACTTCTTCCGATAACCCCCGTTGAGCATTTCTTCACTGAACAGCCGGTCGAAGGGCACCCCGGAGGCCAGTACCGGGACCTCGCGGTCGTACAGCCGGTCGGCCAGCACCACCAGGCGCAGCGCCGTCGACTGGTCCGGCACCGGGACGACGTCGGTCAGGCAGACCGCCGCTATCCCGTCCGTCAGCGCCCCGTAGCGGCTCGGGTGGACCTTCGCCAGGTGGTCCAGCAGGCCCGGGAAGTCGTCGAGGCTCGCGCCCGGGGTCGCGTACGCGGCCTTCGCGACCTGCTCGTCGGAGAAGGGCGCCGGGGCCTCGGGCAGGCCGCGGTGGCGGTAGTCCTGGCCGTCGATGCGCAGCGGCCGGAAGTGCGCGGACAGCCCCTGGATCTCGCGCAGGAAGTCGGCGGCGGCGAAGCGGCCCTCACCGAGCTTGCCGGGCAGCGTGTTGGAGGTGGCGGCCAGCGCCACGCCCTGCTCCACCAGGCGGCTGAGCAGGGAGGACACCAGCACGGTGTCGCCCGGGTCGTCGAGCTCGAACTCGTCGATGCACAGCAGCCGGTGCCCGCCCAGGGTCTGCACGGTCTGCTGGAAGCCGAGCGCGCCGACCAGGTTCGTGAGCTCCACGAAGGTGCCGAAGGCCTTGAGCGCGGGCTCGGCCGGGGTGGCGTGCCAGAGCGAGGCGAGGAGGTGGGTCTTGCCGACGCCGTAGCCGCCGTCGAGGTAGACGCCGCGCGGGCCGGGGGCCGGGGCGGGGGCCTTCTTCTGGAACCACCTGCGCTTGCCGGCGCCGCTGGCGTGGGCCCCGCCCAGGCCGGCGGCGAAGCCGCTCAGCACGGTGACGGCCTCGGCCTGGCTCGGCTGGGCGGGGTCGGGGTTGTAGGTGTCGAAGCGCACCGAGTCGAAGCGGGGCGGCGGGACCATCTCGGCCACCAGCCGTTCGGCGGGCACGCGCGGTTCGCGGGCGCACAGGGCCAGCGGGCCCGCGTCGGCTATCGGGGGCTGCCCGGAGGCAGGACCGGAGGTGGAGAGTGATGTTGACACAGCTCTTAACTCTACGGGGCGTGTCACACTGCACCGATGCGACGCCTGTTCCCTGTGACCGATCAGACATCCACCGCTTCCGGGGGCCCGGCCGACCGTGCGTGGCCGTCCGGCGACCGGGAGTGGTCGCTGGACGAGCTCGCCGACGCCTACGCGTACCCCGCGCTGGCCCCCGGCGCCCACTGGCTGCGGGCCAACATGGTCTCCACCCTGGACGGCGCGGCCCAGCACGACGGGCGCTCCCAGCCCATCTCGGGCGAGACCGACATGCGCATCTTCGGCACCCTGCGGGCCCTGGCCGATGTGGTGGTCGTGGGGGCGGAAACGGTTCGCCAGGAGGGCTACCGCCCGGCGCGGGCCCGGGAGGCCTTCGCGGCCCGCCGCGCGGCCGCGGGGCAGGGCCCCGCCCCCGCCATCGCGGTGGTCACCGCGAGCCTGGACCTTGACTTCACCCTGCCCCTGTTCACCTCGCCCCTGGTCCCCACCCTGGTGGTCACCGGTGCCGGTGCCCCCTCGGACCGGGTGGCCGAGGCCGCCGCGGCCGGGGCCGAGGTCGTGGTGGCGGGCGAGGGGGCCGCCGTGGACCCGGAGCGGGCGGTGCGCGAGCTGGCCGCGCGGGGGCTGTGCCGCCAGCTGACCGAGGGCGGGCCCCGGCTGCTGGGCCAGTTCGTGGCGGCCGACGTACTGGACGAGCTGTGCCTGACGATCTCCCCGACGCTCACGGCGGGCGGCGCCCAGCGGATCTCCGGCGGGCCCTCCGTCCCGGTTCCGCACCGGCTCACGCCCGCCTGCGTACTGGAAGAGGCCGGGTTCCTGTTCACCCGCTACCGTCGGATCTGACAAGGAGCGGAATTTCTCGTTCCGCTTAGCTTCCGACGGGCACATACCTGGGCACACATACTCGCGAGGCCCCGCGCGCCGGCGGGGCAGGATGGTTTCCGCAGGGGCCGGCCGACCGGCCTCGGCCCATGAAGGAGAGGGCGTCCGTGTTCACGAGCGTATTGATGATCGAGCAGCCGCTGACCACGGTGGACGTGGACTTCGTCACCACCCTGCACGGAGACGACGCGGTCTCCTTCTTCGTCCTCATGCAACCCAGGGGTGACCAGGACCGACTGCTCCGTGCCATCGACGACGTGGCGCTCGGCGAGCTGCCCGAGGCCCTCCGGGAGGCCGACGTGCCCGAGGGCGAGGCCGCCCTCGGGCCCGCCGCGCAGGCGCTCGAACACTCACTCGCCGCCCTGCGCGCCAAGGGCGCCAAGGCCGTCGGCCAGATCGTCGAGGACCACCCGCTCGACAAACTGAAGGCCGTCGTCGACGAGACCCGAGCCGACGAGGTGATCGTCCTGACCGCCCCCCACCTCGTCGAGGAGTTCTTCCACCGCGACTGGGCCTCCCGCGCCCGGCACAAAGTGGAGGTTCCGGTGCTCAAGCTCTTCGCCCACAACGAATAGGCTGGGGCGGACACACCCCGGCGGGCACGCCCCGCACTCGATCCTGGAGCGACCTGAATGAAGCCCGGCCTGCCGACCGCGATGGAACGGCCCCACTTCATCGGCATCGGCGGCGCCGGCATGTCCGGCATCGCGAAGATCCTCGCCCAGCGCGGTGCGCAGGTGGCCGGCAGCGACTCCCGCGACTCCGAGACCGCCCAGGCGCTGCGCGCCCACGGGGCCACGGTCCACATCGGGCACGCCGCCGGCCACCTCGCCACCGACGCCACCTGCGTCGTCGTCTCCAGCGCGATCCGCGCCGACAACCCCGAGCTGGCCCGTGCCGCCGAGCTCGGCATCCCGGTCGTGCACCGCTCGGACGCCCTCGCCTCCGTCATGGACGGCCTGCGTCCGATCGCCGTCGCCGGCACCCACGGCAAGACCACCACGACCTCGATGCTGGCCGTCGCGCTCAGCGCCCTGGGCCTGGACCCCTCGTACGCCATCGGCGGCGACCTGGACGCCCCCGGCTCCAACGCCCACCACGGCGAGGGCGACGTCTTCGTGGCCGAGGCGGACGAGAGCGACCGCAGCTTCCACAAGTACACCCCGCAGGTCGCGATCATCCTCAACGCGGAGCTCGACCACCACGCGAACTACGCGTCGATGGAGGAGATCTACGAGTCCTTCGAGACATTCGTCGGCAAGATCGTCCCCGGTGGCACCCTCGTCGTCGCCCACGGCCAGGAGGGCGCCGCCGAGATCGCCTACCGGGTCAGCGGCAACCCCGAGCTGACGGTCACCACGTACGGCGAGCACGAGGGCGCCGACGTCTGGATCCGGAAGGTCACCCCCCGGGGCCTGACCAGCGAGGTCTCGGTCGTGATCGACGGCCGCGAGATCGTCTTCACCGTCTCCGTGCCCGGCCGCCACTACGCCCACAACGCCGTCGCCGCCCTGGCCGCCGGCATCGCCCTCGGCATCCCGGCCGACGACCTGGCCGCCGCACTCGGCAAGTACACCGGCGTCAAGCGCCGCCTCCAGCTCAAGGGCGAGGCCGCCGGGGTCCAGGTCATCGACTCCTACGCGCACCACCCCACCGAGATGACCGCCGACCTGGAGGCCATCCGCGGCGCCGCCGGGGACTCCCGCATCCTGGTCGTCTTCCAGCCCCACCTCTTCTCCCGCACCCAGGAACTCGGCAAGGAGATGGGCCAGGCCCTCGCCCTGGCCGACGCCTCCGTCGTCCTCGACATCTACCCGGCCCGCGAGGACCCGATCCCCGGCATCACCAGCGAGCTGATCATCTCCGCCGCCCGCACCGCCGGAGCCGACGTCGCCGCCGAGCACGACAAGGACGCCGTCGCCGACGTGATCGCGGGAATGGCCAAGCCCGGTGATCTCGTTCTCACCATGGGCGCGGGCGACGTCACGGATCTGGGACCGAAGATCCTCGCCCGCCTGTCGAACTGAGGGAGCGGGAGCGTCATGGCGTACGAGGTCCAGAAGACGGACGAGCAGTGGCAGGCGGAGCTGACCCCGTCGGAGTACCAGGTGCTGCGCCTCGCCGGCACCGAGCCCGCCTTCCGCGGTGAGTACACCGACACCAAGACGGAGGGCGTCTACTCCTGCCGCGGCTGCGGAGCCGAGCTCTTCCGCTCCTCGGAGAAGTTCGACTCGCACTGCGGCTGGCCGAGCTTCTACGATGCACGCAACTCGGACGCCGTAGAACTGTTGGCCGACACGTCACACGGCATGGTCCGCACCGAGGTCCGCTGCGCGAAGTGCGGCTCGCACCTCGGCCACGTCTTCGAGGGCGAGGGCTACCCGACCCCCACCGACCAGCGCTACTGCATCAACAGCATCTCTCTGCGCCTGACCCCGAACGAGGGCTGATAGGCCGGCCGCCGTAGTCGACCGCGCGCCCCCGAGATGCCTTGAGCCCCGGACACCGATGGTTTCCGGGGCTCTCGTGCTAAGCACCTTGTACGCCTGGGCGTTTGAAGACCTGGCGGCCGTGCCAGAGGACGAACTTCGGGGCGACGGTGGCCGGTCCGGGCCTGGCCGCTGACACCGGCTGGCCGTGCAGGGCGTCGGCGGCCTGTCCTGACCGGCTCCGCGCCACGTACATCTGGGAGGCATGGATGCGCAGGTCAGGCAGGGGTCCCAGCACTCAGAGGTCGAAGAGAGAGTGGTGGAGGGAGCACAGTGCCAGCCCGTTGTTCACCTCGTGCGGGCCGTCCTGGCTTTGGCTCGTTCCGCCTGCGGTGCATGTCGCCATGTCGACGTAGTGGTGAGGGCGGCGGCAAGGGCAGGATTCGAACCTACGTCCACCCGGAGATCGAGCCGGGCGCTCCTCCGCAGAGCTTCCTCGCCGCCGCCCCGATTCTCGTCAAGCGCGGACGTCCCGGGCAACTGATTTGCGGCCCGGGATGGTCGGAACGTCAGAGCCATTCCTCGGCGGCAGCACGCTTGCCCTGGCCCGAGAACACTCCGGCGGACCGCAGGGCGCTCGCCATCAGGGGATCGGCGACAGCCACGCCGTGCACCAGTTCCGGCGTGCGGCTGAAGCGGACGGCCTCCGCGGTCGGCCGGGGCGCGGTCCAGCCGCCGGCCACCGGGTCCACACCGTTTCGGGTGCAGGCCGCCTCGACCAGCGAGCGGGGGCATTCCTTCTCGCCCCGCAGGACTTCCCACGGCCGGGGCAGTTCCGCCCACACGTACGTGTCCGGGTGCAGCCCGCCGCCGCTCCTGCGGTGCCAGTAGGCCACGTCGGCCGCCATCAGCCGGGGCACCTTGCCCGGGCACACGCGGTCCAGGATCTCCTCCTGGCCCAGTTCGGTCATCAGGGCGAACCAATGCGCTCGGGCGGTGCTCCAGGCCTGCGCCGCCTGGTTCCACGTCGAGGAGTCGTCGCCGCGCCGCACGATCATGCTCGCGGGTTCGATGCGGGAACGGTTCCAGGCGTCCTCCAGCAGGTCGGCCACGGTCCGCAGGAAGCCGTTCCAGCGGACCAGGAGCCGGGTGAGCTCCTGATCGGAGAGGTGCCCCAGCACCTCGGCGGTGGGGTGGACGTGCGCGACGGCGTACCAGTCCGTCTGCTCGGGCGCCGCGCGCAGTCGCCGGAACAGCGCGTCGGCGACCTCGTCGTAGGGGCGGCGTTGCTTGCCGTTGGTGAAGATGCTGCGCATGTTCGCGCGGGCGGTGAGGTATGCGATGAAGGCAGCGGTGTCCGGGTCGGCGGAGAACAGCTCGTACGACAGGGTGTGCGCGAGCGCGCCCTTGCCGGTCACGGTGACCTCGCGGCGGCACTGCTCGTGGACGAGTCGGGCCAGCTTGGCTTCCATCCGGCGCAGCAGACGAAAACGCTTGTTGTACTGGCGTTTGGAGACCTCGCCGATGCCGGCTTCGGCCCGCTCGGCCCGGTTCAGCCGGTCGAGGCCGAAGTCGTTCTCCCCGTACTGCCGGTGGATCTCCTCGCCGGCCCGACGGATCACGGCCTCGATCTCCGCGGGATCGTCTCCGGCTCCCTCGGGGATTCCAGGCACGGACGCGAACAGTGCCCCGGCTCGGGCGAGCTGGCGCTGCGCGCCAACCGGTCGGGCGAAGTCCTCGAGCATGGAGGTGTAGCCGTGCCACAGCCTGTGCAGCGAATGCTCGGCGGCCTTCTCCAGGGCGTCGGTGGTGACGGGGTCGAGGGCGACCTTCCGGGCGGCGAACAGGTCCTGGATCAGCTGGGCTATGTCCTCGGGGCGTTTGCGGAGCCCGAGCGAGGCGTGCAACTCACGCAGCAGCTGCTCGGCATGGGGCGAAGGCATGCGCCACACCTTGCCATCGAGCGCACGGGACCTCCACCGGATAACCAGCGGTCTTTCGCTCCGCCTTTCGCCTAGCCTTTCGCCATGGCAGGCAGACACCTCACCTATCGGTTCGTTGACGGCGAGCGCATACCCGGGACCTGGCGGCACGCCTTCATCCGCAACGGCTCCACCTACTTCCTGACGGACCTTCTGATCTATGCCGACGGGCTGATCGACTGCTGGGGACTGGTCACGGTGGACGAGTTCGCCGAGAAGCTGCGGACCGGGTGGGTCGCGACAGAGCTGGAGGAGGGGGCGGAGGCCTCCGCACACGACGTGGGCGGGTGGAGGTTCACGGATGTCCACTCGTACATGCAGCAGGACTGGTTGCTCGCCGAAGTCCGCGACGAGATCGAGCGGCTGAACGGCCGGCCCACCTCCACCGAGCGTTGCCTCACCGCGGTGGACACCTTCCTCGCCGATCCGACCGAGGCGAACAGAGCCGGACTGCGGGATGCCTACCTGGATATTCCGGAGTCCATGCGCCTCTATGCCCTGGGCGACATGGACCGCAAGGACTGGCCGTTGAAGGTCCTGGCCGCGGGACCGGGCGGGACTCTGCCCGGGCTTCCCGAGGCCGTCGACGACGAAGAGTACGCACACGCCCTCGACTACTTCACCGAGCGCGCAGAATGGGGCAGGGTGGCCGAGCGCCGCCGCACTGCGGACGGACCGCAGGAACCGCGTACCCCGGCCATTGAACTGGGCCAGGTCTTCCATCCGAACGGCTGGCCCGAGGACCCTGGGACGCTGGCTCTGCGCAACGAGTATCCCGCGCCGATACGGGTGGGTGACGTCGAGTATCCGACCGTCGGGCACGCCTACTGGACGCTGTCCACCGACGACCCTGAGCACCAGGCCGCGATCCGCTCGGCCAAGAACGCACTCGAGGCACGGAGCCTGGCGCAGGACGCCCCTCGGCGGGCGCAGTGGGACGAAGCCCGCCCGGCCGTGATGGCACAGCTGCTCCGAGCCAAGTACACGCAGCACCCCGCGCTCGCCGAGGAGCTGCTCGGCACGGGAGATGCCACGCTGCTCTACACCGATATGGGATCTCCCGGGTATTGGGGCCAGCACGGTCGGGCAGGGCGCAACTGGATGGGGCGACTCCTTGAGCTCGTCCGGGCTGAACTCCTTGCTGACCGTGCTGGTCTCATGCCCTGATGGGGCGGGTTGAGGCGTCCGGGCGCCGGAGAAGTGTGAATCGCCAAGGATGATGGCTGGCCGTCCTTCTTCGACCCGAAGGACACCGACGCGGTGGAGCTGAAGGCCGACACCTCGCACGGCATGGTCCGCACCGAGGTCCTCTGCGCGAAGTGCGGCTCCCACCTCGGCCACGTCTTCGAGGGCGAGGGCTACCCGACCCCCACCGACCAGCGGTACTGCATCAACAGCATCTCCCTGCGGCTCACCCCCGCACAGCGGGACTGAGGTAGTCCTCCAGGGTCCGCCGCGGGGTCCAGCCCTGCGCGCGGGCCCTGGCCACGTCCAGGACCACCGGGTGCGCCAGCTGGTCCACCGCGTAGCGGCTCAGGGCCGGCTCGGTGCCGGTCAGGCGGGACACCGACTCCGCCGCGCGGGCCGCCGCGGCCGCCACCGGGAGGGGGAGGTGGCGGATCCGCGCCCGGACCCCGTGGGCGCGCAGGACCGCGGCGACCGCCGCGTCCCGGGCGTACGGGGCCGCGTCCGCCACGTTGTACGCGCCCGGGGTCCAGCCCGGGGCCGCCAGGCAGGCGTCCGCCAGGTTCTCCACCGCCGTGAGGCTCAGCTCCACGTCCGGGCCCGGCAGCAGCAGGGTGCCGGCGCGCACCCGCGACAGCAGGCGGGGCAGGAGCTGGGTGTCGCCCGGGCCGTAGACCGCCCTCGGACGCAGCACCACCGCGCCCGCCGCCAGGGCCAGGGCCTCGCCCGCCGCCTTCGTACGGCCGTAGGCGTTGAGGTGGTTCGCGCGCGGGTGGTCCTCCGTGACCCGGGCACGGCCGCGGCGCGGGTCGTACACGCTCGCGCTGCTCACCCACACCACCGGCCGCCCGGCCGCCGCACGCAGCAGCCGCGCGGTGCCGTCCACGTTCACCGCGCGCATGGCCGCCTCCGCCCGCGAGCCCGGCGCCGGATCGCCCACCGCAGCCGCGCAGTGCACCACGACGTCCACCCCCGACAGGTCCGGCCCGGCCGACGCCGCGTCCCAGAACCGGTGCTCGCCCAGCGGGCCCGGCCCGCGGCCCAGGCAGACGACGGAGTGCCCGGCCGCGGCCGCCGCGCGGGCGACGTGCCCGCCGCAGAAGCCGCTCGCGCCCGTGACCGCGATCCTCACGAGCCCGCCCTCAGCGTCAGCACGCGCCACCCCGGCAGGGCCGCCCGGCGGTCCACCCGGGACCGCACCACCACCGGCCGGTGCGGAGCCAGCGCCCCCAGCACGTCCTCCAGCAGTACGGTCGCCAGCCGTGCCCCCGGGCACACGTGCGGCCCCGCCCCGAACACCAGCCGCGCCACCCCCGCCCCCGCCGGGTCCCGCCCGTCCGGGTCGCGCCGGTGCGCCCCCGCCGCGTGCCGGGCCACCAGCAGCAGCCGGTCCCCGCCCCGCACCGGGCAGCCCCCCACCGTCCCCGCGCCCGCCGCGACCCGGGGCAGCACCGGCGAGGCCGCCGTGACCCGCAGCAGCTCCTCCGCCAGCCGGGGCCGCAGCCCCGCGTCCGCGGCCTGCTCCCACAGCCCGGCGTCCGCGCACCAGGCGACCGCCCGGGGCACCGCCGCCACGGTGGTGTTCACCGCGGCCACCGCCACCATCGCGTCCAGGGCGTCCCCGCCGCCCAGCACCCCCCGCAGGCGCTCCGCCGCCCGGGCCGCGCCCGCCGCCGCCCCGGGCCTCGGCGGGCCCGGCAGGTGGCCGCGCACCGAGGCCGACGCGGCCTCCGCGGCCGCCTCCGCCAGCACCCGCGGCTCGGCCGCGCAGCCCAGCAGGGCCGCCGCCACCGACCCGGCCAGCTCCCGCGCCAGTGCCACCACGTCCACCTCCGCACCCCGGCCCAGCGGCGCGAGCCCCCGTACCAGCAGCGGCCGCCACAGCGCGCGCAGCTCCTCCACCCCGGCCGCGCCGAGGCCCTCCGCGAGGGAGCGCCGGCCCGCCCGGTGCCCGCCGCCCTCCTGGTCGAACAGCACCCCGCCGGCCCCGCGCAGCGCCTCCCGCGCGGCCCCGCCCGTGGTCCCGGCCGCCGTCCTGTCCAGCGGGATCCGGGTCAGCGCCTCCCGGTAGGCGCCGGCACCGTGCACCAGCACCGTGCCCCCGATCCGGCGCGCGGCCCGCCCCCGCGTGGCGGCGAGCAGCCCGAACAGCAGCGGATGGCTGCGCAGGTAGACCCGGCGGTCGCGCCGGCGGGCCCGGGCGTGGGCGGTGGTGGTCATCGGACGTGGACCTCTTTCGTGTCGGCGGGCCGGTAACGCCGGTCCCAGTACCAGAGCAGGGTGCGCCGCGCACCCCAGGAGCGCAGCCTCCGCAGGCTGTTCTGCACCACCAAGCGCTCGGCGCGCACGACGCGCGCGCTGTGCTCGCGGGCCCGGTTGAGCAGGGTGACGTCCTCCGAGCCCTCCTCCAGCCGCTCGCGCGGGGCCCCGCCGCAGCGCACGTACAGCTCGGCGGTGATGCCGAGGTTGTGGCCGTGGCACAACACGTACGGGGCGAGGTAGCGGGGGTCCCGGTGCGCGGAGCGCAGGCGCCCGTACAGCGCCGACAGCCGCACCAGAGCCGGGAGCAGCCGGGCCTCGGCGAACGTCGGCCGCTCGTCGCGGCGCGGCACGCTCCGCCCGCACAGCACCTCCGCCCCCCGCCCGAACTCCGCCCGGGCGACCGCCGTCCAGTCCCGGGCGGGCAGACAGTCCGCGTCCGTACGCAGCAGCAGGCGCGCCCCGCCGCGTACGGCGTGCCGGAAGCCGGTGTCGGCGGCGGTCCCCGCCCCCGGCTCGGGCTCGTGGACCAGCTCGACCGGGAAGGGCGCCGAGCGCGCGAACTCCCGCACGATCCGGGCCGTCCCGTCGGTGGAGGCGTTGTCGACCACCACCAGGCGGAACCCGGTGTCCTCCTGCGCGGCCAGCGCCGCCAGCGTCCCCCCGATCGAGGCAGCCTCGTTGTACGCGGGGACCACCACCCACAGGCTCACGGCCGCGTTCCCGAAGCCGTCACCAGCCGGGCCGCCAGCGCCGACGCCGCCGCCCGGTCCGGTTTGCGCGAGCGCCCCGACAGCGGGATCCGCGCGAACAGCAGCGCGTCCGGCCGGGCCGTGCCCATCCGCCGCAGCGGCTCCGACAGCGCGGCGCGGAGGGCCGGTTCGGGGACACCGGGCCGCGGCTGGACCACCGCCACCAGCCGCTCGTCCCCGTCGCCCGCCGGGACCCCGACGAGCACGCCCAGCTCCACCCCGGGCACGTGCAGGGCCGGCTCGTACAGGCCCGGGTAGATGTTCTCCGCCCTGCGCAGCACCATGTCCTTGCAGCGGCCCTCCAGCACGATCCGGCCGGCCCCGTCCAGGCTCGCCCGGTCCCCCGTCGCCACCCAGGGATCGGGCTCCTCGCCCAGGTAGCGGTCCCGGGCCGCGGGCCCGGTCAGCAGCAGCTGGCCGCCCGCGTCCACGGCGGTCCGCACCCCGGGCAGCGGGGCGCCCACCAGGTCCCCGGCCCCGTCGAAGGCGGCCTTCTCCCGGGACTCCACCGCGGCCGCCGGGAACAGCTCGGTCAGCGCGTACACCCCCCACGCCTGCTCCGCGCCCGCCTCCCGGACCCGGCCCAGCAGGCCGGCGCTCGCCGGAGCCGAACCCGTCCACACCCGGCCCCCGAACCGGGCACCCGCGCCGAGCGCGTCCCGCAGCTGCGGCGGGGTCAGGTACGTGTCCCGGGGCCGCAGCCGCGCCAGCTGCCGGGCCAGCGTCGCGGGGGAGCGGGCCGGCAGCGCGACCGGCGCCCCGCGCGTCAGCGAGGGCACCAGCACGAAGAAGGTCCCGCCCAGCACGGGCCCGTCGGAACCCCCGTCGAACAGCTCCGACACCGTCTCCATCCCGGCGGCCAGCCCAGCCCGGGTGTGCACCACGGCCCGGGGCCGCGAGGTGGTCCCGGAGGTGAACACGATCACCGCGTCGCCGTCACCCCCGTAGCCGCCCGGCACCCCCGCCCGGGACGCCCCCCGCTCCAGCGACGGCGCACACCCCGGCAGCCGCGGCCCCACCGTGGCCACCGGCCCCAGCGAAGCCAGCTCCGGCAGCTCCAGCGCCGCCCGCCGGGCCAGCGGCCGGGCCCACCCCGCCACCGCCTGCGCGGCGCCGTCCGCCAGCACCAGCGCGGGCCGCGCCAGTTCCAGCCGGGCCCGCAGCACCTCCGCGCCGGCCCCGGGATCCAGCACCGCGCCGCGCAGCCCGAGCCGCCACAGCGCGAGCAGCACCGCCAGCGCGCGCGGCCCGGGCCGCACGGCGACCCCGACGGTGTCCCCGGCGCGCAGCCCGCGCGCGTGCAGTGCGGCCGCGAAGTCATCGGCCAGATCGGCGAGTTCACCCCGGGTGGCGCGCACCCGGGTGCCGCCCGAACGGGTCGCGGAGAGTACGGCGGGCTGCTCGGGCCGGGCCCGCAGCGCCTTGCCGAGTCGGTCCAGCATCAGCGGGGGTCGTCCGTTCCGTGCGTGCCGCTGCCCTGGTCGAGGTACCAGCGGGCGGTTCCGGCGAGGCCGTACGCACGCAGCCGGCGCGTGGAGTTCTCCACGACCATGCCCCGGCAGCGGGAGATCCGGTCGGTGTGGCGGCGCACCGCGTTCAGGAAGAGCCGGTCCGTCGGCGAGGGGCGCCGCGGCATCCCGCCCACCGCCAGGTACAGCTCGGCGGTGATCGCCATGTTGTTCCCCGCGTGCATCCGGTACGGCGCCCGGAAACCGCGCCGCCGGGCGTGCTCGGGCCGCAGCCGCCCGAACAGCGCGGCCAGCGCGACCAGGCCCGCGAAGCCGGCCCGGCCCAGCGGCCCGTGCTCGTCGCGCCGGGCCGTGACCCGCCCGCACACCAGCCCGGGACGGCCCAGCAGCGCGGCCCGCGCCGCGCCCGTCCAGCCGGGCCGGGGCAGGCAGTCGGCGTCCGTGCGGGCCAGCAGGGTGGCGCCGCGCGCGATCGCGTACCGGAACCCGGTGTCCACCGCCGAGCCGACCCCCTTCTCCGGCTCCTCGATCACCTCCACCGGGAACGGCGCCCGGGCCGCGAACTCCCGCGCGATGCCGGCCGTGCCGTCCGCCGAGGCGTTGTCGACGACCAGCAGCGTGAAGTCCCGGTCCCGCTGCGCGGCCAGCGCCCGCAGGGTGCCGGCGAGCCGCGCCTCCTCCTCGTGCGCGGGCACCACCACCCACATCCGCGTGCTCAAGACTTCTCCCAGACCATCGTCATGATGCTGATCCCGCCGCCCAGCCCCACGAACAGCACCCGCTCCCCGGCCGCCAGCTCCGGGAAGACCCGCTCCAACTGCACCCCGATGCTCGCGCTCGCGACGTTCCCCAGCTCCGGCACCGTGACCACCAGCTTCTCCGCGGGCACCCCGGTCAGCTCCGCGAACCGCTCCAGGTACGGCACCGTCACCTGGTGCACCAGCACCTTCGCGAAACCGTCCCAGTCCATGCCCGTCCGGTGCAGCGTCCGGTCGATCACCGCCGTCCCCACCTTCTCGAACACCCCGCGCAGCTCGTGCCCGTCCCCCTGGAAGTACGTGTACGCGTCCCCGCGCGGGTGCCGCGACCCGCCGCCCGGGATGCCCCCGACCTCCCAGTGCTCCGAATGCGTCTCACTGTCCACGTCCAGGATCCCGCCGCGCCCCACCTCCTCCAGCAGGACGGCCGCGCCCGCGTCGCCGAAGGTGTAGCCGGCGAAACCGCTGCGGAACTCCGCGAAGTCGGCGGGGTCCATGCGCACCGCCCGGCTCGGGGTCTCCCCGGTGACCACCAGCGCCCGCCGGGCCCGCCCGGCGAGGACCGTGCTCCGGGCGAGGTCGATCCCGTTGACGAAGCTGTTGCAGGCGTTGGTCACGTCCACCGCGTGCGCCCTGGAACCCAGTTCGGCCTGCACGATGTGCGCCGTCGCCGGCTCGACCACGTCCCGCGAGGCGGAGGCGAAGACCAGCAGGTCCACGTCCATCGGGGTGAGCCCGGCCGAGTCCAGCACCCGGCGTGCCGCGCCCACCGCGAGCGTGGACGCGTACACCCCCGGAGCCGCGACCCGTCGCGAGACGATCCCGGTGGCCTGCGTCAGGAGCCGCGCGGGCAGCGCCAGTCCGCTGCGCCGGGCCACCTCCCGCTGGAGCTCGTCGGAGGACAGCACGTCCTCGGGCAGCAGGCTGCCGACGGCGGTTATGCCGACGCGCGGCCGCGGATCACAAGACTGTATGGACATGCCTCCACGATGACGATCCGGCCGCGCCCGGGCCTGAGTACGGATGCTCAGTTCCCCTGTGGGGACGCTGAGTAGGACCCCCGCTCACCCACCCAGAGAACGCACCGTCGAACCCCGGGACACCGCGCACGGCTTTACGTATCGTGGTCCGACCGGCCACCCACGGGGGAGGGAACATGGCGGACGGCAGAGCCTTACCCGGACTCGTCACCTACGGGGACGACGCCACCAACCGGCTGCTGAGCGCGGCCGCGCACCTGGACGAGGAGTTCGCGCACGGGACGGCGGTCGAACTGACCGGGGACCGGCTGGAGGCCCTCGGCCCCTCGCTGGGCCTCGACCTGGTCGCGGTGGCCCGTCACGCCCACGCCGCGACACGCCGCACCGACCTGCGCGACGCACTGCTGACGGGGCTGCTCGCGGTGGTGGCGGGCGGCTTCGTGCTGCGCTTCTACGCGAGCGCCGTCGATTGGCCGGAGCCGCTGCTGGACTTCTCCCGCTTCGCGGTCGTGGGCGGGCTCCTCGCCGCCTGGCTGCTGGTGCTGGCCGCCGAACACCGGGCGCGGACCCTGGCCCTGCGGGCGATCAGGGACGAGGAGTCCCCCGAACGGCTGGTCCCGCCGCTCGCCCCGGCGGTCGAGGCCGCGCTGCGCGAGCAGGAGCGCGCCAATGTCATCCCGTACCACGAGACGGCGGAGCGGGAGACCCCGTTCGTCGGCAGCGGCAGGGCCTTCCAGCCGCGAGTCTGGCAGCCCATCGACGTCAGCACGCCCGCCCCCGCCCCTCCGGGCGGGCAGGCGCCGCAGATCATCCCCTTCGACGTCGTCGACCTGCACGCCTTCGTGGCCGAGCAGATGGGCACCATCGCCGGCCTGGAGGGGCTGCGCGCCCAGGACCGGCTGTACGTGCTCGGTACCCGGGTCCGTTACGCGGGCGCGGAGCTGCTGCCCGACCCGCTGCGGCGGCCGCGCCCCGTCGTCCCGCAGGAGGTGGTGCGGGCGGGCCTGACCCGGCCCGGCGGGGGCATGCGCACGCACCTCTGCCTGGAACGGGCCGGTGAGGGCGACCGGGTCATCGTCTCCATGTACCTGCGGGCCCGGCTCCAGCACCCCAGCCTCACCTGGGAGGTGGCCGCCTACGTCATCCCGCCCCTGCGGGAGGACTTCGAGGCGGTGCGCACGCTCCGGCTGGACCCCTTCGGCCGCTGGTCCACCCTGCTCGCCTTCGGCACCCGACGCTTCCTGCCCCTCCTGTTCAAGGCCCCGGCCCGGTTGCTGCGCAAGGGCTGGGCGAGGGGCCTGCGCTGGGGCCGGCTGCGGTACTGGCGATGGGTCATCGGCCGGCGGCACACCGAGTTCGACTACGGGGCGACCGGCGGCATCCGCGAACGGGCCGGTGACTGGGAGCGCATGGGATTCACCGAGCAGATGGACGCGGTGGACTTCTTCCAGCGCCTCCAGCAGGGCGTGCTCACCGCGACCGAGCGGTTCCTGAAGGACCACAACGTCGACACCAGCTCCTTCGACGAGGCCCGGCAGGTCATCAACCACACCAACAACTACAACTTCCAGGGCCCCATCAACGGGCCGGGCAACTTCGGGGCGGGCGGTTCCGTGATCACGGCCGCCCCCGGCCCGCTGCCGGGCCCGGGCACGCCCGGCCCGTCCCAGGCCCCCGGCGGCTCCGGACCGTCCCCGGCGACCCCCGCCAAGCCCTGAGCCCGGCCCGTACCCCCGACACCGGACGAGGAGCCCCGCATGGGCACGTACCACTTCCACGGGAACGTCAACGGCCCCGGGAACTACGGCGACAACGGCGTGATCAACATCGGGCGGGAGGACGACGCCGCCCGGGTCCTGCGGCTGGCCGCCGAACTCGCCCGGTGGCTCACCGACCAGGGCGCCGCCCCGGAGCGGATCGACGCGGCGCGGACCCTGAGCGGCGAACTGGGGGAGGCCGGCCGGGAGCAGCGCGCCCCCGAACCGGGGCTGGTCCGGCGCAGCCTGGAGACCATCACCCTCGGCCTGGGCGCGGGCAGCGGCGGCCTGGCCCTCGCCCAGCAGATCAGCGCCCTGCTCGGGGGATGAGCGCCCGCAGGGCGCCGCGCAGCCGGTCGGAGGGGGACGGGCGCCGCCAGGCGTGGAACTCCCGCGCCCGGTGGCCGTCCTGCCGGGCCAGCTCCCGCCCGGCCGCGGCCAGGTGGCCGGCCGGCAGCTCCCGCACGAGCGGCCGCAGCACCCCTTCGAGCAGCTCCGTACGGGTCTGCCGCCACAGCGGCCCGGCCTGCGGCTGCGCCGACCAGGCGGCGTAGCAGGAGGCGAGGTAGCCCGGGTCGCTGCGCAGCAGCTCCGCCACCGGGGCGGAGCGCGCCGCCTGCCGGTACGCGGCCAGCAGGCCGGGGTCCTCGCTGCCCGCCAGGGCCCGCAGCCCCGGCTCCCCGGGCCCGTCCCGCGCGAGCAGCCGTCCGGCCACCGCCGCGTACGCCGCCTCCAGCGCGCCCGGCTCCGGGGACAGGGCCCCCAGCTCCAGGGCCCGGCGCAGCCCGTCCCCGGCGGGGCCGCCCGCGCGCAGGTCCCGGACCAGTTCCCACAGCAGCAGCGCGGGACGCGCCCCGTCCGGCAGCTCCGCCCCGAAGTGCCGCAGCAGCTCCGGCGCGAGGTCCGCCGCCGCCCCGTCCCCTGCGGGGGCCGCCGCGGCGGCGCGGGCGAGCAGCTCCCAGGTGCCGGCGTCCCGGTGCACGGCGGCACCCGTCGTCGCCAGCAGCAGCCCGGCCTCGGCCGCCTCCGGCGGGTGCCCGGCCCAGACCAGCCGCATCCCGGTGCGCAGTACGAGCGGCTCGGCGTACAGCGAGACCCCGGCCTCCCGCAGCAGGGCGTCCAGCGCGACGGCCCGGTCCTCGTGGGCGTCCGCGACCTCCGCCGCCCGGGCGCACATCCGCAGGTGCGGCAGCGCCTCCGCCGCTCCCAGCCGCAGCCCGGTCCGCTCGAACAGCCGGGCCCCGGCGGCGGGATCGCCCGCGGCGAGCGCGTCCAGCCGGTCGAGTACGAGGGCCCGCAGCACCGGCAGCCGCTCCAGCGACTCCCGTTCCTCCTGCCCGTACGCCCGGTCCGGGTCGGCGAACAGCGCGAACGCCAGCCGCCGCGCCACCTCCGGCAGGGGCTCCCCGCCGGACGGCTCCGGCGCGGGCACGGGGTGCCGTACGGCCTCCGGCGCGGCCGCCTGTCCGGCGGGGGCCTCCCATTCGGCCGCCGCCTCCCGGGCCGCCTCCTCCAGCGGTATCCCGGCGGCCAGCGCCAGGGAGGCCAGCGGGCCCGCCGCGTAGGGCGGCGCGGACAGCCGGCGCACCCGCGCGAACAGCTCGGGCCGCTCCGCCAGCCACACCGCCGAGGCCGTCCGCGCCCACAGGTCCCCGCACTCGCCGGGGGCGCCCGCCCCCGCGGCCCCGTACACCCGCCACGGCCCCGGCTGCGACGGCTCCTCCCCGGGCAGCACCCCGACCAGCCGCTGCGGGGCGAGCAGTGGCCGCCGGGCGTACGTGGTGAAGGTCAGCCACTGTCCACGCTCGTGCGGCAGCACCCCGCAGGCCAGCATCACCCAGCGGGCCACGGCCGCGCTGTCCTCCTCCACCAGCAGGACGCGCGGGGCGTCCGGCTCCTCCGCTGCCCGCCGCACATCGGCGAAGAACCCCGCGAGCCACGGCCCCCGGGCGGCGACGAAGGCGGCCAGCGCCGCCCGGTCGTGCCGCCCCGGCGCGGGTATCCGCTCCAGCGGCGGGGGCGGCCCGCCCGCCGGGGTCCGCTCCTCCCACTGCGCGGAGCCCCAGGCGGTGACCGGCAGCGGCCGGGCGGGGCCCGCCCCGGCGGGCTCGGGCAGGTGCACGGCGTGCGCGTGGAAGCCCTCCCCGGCGCCGGACCCGGCGCCGTACCCGGAGTCGAAGTCGAAGCCCGCACCGGTGTGCACCGCACGGGACAGCAGCCGGCTCCCGTCGGAGAGCAGGCTCAGCGACAGCGCCTCGGGGAACCCGGCGGACGGCGCCTCCCGCGGCGGCTCGTACCGCAGGAGCGGCTCCGCCTCCCGCAGCAGCTCACCGCCCACCCCCGGGGTGACGGAGGTGAAGCCGGAGCCCCCGGGGCCGCCCTCGTAGTGCAGCTGGGGGAGGTTCACGCCCGGCCCCCCGCCCGGCCGGAGCCCGCCCCGACCCGAACTGACGTGACGTCAGGGACTGTTGTGCGGGGCGTGGTTGCCCGTACCGTACCGGCAGCGGAGCGCACGGCACGCCCCCTCACGTCCCCCGCCATCCGTCTGCGCCCCCCGTTGCAGTGTGTGGAGGCCATTCCAGCAGATATCGGGGGCGTCCGGGAGTTCCGTCCACAGGGGCTTCCGTTCGCCCGCTGTACGGCCCGACGTCAGACGGGGATCTCCGGCCGGTACCCCGGGACCGCTGTCCTTGGGGCGCCCCTCGATCCCCCCTCACCCCCTAGAGGTCGTCACCCATGGCTGAACTCAACCGGCGCAGGTTCCTCCAGATCGCCGGCGGCACGGCTGCCATCGCGATGCTCAACGACAGCATCGCGCGGGCCGCCGCCATCTCGGCGCAGGGCACCACCGGCACGATCCAGGACGTCGAGCACATCGTCGTCCTCATGCAGGAGAACCGTTCCTTCGACCACTACTTCGGCTCGATGAAGGGCGTCCGGGGCTTCGGCGACCCGCGGCCGGTCATCCAGGACAACGGCAAGTCGGTCTTCCACCAGTCCAACGGGACGAAGGACATCCTGCCCTTCCACCCGCAGGTGGAGGACCTCGGGATGCAGTTCCTGACGGGCCTGAACCACGACTGGGCCGGCGGCCAGCAGGCCTACAACAAGGGCAAGTACGACAAGTGGGTCCCGGCCAAGACGGCCACGACCATGTCGTACATGACGCGGAACGACATCCCGTTCCACTACGCCCTCGCCGACGCCTTCACCGTGTGCGACGCCTACCACTGCTCCTTCATCGGCGCCACCGACCCCAACCGCTACTACATGTGGACGGGGTACACGGGCAACGACGGCGTGGGCGGCGGCCCGGTCCTCGGCAACCAGGAGGCCGGGTACGGCTGGAAGACCTACCCGGAGCGCCTGGAGGCGGCCGGAGTATCCTGGAAGGTCTACCAGGACATCGGCGACGGCCTGAACGCGGCCGGCTCCTGGGGCTGGATCAACGACGCCTTCCGCGGCAACTACGGCGACAACTCGCTGCTGTACTTCAACACCTACCGCAACGCCCAGCCCGGCAGCCCCCTGTACGAGAAGGCCCGCACGGGCACCAACGTCAAGGCGGGCGACGGGTACTTCGACCGGCTGCGCGCGGACGTGGTGAACGGCACCCTCCCGCAGGTCTCCTGGATCGCCGCCCCGGAGGCCTTCAGCGAGCACTCCAACTGGCCGACGAACTTCGGCGCCTGGTACATCTCGCAGGTGCTGGACGCGCTGACCGCGAACCCGGCCGTGTGGGCGAAGACGGCCCTGTTCATCACCTACGACGAGAACGACGGGTTCTTCGACCACGTCGTCCCGCCGTACCCGCCGGCGTCCTCCGCCTGGGGCCTGTCCACGGCGAGCGTCACCGGGGACCTGTACACCGGGGGAGTCTCCGGGTACTCGGCCGGCCCGTACGGCCTGGGCCCGCGCGTCCCGATGATCGTGGTCTCCCCGTGGAGCAAGGGCGGCTACGTCTGCTCCGAGACCTTCGACCACACCTCGGTGATCCGCTTCATGGAGAAGCGCTTCGGGGTGCAGGAGCCCAACATCTCGCCGTGGCGCCGCGCCGTCTGCGGCGACCTGACCTCGGCCTTCGACTTCACCCAGGCCGACGCCGCGCCCGCCCCGCTGCCTTCCACGGCCGGGTACGTCCCGGCGGACAAGGACCGCCACCCGTCCTACTACCCGACCGTGCCGGCGACCGGCACCCTGCCCAAGCAGGAGGCGGGCTCCAAGCCGGCCCGCGCGCTCGGCTACAGCCCGTACGTGGACGGCTCCCGCACCGTCTCCACGGGCAAGTTCACGCTCACCTTCTCCTCCGGCCCGAAGCTCGGCGCCCACTTCCACAGCACCGCGGGCAACCGTACGGACGGCCCCTGGCCCTACACGGTCGAGGCGGGCAAGACCCTCTCGGACACCTGGAGCACCAGCAGCTCCACCGGCAACAAGATCGACCTCACGGTCTGGGGCCCCAACGGCTTCCTGCGCACCTGGAAGGGACCGGCGAAGAAGGCCGGCCCCGAGGTCACGGCCCGCCACGTGGACGCCACCGGCAACCTGGCCCTGACCCTGGTCAACGGGGGCACCGCCGCGGTGAACCTCACGGTGACCAACACCTACGGCGGCGCCGCCCAGACCTTCAAGGTCAACCCGGGCGCCACGGTCTCCCACACCGTCGACCTGCGCGCCTCGGGCCGCTGGTACGACGTCTCCGTGGTCTCGGACGCCGACGCCGGCTTCCTGCGCCGCTTCGCCGGCCACGTGGAGACGGGCGCCCCGAGCGTCTCCGACCCGGCGATCAAGACCGTCTGACGCGTGGTCCCGTACGGGTGAACCGGCCCGGTTCCACGCCCGCGAAGTCAACGCAAGCGTTGACTTCGCGGGCGTGTCTCAACGGGAAGTGATCCTCGTCGGCGAGGTGGCGGAATGGTTCGAGACGCTGGCCGAGACGGACTGGAGCAGTGCCGAGCAGCCACATCGCCGAGCTGGACACGAGGGAGTACGAACGGGTGCCGTCGGCTGGGAGGAGGCCAAGCGCCAGGTGCGCGAGCGCCGGGCGGCTGCGGGCCTGCCCGTGCGGTCCCCGGCGGAGAAGCGGGCCGCCATGGAACGGCTCATGGCCGAGGCCCGGGCCTGCCGGCTGGCCGAGATCCGCCAGGAGCAGGCTCTGACCCAGAAGGACGTGGCGGAGACCATGGGCGTCTCGGCTCCCGGGGTCTCGGCCATCGAGAACGGCGAGACCGACCGCACGGAGGTGGCGACCCTGTGCTCCTACGTGGAGGCGCTCGGCGGCCGCCTGAGGGTGGTGGCCGACTTCGGGGACACGGAGTACACCGTGGCCTGAGGCGGCTGCGGGTGATGGTGTGATCGTAGGCCGGATGGGCAGAACGTACCGCGTCGGTTCCCACCACCCCCGTCACCGAGGGAGAACGCATGGCCATCGCCCATCGCCGGATCGGCACCGGACCCGTCCGCGTCATCGTGCTGCACGACTGGTTCGGGACCTCCGCCAACTGGGGCTCCGTGCTCGACTACCTGGACCCGCAGGGGTTCTCGTACGCCTTCCTCGACTACCGGGGCTACGGCGAGCGGCGGGACGTCCCCGGCCGCTACAGCCTCCCCGAGATCGCCGACGACGTCCTCGCGCTCGCCGACCAGCTGGGCTGGGACACCTTCTCCCTGCTCGGCCACTCCATGGGCGGCAAGGCCGCCCAGCAGGTACTGGCCCGCGCCCCCGGGCGCGTCGAGAAGCTGATCGGCCTCACCCCCGTCCCCGCCGGGCCGTACCCGATGGACGACGCGACCCACGCCCTCTTCTACGGGGCCGCCGAGGACCCCGGCAAGCGGCGGACCATCCTCGACCTGGTCACCGGCAACCGGGCCAGCCGCCACTGGCTGGAGCGCATGGTCGGCCACTCCCTCGACGTCTCCCGCCCCGAGGCCTTCGCCGGCTACCTCGCCGACTGGCAGCCCCGCGACCTGTTCTCCGCGATCAAGGGCAGCACCGTGCCGGTGCTCGTCCTGGTGGGCGAGTACGACCTGGCCCTGACGGCCGAGGTGATGCGGGCCACCTGGCAGGCCTCGTACCCGAACTGCAGAATCGTCACGATCCCCGGCGCCGGCCACTACCCGCCCCACGAGACCCCGGTCGCCTTCGCCACGGAGGTGGAGGCCTTCCTGCGCGGCTGACCCGGATGCGGAAAGCCCGTAGGGGGTGCGAGGCGAACCTCGTACCCCCTACGGGACCAACAGGGTGAGTGACGGGACTTGAACCCGCGGCCACCTGGACCACAACCAGGTGCTCTACCAACTGAGCTACACCCACCACGAAGGGCGGCGGACCACCCGTTCGTTGTGCATGCACAGCATAGCCGATCCGCGGGGTGGTCCCGCGACGGGTTATCCGGCGGCCCGGCCGCCTGCCGGACGCGTCCCCTCCGCGCGGCGCGCGGCGCGGGCGACCGCCGCGACGGCCAGCGCCCGGACCACCGGATGCGGCCGCGACCCGTCCCCCGCCAGCTCCGGCTGGAAGAGCGTGGCCAGGAAGAACGGGTGCCCCGGCAGCTCCGCCATCCGCACCGCGCCGTCCTCGTCGTGCCCCGACAGCCGAAGCCCGTGCGCGGCGAGCACCGGCAGGTGGCGGGGCGCGGGACCGTAGTGGCAGTGGTAGCGCTCCGTCGACCGCTCCGCCCCGAGCGCCGACTCGGCCAGCGAACCGGGCTCGGCCCGTACGAGCGCCTCGTGCCCGGCCAGCGAACAGGCCAGCGGGGCGATCAGCGGGTCGTCCGCCCCGGGCTCGTTCTCGGCGTGCGCGGCCCCCGACAGCCCGCACACGTGGCGGGCGTACTCCAGCAGCGCGTGCTGGAAGCCGCCGCACGTCCCGAGGAAGGGAACGCCCTCCTCCCGGGCCACCCGGATCGCCGCCAGCGCCCCCGCCTCGCTCGCGTACGGGCTGCCCGGCAGCACCCACACGGCGTCGAACCCGGCCAGGGTCCCCGCCGCGGCCTCCGCCTCCGCCCGCGAGGTCGGGATCCAGCAGGCGTCCAGCACCAGCCCCTCGCGCGAGGCCAGCGCGTCGAGGAGGAGCGGGATCCGGGTGTGGGACTCCACGTGCGGGGAGCGGTCCCCGACGAGGGCGATCCGGGCGACGGTCATCCGGGCGGTGGACGGCTCGTAGGCCGTCTGTGCGGTGGTCATGCGGATCATCCTGCGACCCGGTCCCGCTCCAGCGCCAACGATCGTTCCCGGACGACCGATAAGCAGCGCTGATGGGCGGCGATGGCATCCTGCGGCCATGGACCCGCACCTCCTGCGCACCTTCACCGCCGTCGCCCGCCTCGCCTCCTTCTCCGCCGCCGCACGCGAACTCGGCTACACCCAGTCCGCCGTCTCCCAGCACATCGCCGCCCTGGAAGCCGACCTGCGCACCGAACTGCTCACCCGGCGGCCCGTCGCCCCCACCCCCGCCGGCGCCCGCCTGCTGGAGCACGCCCGGCCGCTGCTGCTGCGGCTCGCCGCCGCCCGCGCCGACGTACTGCGGCTCGCCGCCGCCCCGCCCGGCCGGATCACCCTCGCCGCCTCCCCGCTCGCCGCCGCCGGCCCCCGGCTGCTCGCCGCCCTGCCCGCCACCGGCGTCACCCTGCGCGTCCTGCCCCCGGCCCGGGTGCCGGCCGCCGTCGCCGCCGGGGACTGCGACCTCGGGCTCGTCGACGGGCTCGCCGCCCCGAGCGACCCGCTGCGGCTGCCCGACGTGGCCCCGCTGCGGGTCACCGGGATCGGCGAGGAGGAGCTCGCCGTCCTCTTCCCCGCCGGGCACCCCTTCGCCGCACGGGACTCCGTCCGGCTCGACGACCTCGCCGACGCGCGCTGGCTCGACGCTCCGGACGTGGGGCTGCCGCTCACCACCGGACGCCGCGCCCTGCGCTACGACGGCACCGACCTGCACGCCCTGTGCGCCCTCGCCGCCGCCGGACACGGCCTCGTGCTGCTGCCCCGCCCGGTCGCCGAGACCACCCGCGCGGGGGCCGCCGTACCCCTCGCCGCACCCCGCCTGGCACACCGTACGGAGCTGCTCACCCCCGCGAGCCTGTCCGGCGCGGCCGCTGCGCTCGCCGCACGCCTCACGGCAGGATCCCCGTATGACCACCACACCGACTCCTGACCCGGCGGCCCACGCCGAGCCCGAGGCCTTCACCACCGCCGACTACGCCGCCCGGATGGCCGCCGCCGCGCAGAGCGCCGCCGACGCCGGACTCGCCGGACTGCTCATCGCGCCCGGACCCGACCTCGCCCACCTCACCGGCTACCGCCCGACGGCCGAGACCGAGCGGCTCACCCTGCTCGTCCTCGCCGCCGGCCAGGACCCCGTGCTGGTCGTGCCCGCCCTGGAGGCCCCCGACGCCGCCAGGGCACCCGGCGCCGGGGCACTGACCCTGCGCGACTGGACCGACGGCAAGGACCCCTACCGGGTGGCCGCGCCCCTCCTCGACGTCAGCGGCCGCTTCGGCGTCAGCGACAACACCTGGGCGCTGCACCTGCTCGGCCTGCAAAGGGAGTTGCCCGCCACCACCTACGCCCCGCTCACCGACGCCCTGCCCATGCTCCGCGCCGTCAAGGACGAGCGGGAACTGGCCCGCCTCGCGGCCGCCGGAGCCGCCGCCGACGCCGCCTACGCGCAGATCCTGCACGTCCCCTTCGCCGGCCGCCGCGAGAGCGAGGTCGCCGCCGACCTGGCCGGACTGCTGCGCGTACACGGCCACTCCCAGGTCGACTTCACCGTCGTCGGCTCCGGCCCCAACGGCGCCAACCCGCACCACGAGGCCGGCGAACGCGTCATCCGGAACGGCGACATGGTCGTCCTCGACTTCGGCGGCCTCAAGCACGGCTACGGCTCCGACATCTCCCGCACCGTCCACGTCGGCGAGCCCACCCCCGAGGAACAGCGCGTCCACGACATCGTCCGCGAGGCCCAGCAGGCCGGGTTCGCGGCCGTCCGGCCCGGCGCGAGCTGCCAGGACGTGGACCGGGCGGCGCGCGCGGTGATCACCGAGTTCGGCTACGGCGAACGCTTCATCCACCGCACCGGCCACGGCATCGGCGTCACCACCCACGAGCCGCCGTACATGGTCGAGGGCGAGGAGCAGCCCCTCGTCCCCGGCATGTGCTTCTCCGTGGAGCCGGGCGTCTACCTGCCCGGCCGGTTCGGCGTCCGGATCGAGGACATCGTCACGGTCACCGGGGACGGCGGCCGCCGCCTGAACAACGCGCCGCGCGAGATGGCGATCGTCGGGTAGCGGGGCCCGGCGGGGGCTACGGGCCCAGCACCACCGCCGACTCGCCCGGTACGTGGATCCGCCCGTCCGGACCCGGATGCTCCACCGGCTCCCAGGACGCCAGCACCCGCACCCCGTTGCGGCCCAGCGCGACCGTCACCGACTCCGTCGACAGGTTCACCACCACCCGTACCTCGCCCCGGCGGAAGGTCAGCCAGCGGCGCTCCTCGTCGTAGGCGACCCGGACCGCCGCCAGGTCCGGGTCACGCAGGTCCGGGTGGGTGCGGCGCAGCCGGATCAGGGTCCGGTACCACTCCAGCAGCCAGGCGTGCGATTCCCGCTCCGGTTCCGCCCAGTCCAGGCAGGACCGGTCGCGGGTCGCCGGGTCCTGCGGGTCCGGGACCTCCTCCGCCTTCCAGCCGTGCGCCGCGAACTCCCGGCGCCGGCCGCTGCGGACCGCCTCGGCGAGCTCCGGGTCGGGGTGGTCGGTGAAGTACCGCCAGGGCGTGCCGGCCCCCCACTCCTCACCCATGAACAGCATCGGCACGAACGGCCCCGTCAGCGCCAGCGCCGCCGCGCAGGCCAGCAGCCCGGGGGAGCAGGAGGCGGACAGCCGGTCGCCCAGCGCCCGGTTGCCGACCTGGTCGTGGGTCTGGGTGTAGCCGAGGAAGCGGTGCGCGGGAGTGCGGCGGCGGTCCACCGGCCGGCCGTGGGTGCGGCCCCGGAAGGAGGACCAGGTGCCGTCGTGGAAGAACGCCCGGGTCAGCGTCTTGGCGAGGGCACCGAGCGGGGCCTCGGCGAAGTCCGCGTAGTAGCCCTGCGATTCACCGGTCAGCGCACAGTGCAGGGCGTGGTGGAAGTCGTCGTTCCACTGCGCGTGCATCCCCAGGCCCCCGACGGCGCGCGGGGTCGTCAGCCGCGGGTCGCACTGGTCGGACTCGGCGATCAGGAACAGCGGCCGCGTGGTCTCCGCCGCCAGCTCGTCCACGGCGGCCGACAGCTCCTCCAGGAAGGACAGCGCCCGCCCGTCGGCCAGAGCGTGCACCGCGTCCAGCCGCAGGCCGTCGATCCGGTAGTCCCGCAGCCAGGCCAGCGCGCTCCCGATCAGGTACGAGCGGACCTCGTCGGAGCCGGGCGCGTCCAGGTTCACCGCCGCGCCCCAGGGCGTGTGGCGGGTGTCGGTGAAGTACGGGCCGAAGGCGGGCAGGTGGTTGCCGGAGGGGCCCAGGTGGTTGAGGACCACGTCCAGCACCACCCCGAGCCCGGCCGCGTGCGCGGCCTCCACGAAGGCCGCCAGACCCGCCGGGCCCCCGTACGGCTCGTGCACCGCCCACGGCGCGACCCCGTCGTACCCCCAGCCGTGCCGGCCCGGGAAGGGGCACACCGGCATCAGCTCCACGTGCGTGACGCCCAGCCCGGCCAGGTACCCCAGGCGGGCCGCCGCGGCCTCGAAGGTGCCTTCGGGGGTGAAGGTGCCGACGTGCAGCTCGTACAGGACGGCGTCCTGGAGCGGTACGTGCGGCGGGGGCACGTGGGGGGCGAGGGCCGCGAGGTCGACCACCGCCGACAGGCCCTCCGTACCGTCCGGCAGCCGCCGCCCGCGCGGATCGGGCCGGACCACCGGATCGTCGCCGAGCCGGAACCCGTACCGGTCGCCGTCGGCCGCCGGGGCCTCGGCGACCCACCAGCCGGAGCGGCCGGGGGCCGGGTCGGGGGCCATGTCGTAGGTGGTGTCGTTCAGTCGCATGGCGACCCGACCTGTCAGCGGTGCCCACACCTCGAACTGCACGGACGGTCCCCTCGTCTCCGGCGGTGTCCAGCATGCGTAATCGTGCCCGTATCGTGCCCATCATTCCGGGCCGGGCGGGGGAGTTCTGGACACTCCGCACCCGACGGGCCGACAATCACCCTGTGACGTCGAGTTTCGAGTTCCCCGCCTACCCCGCCCCGCGGCTCTCCGACGCGGAACGGGACCGGGCGCTGGGCCAGCTCAGGGAGGGTGCGGCCCTCGGGAAGCTGTCGCACGACACCTTCCTGCGCCGCATGGAGCTCGCGCTGGTCGCCCGCCGTTCCGAGGACCTCGCCCCCCTCCTCGCAGACCTCCAGACGCGAGAGGGGCCGCTCGGCGCCCAACCCCCCTGGACCAGTCGGCTGTTCGGCTGGGTCGGCCGCGCGTCGGCCGTGTCCGCCGGGGTGCGCAGGGCCTGGCAGGTGGAGCGCCTGCCCAAGCTGCTGTTCCCCCACCCGGCCGGCGGCCCGCTGCGGATCGGCCGCGACCCGGGCAACGGGCTGCGGCTCACCCACGAGACCGTCTCGCGGGCACACGCCGAGCTGAGCATGCGGGACGGCACCTGGCTGCTGCGGGACCTCGGCTCGACCAACGGGACCACCGTCAACGGGCGCCGGGTGACGGGCGCGGCGGTCGTGCGGCCGGGGGACCAGGTGGGGTTCGGGCGGATGAGCTTCCGGCTTTCGCAGGACTGAGCGGGCGGCAGACCCGAGGAGGCAGAATCGGGGCCGTGACCAACCGACCTGATCCGGCCGATCTGTACCCCGACGTCGCGGCGCGGGGGAGCCTCGCCGCGATGCTGCGAGCCGTGGCGCAGGAGGGCGGCTTCCCCTTCCCCGTGACCGCCTCCTCGCCCGCCGAGCCGCTCGGCCACGCCTCCGTGGAGAGCGGGTCACCGATCCGCCACCCCCTGCGGATCAGCGCGTGGGCGGCCGAGCGGGCGTGGTCGGTCCGCGGCGAGGACTCGTTCCAGAACATGGCGCTCGTCGAAGGCCGCACCGACGACCTGGCGCAGCTCGCCAGGGCCGCGCGGGCCTGGTACGACGGGGCGCCGCTCGACGAGGTCCGTGACGCCGCGCCGTTCGTGCGCCTGACCGGCCGCTTCGAGGTGCCGGACCAGGACCCTGGCCGGCTGACCGAATCCGAGTGGCAGCACATGCGGGTGGAGGCGGCGCAGGAGGGCGGACCCGGGTACCGGGCACTCGTCGAGGCGGCGTACGGGGATCCGGTCCTGCGGGCCCTGTTCCCGTTCACCAGCCACTGGGTGCTGCGGTTCTCGACCACGACCCGGCCGTCCATGACCATCGCCGGGCCCTGCGTGCTCACGCACGCGGCCGACCGGTACACCGTCAGCCGCGGCTTCCTGGGCGGCGACGTGCTGGCCGAGGCGACCACGGCCGGGGAGGCGGTGGCGGCCGTGAGGCGCCACATGCCGTCCGGGCTGGGGCCGGTGACGCTGGGGACGGTCCGGCAGCGGACCGAGGGGGCCGACGGCTGACCGGCCGGGACGCGGTCGCGCCCCGGGGCCCCGCGCCCGGCCCTTCCCGGCTTCGTCCCCGGCCAGGGGCCCGGCAGGATGCCCCTCATGGATCACACCGGCATCGTGCGCCCCGCCCGCCCCGAAGACCTCCCGCGTCTCACCGAGCTCATCCATGAGCACGTCGCGTACGAGGAGTCGGAACCCCGGCCCGCCGGCCTCGGCGAGCGCCTCGGCCCCCGGCTGTTCGCCGAGGACGCCCGGCTGTGGGTGCTGCTCGCCGAGACCCCCGGGGGCACCGTGGCCGGATACGCCGCCTGCTCGGAGGAGTTCGCCTTCTGGGACGCCCGCCACTACCTCCACATGGACTGCCTCTACCTCGCCGAGGAGGCCAGGGGCCACGGCCTCGGGGCCGCCCTGATGGCCGGCGTGGCCGACCTCGCCCGCGGCCTCGGCCTCGAACACGTCGAGTGGCAGACGCCCGACTGGAACGAGGGCGCGATCCGCTTCTACGACCGCCTCGGCGCCACGGGCCGCCCCAAGCAGCGCTACGCCTGGCCGGTCTGAAGACAGCGGTACGCGGCCAGGACCGTCCGCGACTGGTGCTCCACCTGCGTGGCCACCGGCACCCAGCGGGCCTGGAAGCGGGCCGAGAACTCCTCGCACCACCCCGTCACCAGGCGGTCCAGGCCGGGCGCCGCCGGATGCGACTGGTACCGCAGTACGCGCAGCAGCATCGCGGCGGCGCGCAGCGACAGCCGCCGCCCGAAGGCGTCGATGCTGCCGAGGGAGGCCGTGGAGGCCTCGGCGGGCGCCCCGGGAGCCGTCCACTCGGCGGCGACCTGCGGGATCAGCCCCAGCGTCCAGTCCACCGCCCGCAGCAGCGCGGCGGCGCCCGGTCCGGTGCCCGGGATCCCCTCCCGCAGCCCCGCCACCCGCGCCGCCTCACCGGTCAGCCGCTCCGCGAGCATCCGCAGGGCGCCCCTCGGGTCGGGGTGCGGGGCCGGGTCGTCCACCAGGTCGGAGGCCCACATGGGCACCTCGACGATCGCGGTGGTCCCGCGGTGGCGGTGGCACCAGGTGCTGCGCCGGGTGTCCTCGCTCCCGGCCTGCGGCATCACGAAGATCCCCGGCCCGGGGGAGCCCCAGCCGGCGGCGTCGGAGGCCCCGGTCTCCACCGGGATCCGCAGCTCGGCGGCGGACTTCCCGAAGGGCTCGGCGAGCCCGGGTACGTCGCGCGTCAGCTGGACCCAGGATCCGCCGAGGTCCGTACCGTGCAGGGAGACCTGCAGGGCGGGCCGCAGCTCGTCGAGGAGCGCGGTCAGGGCGCGCGTCTCGGGCGGGAGCCGGTCCGGGGGGAGCAAGGACGGCGCCCACTCGGGCTGTTCCGGCCCGGGCGGGCGGTAGAAGTTGCGGTGGTAGTCCAGCAGCGAGTACGGGCGCGGCGTGCGGTGCAGGTCGGCACCGTCCGGGTCGGCGCAGAGCAGGAAGTGCCAGCCCGCCCCGCCGCCCCCGGCCCGGATCACCCGCCGGGCGAGGTCCAGCGCGGTCGCCCCGCCGACGGGCTCGTTGGCATGGGCCCCGGCGACGACGAGCACCTCCCGGGGCCCGCCGCGCTGCCCGTCGACGGAGAGCAGCCACAGCGGCCTCCCGCCCCGGGAGACACCGGCCTGCCGCATCCGCACCCGACCGGGATGCTCGTCCGCCAGCGCCCGTCCGGCCAGGGCGAGTTCGTACGGGGTGGGGTAGCGCATGTCACGGAGGAGGGTCACATGGTGTGCCATGCCCGCCACACCGGCCGGCTACTGCTCCCCTGGGGCCGAATGTGTGTGCCGAGGGGTTCCCCTGAGCGGTCTCACAGCCGGTTCGGGGGTTTCCCGTCAGTCCCATCGTCCTTCCGTGTCGGGCCGGCCCGTCAAGGGCGCTCCCTTCGGTCGCGTCACTTCGTGATCGCCTTCGGCGACCCTTGACAGCCCGTCCCGCTCCGGAAAGCCGAAAGACTGCCGGGAAACCCCCAAAAGAACGGTCACGGTCCAGAGAGGAAGGGACGGTCTCTCAGCGATGAGGCGAGGGACCGGGCTCCGCCCCGCCGGGCATCCGAGCCCTCAGCAGCCGAGATCCCGGGCCGGGGGCCCGGCCACCCGCACTCAAATGCCGACCAGAGCCCCCTGCGGACCCCCGGCGCGGCAGATCGCTACGCGCTCCTCCCGGCTCGGCGTCCACCGGCTGTCTTGGGCTGGTACCTGCACCACATGTTGATCAGAGCGGCGTGGGAAGCGCGTGGGCGCAGCAGATCGCTACGCGCTCCTCCCGGCTCGGCGTCGGATGGCCGTCTGGGGCCGGGATGGGCGAGGAAAGGGGCGGATGACCGCTTTCGAGGGCCGAATCGCCTTTCCCGCAGGGTCTTTGGCTGCTTGTCGGGGGGGGGGGGGGGGTTTTTTTTCCCCCCCCCCCCCAAAAGAACCCCCCCCCCCCCCCCCCAAACCCCAACGAAGGGGAAAAAGGGGGTGGGGGGTTTCGTGTTTGATGGCGGACAAACGA
>NZ_JBVJWV010000009.1:236264-260938 GCF_055602105.1 Streptomyces sp. NPDC037421
GCCGTGGGGGGCGGGGGGAGGAAAGGAGGGAGGAGGAAAACGTTTGTGGGGGACGGACTCTTTTTTCGAGGGGTTTTTGTTTTGTCTTGGGGGGGGGGGGGGTTTTCTCCCCCCCCCCCCCCCCCCGACAGCGGACCTTCCGACCCCACCCCAGCCCCCAGAAGGGGGCAAAAGGGGTGCTTGGGTCTTCTGTGTGGCCTATGGCCAGCCCAAGACGGCCGCCGGCCGCCGAGACGGGAGGAGCGCGTAGCGATCCGTCGCGCCCGTCGGCTTCCCACAGCGCTCTGATCGACATCTGGTGCGGGTATCGGCCCCGGACGGTCGCCGGACGCTGAGACGGGAGGAGCGCGTAGCGATCTGCTGCGCCTGGGTGGCCCGCAGGGGCATCTGGTCGGCATGTGGTGCGGGTGGTCGCGCCCCTGGCCCGGAATCGGGGACGTGGGGCCCGGATGCCCGGCGGGGCGGAGCCCGGTCCCTCGCCTCGTCGCTGAGAGACCCGTCCCTTCTCCTCTGGACCGTGCCGTTCTTTTGGGGGTTTCCCGGCAGTCTTTCGGCTTTCCGGGGCGGGACGGTCGGTCAAGGGTGGCCGAAGGCCATCGCGTAGCGACGCGACCGAAGGGAGCGCCCTTGAGGGACCGGCCCGACACGGAAGGACGATGGGACTGCCGGGAAGCCCCCAAACCGGCTGTGAGGCCGTCCCGCCAGGACACCGCCCCATCCCCCCGCCCCGCAGCAAGCGGCCGTGAGCGGTGAGACCCCGCCCACCCCGCCCTCCCGCTCTTCCCCGCCGCCAACGCCCCGCCTACGCTCGGACCGTTCCGGTGCGAACGGATGTACTGCTCCCGGCACAGTGAGGCGGTTGCCATGCCCGGATGGATGGACCTGGCGTACACCACGGCCGGCGGTGTCGTCGGCGGCGCGGTCACCAACTACCTGTCCCGGAACCAGGAACGCCGACAGCTGCGTGCAGCGGTCATGCAGCAGCTCCTCCGCGTCGCGGCGGTGCGTGACGGGGTGTGCGACATCGTGCCGTCCCGGCGGGTAAGCCGGGCACGGTCGCTCGTCACGGCGCGCCTCGGCGTCACGGCGGTCCTGGAGGACGGCAGTGACGCCGAGCACGCCCAGCGGGAAGCGCTCGCGGATCTCGTGGTGGCCGCGCTGTCGGCCGGTATACCCCGCAGGGTCCTGGACTTCGCCGGAGGCGGCGAGGAACGGGCCCTGCAGTGCGAGGTGGTCAGGGTGGTCGACCTCCGCCTCGGCGGTGTCCTGGGTGAGCCGCTCGAAGAACTCGTGGCGCAGTGTGAGGAGTACCGGCAGGCCACGGTCCAGCACCTGCTCGGGGCGCTGTGGCACCCGTGGCGGACGCGGCTGCGGATGCGCGCGCGCCTTCGCCGGCTGCGCCGAGACGCCGCCGTGCTCCAGCGCGGTCAGGAAGCGGCGGTGTCCGTCCTGGCCCGGCCGGAGCACGTCACCGCCCTCGACGGCCGACTCGGCTGATCCCAGCGTGGATCACAGAGAGGCCCGCAGGGTGGCTCACAGCCGCCGCTGAGCTGCCTCCAGCAGTTCCCCCACCTCGGAGTTGAACGCGATGGCGGCCTGCGGTGCGTGGCGGGGGATCAGGTTCACGATGAGCTCGAACAGCGGGAGCAGGTGCTCGGACTTGCGGATCCCGCCGCCGACGATCACGACGTCCCACGGCTTCCTGGTCAGCGCGGCGATGAGGGTGGACTCGACCGCCTCGTCGTGGACGATCAGCTCCATGGCCGCGTCGATGCCGTGTTCCCCGAACCGGGCCATCTCCGCGTCGAGCGCTGCCTGAAGTGCCGATCCGTCGATACCGGGGATCGCCTGGGGTTCGTAACCGATGAGAAGTGTAGAAGGCATGCGACGAACCTAACGAAACCCGCCCGAGCGCGATCGGTTTCCGGACAGGCCTCAGCCGGCGGCCGCCCCCACGAGAACGGCCCGCAGGATCTTCATGGAAGCCGGCGCGCACCCGATGAGGACGGTCCTGTCCCCGTCACGGCACTCGGCCACCTCCCAGCCGATCTGCACCAACCGGGAATCGGCGCGGCGGTCCCTGTGCCGGACCGCGACCAGGTCCAGCGCCGGGACCCGGCTGCCGGACGGGCGCGGACAAGGCGGAAGTCAGCCCCACTTCTGGCGGTCCGACCGGTCGCAGGGCCGGGCGTGCAGGCCGGCGGGGCCGTCGTCCAGGCACTGGCCGGTGTCGGCGCTCTTGACCTCCACCGACGCGTCGGGCCACGCGGTGACGGTCCACTTCTGGGAGTCGGACTTGCCGCACGAGCGGGCGGCGAGTCCCGTTTCGTCGCCCTCCAGGCAGGCGCCGGTGGCGTGGTTCCTGAGCGTGCCGGTGCCGTCCGGGAGGGGGTGGAAGGTCCAGCGCTGGTAGCTCATGCCGTTCGGAGGGAAGGCGCGCAGGCCCTGGTCGAGGCTGTGGTCCAGGCAGCTGCCCGTGGAGCGGTTGACGAAGATCCGGACCACGTCGTGCGACGCGGCCCCGGCCCCGGCCCCGGCCCCGGACCGCGGCTCCGCGGGGGCCTGCGCGGGCGGCACCAGGAGGAGCCGGCACAGTGCGGCGCCCAGGAGCAGCCCGGCCAGGGCGGCGCCGGCCGGCCACGTCCAGCGGCCCCGCCACCACGGGGAGACCGGGGGCGGCGGCGCCGGGGGCGCGGGCTGGCTGCGGTCGGCCGCCTCCCACAGGGCCCGGTACTCCGCGGGATCGGCGCCCAGGGCCCGGCACAGGTCCCGGACGGTGTTCCACGGCGGGACGGTGCTGCCGCGCAGGTAGCGGGAGAGCGAGGAGTCGCTGATCATCACCTCGGACTCCAGGGAGCGCAGCGTACGGCCGGACCGCTGCTGCAGAGCCCTCAGCGCACCACCCAGTTGCTGCCCCGGGCTGCGCCCGTCGACGTCCGCCATGCTCGCCCCTGTCCCGGGATGGTCATGTCCCAGCAGGTCAGAAGGTTAGGGATCCCGACTCGGCCGAAGCAAACGGGACACCGTTGCGAGGCCCCGCCGGACCCCCGCAGACTCTGCAGCAGCCGGCTCCCAGTCGAGTGAGCGGCGATCCCCATCAGCGCCGGACAGGCGCATTTCCCCTGCATTCCGCTGCCAGAAATCGGAGAACGGGCATGTCCGTGAACCTCACCCGCCGCGTGGCCACGGCCGCGTTGACCACCATCCTCTCCCTGGGCTCCCTCGCGCTGACCGCGCCACCGGCCCCCGCCGCGGCCACCGCCGCACCGGCCCCCGCGGCCGCCTCCGCCGAGGCGGCTCCCCGCATCAGCCGGGCGGAGGTGCTCGCCCGGGCCAAGACCTGGCTGACCGCGAACAACGGCCGTCCGGTGCCCTACTTCCAGAACAAGTACTGGAAGGACGGCTACCGGCAGGACTGCTCCGGCTACGCCTCCATGGCGCTCGGCCTGCGCAAGCCCGGCCCCAACACCGTCTCCCTCAAGAACGACGGCTTCACCCGCCGCATCGCGATGAAGGACCTCGCCCCCGGAGACCTGGTGATCAAGGCCAACAGCAACAGCCCCGACTTCCGCCACGTCGTCATCTTCGACGGCTGGGCCGACAGCGCGCACACCGCCTACAAGTCCTACGAGCAGGCGGGCGGCGTCGGCACGCGCTGGAAGCAGCACTCCTACGGCGTGAACGGCCGTGACGGCTACCACGCCTACCGACCCGTCAACATCACCGGCTGACCCAGGAGCGAACGACATGAGCACGAGCACGAGCACGAGCACGAGCACGAGCATGGGCATGGGCATGGGCATGGGCAGGGGCATCCGTACGACCGTCCTGGCGGGCATCCTGCTCGCCACCGCCCTGGCGTCGGCCGCCACCGCCGAGGCGGGCGCGCTCGACAGCGTCCAGACCTTCCGCAACGCCGCGACCTCGGCCTGTCTGGACGACAGCGACGCCGGTGTCCGCACGTACGCCTGCCTGGGCAACGACCACCAGAAGTGGAACGTCCACCAGTGGGCCGACGGCACCCGCGAGCTGAGGAACCGCAAGACCGGCCTCTGCCTCACCGACCACCCGCGCGGCACCGCCTCGGCGCAGCCGTGTGACAAGGCCAAGGACGAGAGCTGGATCGTCCACCGCTACCCGGACGGCGCCGTCGAGTTCAAGAACCAGGCGACCGGCCTGTGCCTGGACGACAGCCCCCAGCACCACCTGCGCACCTTCCCGTGCGGCACCCACACCCAGAAGAGCCCCTACCAGACCTGGCACTGACCACCCCGGGCCCGACCTCCTCCCCGGGGGAGGCCGGGCCCACCGTCGGCGGGGGATATCCCCACCCCCCGCCTTCCGGGCAGCAGGATCGCCCCGGCGGCCGGACACGGAAATGCTGGGCATATCACCGATCCCACCGATCTCCGCACCATTGCGCAGGAGTTGCCCCATGCCCCAGCAAGCCCGGCGAAGGACCCTCGTACAGGCGGTGACCGCCGCCGCCGTCACCATCGGCCTCCTGGCGCCGTCCGCGACGGCCACCGCCCGCCCGGACCCCGTCCAGCAGGGCCTGAACGCCCTGGTACGGACCGACCACGTCCCCGGCGCGCTGGCCACCGTCACGGACCGCGGCGGCCGCACCCGTACCTACACCGCGGGCGCCGAGGACGGTCGGATACGCATCGGCAGCAACACCAAGACCTTCACCGCCGTCGTCGTACTGCAACTGGTCGGCGAAGGAAGGATCGGCCTCGACACCCCGGTCGACACCTACCTTCCTGGCCTCGTACGGGGCGAAGGGATCGACGGCAGCCGCATCACCGTCCGCCAGCTCCTCCAGCACACCAGCGGACTGCCCGACTACGAGGCCGACGTCACCGACGACATCCTCCGGCACCGGTACCTCGAACCCCGGGACATCCTCGACATCGCCTTCCGGCACAAGGCCGGCTTCCCTCCCGGAACCGGCTGGGCCTACAGCAACACCAACTACGTACTGGCCGGCCTGATCGTCCAGAAGATCACCGGCCGCCCCCTCGCCGAGGAGATCGACAAGCGGGTCGTCCGGCGCGCCGGACTGCGCCACACCTACTTCCCCGCCCCCGGTGACATGACCATCCGGGAGCGCCACCCCAAGGGCCACCACCAGGACTCGCCGGGAGCACCCGTGTACGACGTCACGGAGATCGACCCCTCCGCGGCGTGGGCGGCGGGCCAGATGATCTCCACCAACGCCGACCTCAACCGCTTCTTCACCGCGCTCCTGGCCGGCGACCTCCTCCAGCCCGCCCAACTCGCCCAGATGCGCACCACGATCCCCCTCGGCGACAGCGGCGCCGGCTACGGCCTGGGCCTCATGAGCAGGACGCTGTCGTGCGGCGGCCTCTCCTGGGGCCACGGCGGTGACATCACCGGATACGAGACCCGCGGGGGAGTCACCGAAGACGGCCGCGCCGCCAATGTCGCGGTGACCATCGACCCGGTCGACGGAGCGACCACGAAGCACGTCGAAGCGCTCGTGGACACCGCCCTCTGCCGGGGCGCGTAGCGGGCCGCACCTACTCCCGCACCAGCACCGCCACCGGCAGCCCCTCCAGCAGCTCCGCCAGCGGCACCCGCCCCTCGTACGCCGGACCTCCCGGACCCCCCGGACCCCCCACGCGCCCCCAGCGCCCCGGGGGCAGTTCCAGGGCGGTCTCCCGCCAGCCGCCCGCCGCCGCCAGGCGGTGGGAGAGGCGGGTGGCCACCGCGACGAGGCCGGCCGGGCGGGCGAAGGCCACGCAGTGGCCGGCCGCCGGGCCCCGGGCCGAGAGGGGGGCGTAGCCGGTGAACAGCGCGGGCCGGTCGCGGCGCAGCCGCAGCAGGGCCGCCGTCAGCGCGAGCTTCTCCCGCGCGAGGTCCGGCGGGGCGGCGCCGGCGTCCAGGGCGGCCAGCGCCTCCCGGGGGAACTCGGCGGGGCGGCGGTTGTCGGGGTCGACCAGCGCCCTGTACTCGTACTCGGCACCCTGGTACACCTCCGGCACCCCCGGCATCGCCAGGTGCAGCAGGGTCATCCCCAGCACGTTGGCCCGGGCCGCCTCCGCCAGTTCCGGCGGCAGCTCCACCGCCTCCCGGGGCACCAGGGCCGCGATGCCCGCCTCGTACCCCTCGTCGGGGTCGGTCCAGGAGGTGTGCACCCCCGCCTCCCGCGCGGCCTTCAGCAGGGCCGCCGCCAGCCGGGGTTCCCGCTCGGGCGCCCCGCCCAGCCCCAGCGCGCTCTGCCGGGCCGCCCACGCCAGCCGGGGATCCGCCCCGGACGGCCCGCCCGGCACCCCCATCGCCTCCGGGGCCTGAGACAGCACCGCGATCCGGGCCCGTACGTCCGCGCTGCGCTTCGTGTCGTGAGTGGACAGCACCGTCCCCGAGGCGGGCCAGTCCCGCTCCAGCTCCGCGCAGTACGCGTGGAACTCGGCGACCGACACCGCCGGGTCCCCGGGCTCCCCGCCCACCTCGGTGGCCGACAGCAGTGGCGCCCACCGGTAGAAGGCGCGGTCCTCCAGGGACTTGGCGCGCAGGGCCGCCGAGGTCTGGGCGAAGCGCGCCGCGAAGGCGGGATCCCGCAGCAGCAGCGCCCGTACGCCCTCCACCGCCTGAGCACCCGCCCGCGCGGCGGCCCGCTCCAGGGTCGCCGCCGACGGACCCGGCCCGCCCGGGTACGTCCGGTACACGGGCGAGGCGATGAGCAACTCCCGTACCCCACCCGCCAGTTCCGTTCCCGCCCAGCGCTCCAGCAGGGCCAGCTCGGCGGCCAGGTCGACGGTCAGCACCTCCCGCGCCGCGGCCGAGGCGGTCTCCTCCCACGAGGCGGGCCCGCCGCCGGACTCCCCGTACGCGCGGGCCAGTCGCCCCGCGCCCGCCGGGTCGGTGAACACACCGTCGATCCGGTGCAGCGCGTCGTACCCGGTGGTGCCGGCCACCGGCCAGGACGCCGGCAGCCGCTCCCGGCGGGCCAGGATCTTCTCGACGACCACCCAGCAGTCGCCCCCGGCCGCCGCCCGCAGCCGCCGCAGGTACTGCTCCGGGTCCGCCAGCCCGTCGACGTGGTCGATCCGCAGGCCGGCCACCACCCCGTCCCGAACCAGTTGCAGCACCTTGGCGTGGCTCGCGGCGAACACGGCGGGGTCCTCCACCCGCACCCCGATCAGATCGGAGATCGTGAAGAAGCGGCGGTAGTTGAGGGCCGTCCGCGCCTCGCGCCACCACGCCGCCCGGTACCACTGCGCGGCCAGCAGCTCCGGCATCGGCAGTCCGGCCGTCCCGGTCCGCAGGGGCAACTCCACGGCCCCGTACCGGAGCAGTGCCTCCCCGTCCCCGTCGCCGCCCACCACCTCGCCCGCCTCCCCCTCCCCGCCCAGCACCGGCAGCAGGACCTGCCCCCCGCCGCCCTCCCAGTCGATGTCGAACCACCGCGCGTACGGCGAGTGCGGCCCCTCCCGCAGCACCTCCCACAGGGGCCGGTTGAGCCGCAGCGGCACCGGTACCGCCATGTGGTTCGGGACGATGTCGAGCACCAGCCCCAGCCCGTGGGCCCGTCCGGCCGCCGCGAGCGCGCGCAGACCCCGCTCGCCGCCCAGTTCGGCCCGTACCCTCGCGTGGTCGGTGACGTCGTACCCGTGCTCCGAGCCCGGCACCGCCTCCAGCACCGGGGAGAGGTGCAGGTGTGACACGCCGAGCGAGGCGAGGTACGGTACGGCTGCCCCGGCCGCCGCGAACGTGAAGCGCGGGCCCAGCTGGAGACGGTAGGTCGACGCCGGAACGACGGGCGTCTGAACGTCGGATTCCGATTGGCTGATTGAATACCCCAGGGTCATGAGAACGTACGTACCCAGCCCGCGCGATTCCGTGCCATTACCCAATGCATCCGGGTGACTGCGCCGCGTTAGTGTCGATCAAGTGGTTGGAACCGTCAGTACCTATCGTCACGTCATCGCCCTGACCGGGCCCCTACTCCCGCTCGTCTCCTTCTTCGCCCGACTGCCCGTCGCGATGTCCCAGTTCGGGAGCGTCCTGCTGGTCGCCGAGACCAGCGGCTCGCTCGCCACCGCCGGAATCGTCGGCGGCACCCTCTCCGCGGGCCAGGTGGTCTTCGGGCCCCTCCTCGGCCGCCTCGCCGACCGCCACGGGCAGCGGCCCGTCGTCCTCGCCGCGGCGGCCGTCAACGCCCTCGCCACCGCCGCGCTCGTCGCCGGCGCCCTCGGCGGCCTCGCGACCGCCCCGCTCGCCGCGATCGGCGCCGTCACCGGGGCCTCCGTACCGCTGATCGGGCCGCTCGCCCGCACCCGCTCCGTCGCGCTCGCGCACCGCGCGAAGGCCGACGAGAAGACCGTCGGCGCCGTGCACTCGCTCGAAGGCACCCTCGACGAGGTCTCCTTCGTCTTCGGCCCGGCCCTCGTGGGCCTCGCCGCGCTCGTCGCGCACCCGGCCGTCGCCCTCGGCGGCGCCGCCGCCCTCGTGGCCGTCTTCGGCACCGCGTACGCCCTGCACCCGACCGCCGCCGTCACGGCCGGGACCCCCGCGCCGGAGCGCGCCGACGGCGCCCGGCCCGCCCGGCAGCCCCGCGTGGTGCACGCCGTACGCGGCTCCCTCGCCCTCCAGGGCGCCATGTTCGGCGCCTGTCAGGCGGGGATCGCCGCGCTCACCGACCGGCTGGGCGTCCCCGGACAGGCCGGCATCGTGTACGCCGCCATGGGAGTCGTCAGCGCCGCCGTCGGTCTGGCGCTCGGTGCGCTGCCCGCCCGCTTCGGGCTGCGGCTGCGCTGGCGGGTGGCCACCGGTGCCGCGCTGCTCCTCTCGGTACCGCTGCTGTTCACCGAGACCCTGTGGCCGCTGTACCTGGTCGTCACCGTCCTCGGTGCCGCGTACGCCCCGCACCTGATCACCGCGTTCGCGCTCACCGAGCGCGTCGTCGAGCCCGCCCGGCTCGCCGAGTCGATGGCCTTCGCCGCCAGCTCCCTGGTGGCCGGGCAGGCCGCCGCGCTGGCCGTCTCCGGGCGGCTCGCCGAATCGTACGGGCCCGCCGGGGCCTTCGCCGTGGCGGTGGGCGCGGCCGCGCTGTGCCTGGCCATCGCCCTCGTGACCCGGGTGCCGTCCGCCCGGCCCCAGGCCCCGGCCGCCGCCCCGGCCGAGGCCTTCATCCCGGCCCAGCGCACCACCTCCCCCGAGGACTCCGCGGCCGGCTCCGCCACCGGCTACGCCGGCCGCTGAAGCACCACCAGACACCGTCCCGTCAGGGCCACCCGGTCACCGGCCGCGTACTGCGGCCCGGTGCCGGGTGGCAGCACTTCCGCCCGCGCCGTGTCCACGACCAGCCGCCAGTGCGCGCCGTGCCCGGGCGGGACGGTGAAGTCCTGCGGATCGGCACCCGCGTTGAACATCAGCAGGAACGAGTCGTCGGTGATCCGCTCCCCGCGCGAACCCGGCTCGGAGATCGCCTCCCCGTTGAGGAACACGGTCAGCGCCCGCGCGTGCTGCGCCTGCCAGTCCCGCGCCCGCATCTCCTCACCGTGCGGGGTGAACCAGGCGATGTCGGAGAGTTCGTCGTGCGTGCCCTCCACCGGCCGGCCGTGGAAGAACCTGCGCCGCCGGAACACCGGGTGGTCGCGGCGCAGCCACACCATGCGGCGGGTGAACTCCAGCAGGCCCGGCGGCGGTTTGCCAGGTTCGGGCCAGGTCACCCAGGACAGCTCGTTGTCCTGGCAGTAGGCGTTGTTGTTGCCCTCCTGGGAGCGGCCGAACTCGTCGCCGTGACTGAGCATCGGCACGCCCTGCGACAGCATCAGGGTGGCGGTGAAGTTGCGCATCTGCCGAGCGCGCAGCTCCCGGACCTCCGGGTCGTCGGTGGGTCCCTCGACGCCGCAGTTCCAGGACCGGTTGTGGGTCTCGCCGTCCCGGTTGCCCTCCCGGTTGGCCTCGTTGTGCTTCTCGTTGTACGAGACCAGGTCGTTCAGGGTGAAGCCGTCGTGGCAGGTGGTGAAGTTGATGGAGGCCAGCGGCCGCCGTCCGTCGTCCTGGTAGAGGTCGGAGGAGCCCGTCAGCCGTCCCGCGAACTCGGCGAGCGTGCGCGGCTGTCCGCGCCACAGGTCCCGTACGGTGTCGCGGTACTTGCCGTTCCACTCGGTCCACAGCGGCGGGAAGTTCCCCACCTGGTAGCCGCCCTCGCCCAGGTCCCAGGGCTCCGCGATCAGCTTCACCTGGCTGACCACCGGGTCCTGCTGCACCAGGTCGAAGAACGACGACAGCCGGTCCACCTCGTGGAACTGCCGGGCCAGCGTGGCCGCGAGGTCGAAGCGGAAGCCGTCCACGTGCATCTCGGTCACCCAGTACCGCAGCGAGTCCATGATCAGCTGGAGTACGTGCGGGGAGCGCATCAGCAGCGAGTTCCCGGTGCCCGTGGTGTCCGTGTAGTGCCGGGGATCGTCCCCGAGCCGGTAGTACGAGGCGTTGTCGAGGCCGCGGAAGGACAGCGTCGGGCCCAGGTGGTTGCCCTCGGCGGTGTGGTTGTAGACCACGTCCAGGATCACCTCGATCCCGGCCTCGTGCAGCGCCCGTACCGCCGACTTGAACTCCAGCACCTGCTGGCCCCGGTCCCCGGAGGCGTAGCCGTTGTGCGGGGCGAAGAAGCCGATGGTGTTGTAGCCCCAGTAGTTGCTGAGCCCGTCGTTCACCAGGCGGTGGTCGTTGACGTACTGGTGCACGGGCATCAGCTCCAGCGCCGTCACCCCGAGCTTCGCCAGGTGCCCGATCACCGCCGGGTGCGCGAGCGCCCCGTAGGTGCCCCGCAGCTCCTCCGGGAGGTCGGGGTGGCGCATGGTCAGGCCCTTCACGTGGGCCTCGTACAGCACCGTGTGGTGGTACTCGTGGCGCGGCGGCCGGTCGTTGGCCCAGTCGAAGTACGGGTTCACCACGACCGAACTCATCGTGTGCGGGGCCGAGTCCAGGTCGTTGCGGGAGTCCGGCCGGCCGAAGTGGTACCCGTAGACCTCCTCGCCCCAGGTCACCTTCCCGCTGATGGCCCGCGCGTACGGGTCCAGCAGCAGCTTCGCCGCGTTGCAGCGCTGCCCGCGCTCGGGCTCGTACGGGCCGTGCACGCGGAACCCGTACCGCTGGCCGGGCATGATCCCGGGCAGGTAGGCGTGGCGCACGAAGGCGTCCGTCTCGCGCAGCTCGACGGCGGTCTCCGAGCCGTCGTCGTGCAGCAGGCACAGCTCGATGCGCCGGGCGACCTCGGAGTAGACCGCGAAGTTGGTGCCCGCGCCGTCGTACGTGGCGCCCAGCGGATACGCCTGCCCCGGCCAGACTTGCATGGCTAACGACTCTTCCCATCCTGGTCCGGCTCGGTCCGGCCCGCGATCCTGCTGGATCCGGCGCGGATCACGTCTCTGCCAGATCTTCCCCGAAAGAGGGTCCGCACGCGTGGACTTGGAATGCTGCCGATGGGTGAACCGGAGAGCTGATATGCGGGTCAACCGACTGTCCGGGCATCACATAATGGGTCAACGGACGGCCGGACCAGGGGACCTGAGGTCAAAGGGGACGGCTTCGGGCTGCGTCGGACCGCGTGCGCGGAGTACCCTTCCGTGATCACTGGAGACGGGCGTCCAGACGCAGAAGGCGGTGCACGGGTGAGCTCGGGAGGTCTGGAGCTGCCCCCTGGTGACAGCGGTCACGAGGGTGGCCCGGTGGACGCCGCGGGCGGTGCGTCCGGTGCGTCCGGCGGTGTGCCGGGCGCGGCGGCGGCCGGGGCGGCGGTGTCACTGGCCCCGCCGGCGGCCGGGGACGCGCGGGCCGGCGCCGAGCTGGACTGGGGCGCGGACGCGTGGAGCGAGGTCCGCACCCGGGCCCAGCGCGCGGGCCGCGCGTACATCTGGCTGAATCTCATCGAGCAGCGGCTGCGGTCGGTGGTCGGCGCCGTGCTGCGGCCCGTCTACGAGCCGGTGCACGGCGGGGACGACTGGGTCGTCGCCGCGGCAGGCCCCGCCGGGCAGGAGTGGGTGCAGCGCGCGGTGGCCGTGCGCGAGGTCAGCCGGCGCAAGGGCTACCTCCTCGACCCGGCCGACGACAACGTGCTGAGCTTCCTGACGCTGCCGCAGCTGCGGGAGCTGATGGTCCAGCACTGGCCGTGCTTCGAGCCGTACTTCGACGACCGCCGCGAGATCGAGCTGGCGCTCGACGAGCTGGAGGTCACCCGGAACGTGGTCTCCCGCAACAGGGCGCTGTCGCGGGCGGTGCTGGAGCAGGCGGAGCGCGCCTCGGCGCGGCTGC
Source organism: Streptomyces sp. NPDC037421 (assembly GCF_055602105.1). NCBI lineage: Bacteria > Bacillati > Actinomycetota > Actinomycetes > Kitasatosporales > Streptomycetaceae > Streptomyces > Streptomyces sp. NPDC037421. The sequence continues at coordinate 248,550 of NZ_JBVJWV010000009.1, forward strand.
TGGAGGTGCTGGGCGCGGGCTCGGGCAGTCCCTCGGCGGACCGGCTGCCGATCGACGCCGTCGAGGACCTGGTCGGGGACCGGTACGCGGACGTCATCTCGGTCCATCCGGACCGGGTGCGGCTCCAGCGGCAGCTTCCGGCGGAGGACCTGTTCGGGGGCGCGCGGCGGCTCGACGCCATCGGCATAGGTCTCAACCTGCTGGTGCAGAACTTCTCGGGCCGAAGGCTCGTCAGGCTCACGGAGGCGGGCTGCCGGGTGCGGCTGCTGTTCCTGAACCCGGCGAGCAGCGCGGTCAAGCGGCGCGAGCGGGAGCTGGGGCTGCGCAAGGGCGAGCTGAGCCGGTCCGTGGAGATGAACATCCTGCACGTGCGCAGGGTGCGGGCGGGCCTGAGGGACCCGTCGCGTTTCGACATCCACGTCTTCGACGAGACCCCGCGCTTCACCGCCTACCTGGTGGAGGGGCAGTCCTCGGGCATCGCGGTGGTCCAGTCGTACCTGCGGCGGGCCCGGGGCATGGAGGCGCCGGTGCTGGTGCTGCGCGGCGGCGGGCGGGGCGTGCCGAAGGACGCCGACCACGGGCTGTTCCAGACGTACCGGGAGGAGTTCGAGTCGGTGTGGGAGGACTCGCGGCCGGTGTCGTGAACCCGGGCTTACCAGGCCGGGTCCGGGGCGGCGCCGGGGGGTGCCCGGGCCGGGTGTCAGTGGCTCGTGGCAGGCTGAAACGCGTTGACCGGAAACACGGGGGAGGGGCGCGTCATGGAGGCGTGGCACGGGGGAGCGCTGGTCGGGTTCGACCTGGAGACGACCGGTACGGAGCCGGGGGAGTCCCGGATCGTGACGGCCGCGGTGGTCGAGGTGCGGGGCGGTGAGGTGCGCGCGAGGCGCGGCTGGCTCGCGGATCCTGGGATACCGATCCCGGGGGAGGCCGCGGCGATCCACGGGATCAGCACGGAGCGGGCCGTCGCCGAGGGCCGCCCGGCGGGGGAGGTCGCCGAGGAGGTCGCGGCGGCGCTGGTGGAGCACTGGCGCGGCGGTGCGGTGGTGGTCGCCTACAACGCGGCCTTCGACCTGACGCTGCTCTCGGCCGAGCTGGCCCGGTACGGGCTGCCCTCGCTCGCCGACCGGCTGGGCGGTGCCGAGACCGGGCCGGTGGTGGACCCGCTGACGATAGACCGGGCCGTGGACCGCTTCCGGCGCGGCAAGCGGACGCTGGAGGCGGTGTGCGGTGTGTACGGGGTCACCCTCGACGCCGCGCACGACGCGGGGGCCGACGCGCTGGCGGCGGTCCAGGTGGCCCGGGCGATAGCCGCCCGGCACCCGCAGGTCGCGGCGCTCAGCCCGGCGGAGCTGCACGACCGGCAGGGCGGCTGGCACGCCCGCTGGGCCCGTGACTTCCAGTCCTACCTGCGCCGCCAGGGCAGCCCGGACGCGGTGATCGACACGGCGTGGCCGCTGCGGGGGCGCGTCCCGGCCCAGGCCTGACCTTCCCGCCGACCGGTCCGGAGCCCGCCGGTCCGGGCTGTGCGGCCCGTGCCGCGGCGGTACGCCTCGGCCTAGAAGGGGTGCCAGCGGGCTTCCGTGTCGCCTTCGCGGAGGGAGGTCACGCGGCGGCGGAATTCGGCCAGGGCATTCGGGTTGGCGGGTGCGTGCTGGGCGACCCACGCGCAGCTCGCCGTCTCGCGGGCACCGCGCAGGACCGCGCAGCCCTCCCACTCCCGCACGTCCCATCCGTACGCCGCCGCGAAGGCCTCGTAGGCGGCGGCGGGCATCCCGTAGCGGTCGCGGGACAGGGCCATCACCACCAGGTCGTGTTCCCGCAGGTCCGCCGACACGGTCTCCAGGTCCACCAGGACCGGCCCGTCCGGGCCCACGTGCACGTTGCGCGGCAGGGCGTCGCCGTGGACGGGGCCGGGGGTCAGGTGCGGGGTGAGCGCGCAGACCTCGCCGGCGTAGGCGTCGCGCCGGGCGCGCAGGTACGCCGCGTCCTCGGGGTCGACGGCCCCGCCGGCCAGCCGGAGCCACCGCTCGACCCCGCCCAGCAGGTCCCGGGCGGGAAGCGCGAAGGAGGGCGCGGGCAGCGCGTGCAGCGGCCGCAGCAGCGCCGCGAGGTCTTCGGGGCCGGCCGGCCGCAGTGGTTCGGGGAGCCGGTGCCAGACGGTCAGCGGGTGCCCGCCCACCAGCCGGGGCTTCGGTTCGGCCGCCCGGACGGCCGGGATCCCGGACTCGGCGAGCCAGTCGGCCACCGCGAGTTCCCGCTCGGCCCGTTCCAGCAGACCCGCCTCGCGGCCCACCTTGACCACCAGGGCGCCGACCGCGAAGACGGCGTTCTCGCCGAAGGCGAGCAGCTCCGGGCGGTCCGCCCCCGTGCCCGCGAATCCCGCCTCCGCCAGTACGTCCCTGGCCCGCGCCTCGTCCATGCGTTCGTCTCGTCCTTCGCCGGATCGTCGTGATCACCGTGAGTCCGCCCAGTCTCGCATTCCGGGCCCGGGAGGCCCCTGAGGGGGCGTGAACCGGCCAACGCGTTGGTTTTCGGGCAGGGTGGCCCGCTTGATCCCTTTCCAATTGCACGAGACGTATCGTCTCGCTATGGTCGAGCCATGACTTCAGCAGCCAAGCCCGCACACATCGCCATGTTCTCCATCGCCGCACCCGGGCACGTGAACCCGAGCATCGAAGTGATCCGGGAGCTCGTCGCCAGGGGTCACCGCGTCAGCTACGCCATCCCCGCCTCCTTCGCCGAGAAGGTCGCGGAGACCGGCGCCACTCCGGTGATCTGGAAGTCCACCCTCCCCACCGAGGACGAGCCCGAGGCCTGGGGCACCGAGCTCATCGACAACATCGAACCCTTCCTGAACGACGCCGTCCAGGCGCTCCCGCAGCTCGCCGACGCCTTCGAGGGCGACGAACCGGACCTCGTCATCCACGACATCACCGCCTACCCGGCGAGCGTCCTCGCCCGCCGCTGGGGCGTTCCCGAGATCTCCCTCTCCCCGAACCTGGTCGCCTGGACCGGCTACGAGGAGGAGGTCGCCGCCCCGATGACGGCGGAACTGCGCGCCTCCGAGCGCGGGCAGGCGTACTACGCCCGCTTCCGCGCCTGGCTCGACGAGAACGGCATCGACGAGGACCCCGACCGCTTCGTCGGCCGCCCGCGGCGCAGCATCGTCCTGATCCCGCGCGCCCTCCAGCCGCACGCCGACCGGGTCGACGAGTCCGTCTACACCTTCGTCGGCGCCTGCCAGGGCGACCGCAGCGCCACCCAGGGCACCTGGGAGCGGCCCGCCTCCGCCGAGGGGAAGAAGGTGCTCCTGGTCTCCCTCGGCTCCACCTTCACCAAGCAGCCCGCCTTCTACCGCGCCTGCGTCGAGGCCTTCGGCGACCTCCCCGACTGGCACGTGGTCCTGCAGATCGGCAAGTTCACCGACGAGGCCGAGCTGGGCGAGGTCCCCGCCAACGTCGAGGTCCACCGCTGGGTTCCCCAACTGGACATCCTGCGCCAGGCCGACGCCTTCGTCACCCACGCGGGCGCCGGCGGCAGCCAGGAGGGCCTGGCCACCGCGACCCCGATGGTCGCCGTGCCGCAGGCCGTCGACCAGTTCGGCAACGCCGACATGCTGGCCGCCCTCGGCGTCGCCCGGCGCGTCGACGCGGAGGACGCGGACGCCACCACCCTGCGCGAGGCCGTCCTCGGCCTGCTCGCCGACCCCGGGGTCGCCGTACGCGCGGAGGCCATCCGCGCCGGCATGGCCTCCGAGGGCGGCACGCGGCAGGCCGCCGACCTCATCGAGGCCGCACTGTCGTAGGCACGCCCTTAGGGTGCGGCCATGACCAAGAAGTACGCCGCCCTCCTGCGCGGCATCAACGTCGGCGGGAACAAGAAGGTCCCGATGGCCGAGCTGCGCTCCGTACTGGAGGGCCTCGGCCACGGCGACGTGCAGACGTACCTGCAGAGCGGCAACGCCGTCTTCAGCAGTGCGGAGACCGACCCCACCGCCCTCGCCCGGGGCCTGGAGGCGGCCATCGAGGCCCACTTCGGCTTCCGGGTGCCCTGCCTCGTCGTCGACGGGGACCACCTCGCGGCCGTCGCCGCGGCCTGCCCCTTCCCGGCGGCCGAACTGGAGGGCAGGCAACTCCACGCCACCTTCTTCTCCGAGCAGCCCGGCCCGGAGCGCTTCGCCGCGCTCGACGGCCCCGCCTACCTCCCGGAGGAATACCGGCTGGGGGACCGTGTCCTCTACCTCTACGCCCCGGACGGCCTCGGCCGCTCCAAACTGGCCGAGGCCCTCGCCCGGCCCGCCGTCGTCAAGGGCCTGGACGTCACCACCCGCAACTGGAACACCGTCGTCAAGCTCGTGGAGCTGACCCGCCCGTGAGCACGGGACGGGCTCAGTGCCCCGACGGCTCGACGGTCTCGTGGCCCTCGGCGTCGATCCCCTCCGCCGGGCACACCGCCGTCGAATGCGGCAGCCTGCCCTCCGGCAGGTAACGCTCCACGTACCGGCTGACGCACCGGGAGCGGCCGAAACCGGTGTGCCCCTCGCCCCTGTGGTCCAGGACGACGGCATCGCCGAGCACACGGGCGGTCTGCTCCGTCCACGCGTACGGAGTGGCCGGGTCGCCGCGGACGCCGACCAGCAGCATCGGCGGAGCCTCGACGCTGCGGATCGCCGCCGTGGGGTCGGCCGCCTCCGGCGGCGGGCTGCGCCCCGGCGCCCGGCCCGGAACGATCACTTCGCTTCCAGCCTGGCCCGCCCCCGCTGCGGCGCCACCCGGTGAGCCGGCGGCCCTACCCGGCCCCCACCGCGTCGAGCAGCGCCAAGTCCCCTCCGGACAGGGAGAGCGACGCGGCGCCCATGTTCTCCGCCAGGTGCGCGGGGGAACCGGTGCCCGGCGTGGGGCACAGGACCGGGGAACGGTGCAGCAGCCAGGCCAGCGCCACCTGCCCCGGGGTCGCCCCGTGCGCGGCGGCCACCTCGGCGACGGCGGCCGCACCCCCGCGGGTCAGGACCCCGCTGCCCAGCGGGTAGTACGGCAGGAAGGCGATCCCCCGCGCCTCGCACAGCGCCAGCACGTCGGCGGAGGAGCGGTCCAGCAGGCTGAACGGGTTCTGCACCGCGGCGACGGGGGCCGACTCCACCGCCAGACGCAGCTGTTCGGCCGTCACGGTGTCCAGGCCGATGTGCCGGATCTTGCCCTCCGCCCGCAACTCCACGAGCGCGCCCAGCTGTTCGGCCATCGGAACCGCCGGGTCGAAGCGGTGCAGCTGGTACAGGTCGATCCGCTCCAGCCGCAGCCGCCGCAGGCTCGCCTCGCACATCCGCCGCAACTGCTCCGGACGGCCCGCCACGTGCCACTCGTCCGGCCCGGTGCGCACCACCCCGCCCTTCGTGGCGACCACCAGCCGCTCCCCGTACGGGTGGAGGCCTTCGGCGACCAACTCCTCGGCCAGGCCGGGCCCGTAGTTGTCGGCGGTGTCGATCAGCGTCACACCCCGCTCCACGGCCGCGCGCAGCAGCGTACGGGCCTCGGCGCGGCTGCCGCGCGGCCCCCAGTAGCCTGCACCGACCAGTCCGCCGGTACCGAAACCGAGACGGCGTACGGGCAGGTCCCCGCCCAGCAGGAACGACGAGTCCATCATGGCCCGACCGTATCCGGGCGTCACGGGTGTGTCAGGCTCGGGGCATGCGTTACATCATCATCGGCGCCGGCGCGATCGGCGCGACCATCGGCGGACGCCTCGCCGAAACGGGCCGGGAGGTCGTCCTCGTCGCGCGCGGCGCGCACGCCGAGGCGCTGAAGGCGGACGGACTGCGGCTCACCACCGCCGACGGCGCCCGCGTCCACCGGCTCCCCGTGGTCACCGGCCCTCCGGAGCTGGGCGAACTGCGGCCGGACGACGTACTGCTGCTCACGGTGAAGACGCAGGACGCCATCGCCGCCCTGGACGCGTGGGGCGACGCGGAGGTCGCGGGCGGCGGCACGGCCGCGCAGCGGCTGCCGCTGCTGTGCGCGCAGAACGGCGTGGAGAGCGAACGGCTCGCGCTCCGCCGCTTCTCGCGGGTGTACGGGGTCTGCGTCTGGCTCCCCTCCACCTTCCTGGAACCGGGAGTGGTCTCGGCCCTGTGCGCCCCGCTCACCGGGATCCTGCACCTCGGGCGGGCGGCCGGCGGATCGGACGCGCGGATCCGGGCGATCGCCGCCGACCTGGGCGGGGCGGGCTTCGAGGCACCCGTCGTCGAGGACGTGATGCGGTGGAAGTACGCGAAGCTGCTCGGCAACCTGGGCAACGCGATCCAGGCGACCACCGGCCCCGAGCCGGACCCGGCCAAGGCGGCACTGCTGCTGCGGGCCGTCCGGGAGGGCAAGGCCGCCTTCGACGCGGCGGGCATCGGCTACGCGACCGACGCCGAACAGTCGGCGGCCCGCGACGGCAAGGTGGACCAGCCGGCGGGCGTGCGCGGCGGCTCCTCCTGGCAGAGCCTGGCCCGCGGCACGGGCTCGGTGGAGGCCGACTACCTCAACGGCGAGATCTCCCTGCTGGGCCGCCTCCACGGCGTGCCCACCCCGGTCAACGACGTACTGCGCCACGCGGCGAACATCTTCGCCCGCGAAGGCCTCCCCCCGGGCGCGATGTCCATCGCAGACCTCACCGCCCTGGCGGACGAGGCCGCCGCCCGCGGCTGACCGGTCTGCCGCCCCGCCGACGGGGACGGCGCCTCAGGCCGTCAGGGCCTCGCGCGGGGCGCGGGCCGAGGCCGCGGTGTCGTAGCGGTGGAGGAGGAGGCGGGCCAGTTCCGGGGTGGCGCCCAGGACGGGCGCGATCACGTCCGCGCCCGCCGCCTCGGCGGCCGCCGTGATGCGGTCCGGGAGGAAGCCCGGGGCGATGACGTACGGGGCCACCGCCACGCGGCTGACTCCCTCCGCGCGCAGGGCGCGTACGGCGTCCTCCGTGCGGGGAAGGGCAGCGGAGGCGAACGCAGGCCGCACGGCGCACCAACCGGTGTGCCGCCACTCCCGCGCGATTTCAGCGATCACTGCGATCGCCTCCGGGTCTGTGGAGCCGGCGGACGCGAGGACGACGCCGGTCGTCCCGCGCTCCGCCGGGGTGAGGCCGAGGCCGGCCTCGGCGAGGCGGCGTTCCAGGGAGGCCACCAGGAGCGGGTGGGGGCCCAGGACGTCCGCCACCCGGACCGAGAGGTCGGGGAGGCGGACGGCCGACTCCGCCAGTACCGCGGGGATGTCCGCCTTCGCGTGGAAGGCCCTGGTGAGGAGCAGCGGCAGGGCCACGACCTCGCGTACGCCCGAGAGGTACAGGGATGCCAGGGACTGGGAGACGGTCGGGCCGTTGAAGTCCAGGAAGGCCGTCTCCACCCGGAGCCCCGGCCGCAGCGACCGGGCCCGCCCGACGAGGGCGTGCACGGTCGCCGCGTGCCGCGGGTCGCGGCTGCCGTGGGCTATGACCAGAAGTGCGCGGGACATCGGGTGCTCAGTTCTTGACCAGGAGGCCGCGGCTGCGCAGGACCCAGCGCTCGACGGGGCTGAAGATCAGCAGGTCGATGGCGATGCCGACGACCAGGATCAGGATGATCGCGAGGAACACGCCCGGCAGGTCGATGTTGTTGCGGCCGTTTTCGAGGAGCTGTCCGAGGCCGAGGCCCAGGTCGGGGGAGCTGGCGATGATCTCGGCGGCCATCAGGGAGCGCCAGGAGAAGGCCCAGCCCTGCTTGAGCCCGGCGACGTAGCCGGGCAGGGCGGCCGGCATGACGACGTGCCAGGCGCCGCGCAGGCCGGTGGCGCCCAGGGTGCGGCCGGCGCGCAGGAACAGCGGTGGGACCTGGTCGATGCCGGAGACGAGGCCGTTGGCGATCGACGGCACCGCGCCGAGCAGGATCACCGTGTACATCATGGCGTCGTTGAGGCCGAACCAGAGCACGGCCGGCGGCACCCACGCCACCGACGGCAGCGACTGCAGGCCCTGGAGGATCGGGCCGATCGCGGCGCGGACGAACTTCACCCGGGCGACGACCAGGCCCAGCGGGGTGCCGATGGCCAGGGCGAGGAGGAAGCCGAGGAGGCCCCGGGAGACCGAGGTCCAGATGACTTCGAGGAGCGTGCCCTTCAGCCACATCTCGGACAGGCTGTCCCAGACCGCGGACAGGGCGGGCAGCTTGGTCTCGTCGGTGACCTTCGCCGAGACGAGGACCTGCCACACCACCAGCACCAGGCCGACGGCCAGGATCGGGGGCAGGACCTTCTTGGTGAGGACCTCGCGCACCGGGGTGCGGTGGGTCTGGACCGCGTCGAGGGCGTCCAGGCCGGCTTCCAGGCCGGCCAGGTCGTCGGTCTTCGCCGTGGCCTTCGGAGTGGTGTCAGTGCTGGCCATGGCGGCGGATCTCCCCACGCAGGTGTTCAGTGATCTCGAGGGACAGCTCGGCGACGTCCGCGTCCTCGATGCGGCGCGGCTGCGGGATGTCCACGGTCCATTCCTTCGCGACCCGGCCGGGGCGGGAGGAGAGGAGGACGACGCGCTGGGCGAGGCGGACGGCCTCGCGCACGTTGTGGGTGACGAAGAGGACGGACAGGCCGGTCTCTTCCCAGATGCGGGTGAGTTCGCCGTGCAGGACGTCGCGGGTGATGGCGTCGAGGGCCGCGAAGGGCTCGTCCATCAGCAGGAGGCGGCTGTCCTGGGCGAGGGCCCGGGCGAGGGCGACGCGCTGGCGCATGCCGCCGGAGAGTTCGTGGACGCGCTTGCCGTGGGCGCCGCCGAGGCGGACGAGCTCCAGCAGCCGTTCGGCCTCGGGCATGCGCTCGGCCTTGGCGACCCCGCGCAGCCGCAGGGCCAGCTCGATGTTCTTGCCCGCGGTGAGCCACGGGAAGAGCGCGTGCTCCTGGAACATCAGGGCCGGACGGCCGAGGGTCTCGATGGACCCCGCCGACGGCTTGTCCAGACCCGCGACCAGGTTCAGCAGGGTGGACTTCCCACACCCCGAGGCCCCCAGAAGGGTGACGAACTCTCCGGGAGCGACATCGAGGCTGATGTCGTCCAGGACGAGCTGCGATCCGGCCGGGCCGGAGAAGGACTTCGAGACGTGCTCGATGCGGGCGGCGTGCGTCTGCTCCGCTACCGCGCCCTCGGCAGCCTTGGCGAGAGTGGTGGCCATGGTCGTCACCTCCTGGGGTTGCTGGACTACGGGTTACTTGGCGCCGAGGCCGGCGTCGGAGACCGCGGGCTTGCCGGCGGCCTTGAGGACCTTGTTGAGGAGCGTCAGGTCGTAGATGCCGGTGAGGTCGGGCTGCTCGATGAGCCTGGCCTTGACCGCCCAGTCGGACTGCTTCTTCAGCGTCGCGGCCAGCGGGTCGTCGGTGACCGCGATGCTCGGCCACGCCGGGTCGATGACCTTGGGGTCGAGCGCCTTGCCGGTGTCCGCCTGGAGCTTGGCGTTCGCGGAGACCTTCGCCTTGTCCTGGTTGGCGTGGATCCACTCGTTGGTCTTCACCGTGCCGCGCAGCACTGCCTCGACCACGTCCGCGTGCTCCTTGAGGAACTTCTGCGACACGATGATGTTCGTGATCACGAACTTGTTCTCGGGCCACAGGCTGCCCTCGTCGAGGAGGACGGAGCCGCCGTCGGAGACGAGCTTGGAGGCGGTGGGCTCGGGCACCCAGGCGCCGTCGATCGAGCCCTGCTTGAAGGCGTCGGGGGTGACCTTGTTGTCGGTGCGGACGACGGAGACGTCGCCCTTGCCGGACTCGGGGTCGACCGACCAGCCCTTCTCGGAGATCCAGTTGAGGAACGCGACGTCCTGCGTGTTCCCCTTCTGCGGGGTGGCGATCTTCTTGCCCTTGAGGTCGTCCAGGGTCTTGATCTTGTCCGGGTTCACGACGAGCTTGACGCCGCCGGAGGCGGATCCGGAGATGATCCGCAGGTTGGAGCCCTTGGACTTGACGTAGCCGTTGATGGAGGGGGAGGGGCCGATGAAGCCGATGTCGAGAGAGCCGCCGTTGAGGGCTTCGATCTCGGACGGGCCGGCGTTGAAGGACTGCGGCTTGACCTTGGTGCCGTTCAGTTCCTTCTCGATCAGGCCTTCCTGGAGGCCGACCAGGGCGGTCGCGTGGGTCAGGTTCGGGAAGTACCCGATGCGGACCTCGGAGGCGGAGAGCTTCTTGCCCGCGTCGGCGGCGGCCGGCTTGACGTCCTTGTCGGCGGTCTTCTCGGCCTCGGAACCGTAGCCGCAGGAGGCGAGGGCGCCGATCAGCAGCGGCAGGGCGGCGGCGGCGACAACGCCGCGGCGCAGGGTCTTGCGGGTATTACCGGTGGCAGGCACGGGAGGACTTCCTCTCGACGCGCCGTCTTTGGATTACGGCGCAGGTCTTCGTCTGTGATGCGGGGGCAGGTACGGCTCGTGGGGGGTGAGGGCGCGCATGCGGTGCGCGTACGTCATCGCGCACATCGCGCCACTCCTCCCTGGCCGCTGCCGAGGGCGCCGCTGCCTACGCGGCCGCCCTCCTTCGCGAAGGTGGAGTAGATGTCGGCAAGCATGATCTAGAAGTCCCACCCTTCCTCGTCCGCCTCCGCGGTCTCGGCCTTGGAGGCGAAGGCCTCGCCCGCCATGCCCGCCGCCAGGGTGGTGCCGTCGGCCGGGTCGATGAGCAGGAAGGACCCGGTGCGGCGGGAGTCGGCGTACGCGTCGAGCGCGAGCGGCTCGGCCGTGCGGACGACGACGCGGCCGATGTCGTTGGCCACCAGCTGCCCGGGGTCCGGGTGCTGGGACAGGTCGTCCAGGGTCAGCCGGGAGGGGATCTCCTTGACGATCGCCTTGACCGTGCGCGTCGTGTGCTTGATCAGCACCCGTGCGCCGACGGCCAGCGGCTGGTCCGCGACGTGGCAGACGGTGGCGACGACGTCCTGCGTGGTGGCCGGGGCGCTCGCGGACGGCGCGATCAGGTCGCCGCGCGAGATGTCGATGTCGTCCTTGAGGCGCAGGGTCACCGACTGCGGGGACCAGGCGATGTCCACGGACTCACCCAGGGCGTCGATGCCCTCGATGACGGACGTACGGCCCGACGGCAGGACGGTGACGGCCTCGCCGACGCGCAGGACGCCGGAGGCGATCTGGCCCGCGTAGCCGCGGTAGTCGGGGTGCTCGGCGGTCTGCGGACGGATCACGTACTGCACCGGGAAGCGGGCCGGGCAGGCGGTGAGGTCGTGGCTGACCGGAACGGTCTCCAGGTGCTCCAGCACCGTCGGGCCGCCGTACCAGTCCATGTTCGCGGAGGGCTCCACGACGTTGTCGCCGGCCAGGGCCGAGATCGGGATCGCGGTGATCTCCGGAACGCCCAGCTCCGAGGCGTACGCGTTGAACTCCTCGGCGATCTTCGCGAAGACCGGCTCCTGGTAGTCGACGAGGTCCATCTTGTTGACGGCGAGGACGACGTGGGGGACGCGCAGGAGGGCGGCGACGGCGGCGTGGCGGCGGGTCTGCTCGATGACGCCGTTGCGGGCGTCGACGAGGACCACGGCGAGGTCGGCGGTGGAGGCGCCGGTGACCATGTTCCGGGTGTACTGCACGTGCCCGGGGGTGTCGGCCAGGATGAACCGGCGGCGGGCGGTGGCGAAGTAGCGGTAGGCCACGTCGATGGTGATGCCCTGCTCCCGCTCGGCCCGCAGGCCGTCGGTGAGGAGCGCGAGGTCCGGGGTGTCCTGGCCGCGGTCCTGGGAGACCCGCTCCACGGCCTCCAGCTGGTCCTCCAGGACCGACTTCGAGTCGTGCAGCAGGCGGCCCACCAGGGTGGACTTGCCGTCGTCGACGGAACCCGCGGTCGCGAAGCGCAGCAGCGTGGTGGCGCTGAGCTGCTCGGTGGTGGTCGTCATGGTTAGAAGTACCCTTCGCGCTTGCGGTCTTCCATCGCGGCCTCGGACAGCTTGTCGTCGGCGCGGGTCGCGCCCCGCTCGGTGAGGCGGGACACGGCGATCTCGGCGATCACGGCATCGAGGTCGGCGGCGTCGGAGTCGACGGCACCGGTGCAGGACATGTCCCCGACGGTGCGGTAGCGCACCAGGCGCTTCTGCACCGGCTCGGTGTCCTTGGGACCGCCCCATTCGCCGGCGGTGAGCCACATGCCGCCCCGCTGGAAGACGTCCCGCTCGTGGGCGAAGTAGATCTCCGGGAGCTCGATGTCCTCGCGGGCGATGTACTGCCAGACGTCCAGCTCGGTCCAGTTGGAGAGCGGGAAGACGCGGACGTGCTCGCCGGGGGCGTGGCGGCCGTTGTAGAGCTGCCACAGCTCGGGGCGCTGGCGGCGCGGGTCCCACTGGGAGAACTCGTCGCGCAGGGAGAACACGCGCTCCTTGGCGCGGGCCTTCTCCTCGTCGCGGCGGCCGCCGCC
>NZ_JBVJWV010000010.1:0-2429 GCF_055602105.1 Streptomyces sp. NPDC037421
CCCCCCCCCCCCCCCCCCCCCCCCCCCCCCCCCCCCCCCCCCCCCCCCCCCCCCCCCCCCCCCCCCCCCCCCCCCCCCCCCCCCCCACCCCCACCAGCAGGCACAATGTCGGCATGAGCACAACGCTTGGCCTGGGCGAGTTTCTGCGCACCCGCCGCTCCCATCTGCGACCCGAGGACCTCGCGCTCCCGGACTTCGGCGGACGACGCCGGGTGGCCGGACTGCGCCGCGAGGAGATCGCCCAGCTCGCCGGCGTGAGCGTCGACTACTACACCCGGATGGAACAGGGCCGCGTGCCCAATCCCTCACCGGCAGTCCTGGACGCCCTCGCCCACGCCCTTCGCCTCGACCAGGACGAGACAGCGCACCTCCACCGCCTTACCCAGGCGCAGTCCACCGCCGCACGCACGGCCACCCGTCGTCGGGCCCCGTCGCAGCGCGTGCGCCCCATGCTCCAGCGCCTGCTCGACGAACTGACGGACCTGCCCGCGATGGTGATGGGCCGTCGCATGGACATCCTGGCCTGGAACCAGGGCGCATCCGCACTGTTCGGAGACTACGCAGCCCTGCCCCAGGCAGAGCGCAACATCGCCCGGATCACCTTCCTGGCCCCCTCCTCCCGAAACCTCTACGCGAACTGGACCGCCTGCGCCCGCGAGAACGTCGCCTACCTGCGCCTGGCAGCGGGACGACACCCCGACGACCCCGAGCTGGCGAACCTGATCGGCGAACTGTCCATGAAGAGCGAGGACTTCCGCCGCTGGTGGGCCGAACACCCCGTCCAGGACAAAACCGCCGGCACCAAGCAGTTCCACCACCCCGTCGTCGGCGACCTGGAACTCTCCTACGACACCCTGCGCAGCGCCGAAGACCCCGATCAGGCGCTGATCACCTACGCCGCCGAGCCCAACACCCCTTCGCACGATGCCCTGCACATGCTGCTCGCCTGGACCACGACTGCTCCCACACGACGAGCAGACCCACGCCCTGCCCCACGGTGACCATGCCATCCACGCGGCTCTCCGGCGCCCCAGGGTGAGCACCCACACTCGAACTTGCGCTCACCCTGATCGGTCGATGGTGAACGGCTTCATCGCAGCACGGGTGCGGCCCCGCCGGTGGCGGTGCTGGCCTTGCGCCGACCAGGCGGCCGCCTCTGCCCGGGGCCCGGTTGCCGTTCACCGTGGCGACGTATTCGAGGGCGGGCTTCAGGTCGGTGTCGGCGGACATCAGGATCCCGATGTCCTAGGCGCCGTGGACGGTCGGCATGGCGAAGTCGAGATTGAGCCGTGCGTCGATGCCCCCGTCGGGTCGGCGGATTGCCGGAGCTCGGGTGGCGAAGGATCGTCGGTCCGGTCGAGGTGGACGTCATCGCATCGATCGTGACCGTCTACTCGGCGATGAGCGATGACGAAGCCTCTGTGGACCGGACCGCCTGAGGCGTTGGACGAAGCGCTCCGACTCGTCCGAGACCGGGATCAGGTGACCGCCGCCCCCTCCCCCGGCTACTCAAGGGCCAGGTAGCCAGGTGAGGGATGCACGAGCTCGGGGTGTTCCACTGTGTACCGATCGCCGTGGATCGCCCGCATCGCCCAGTGCCAGGCCTCGTCGTGGAAGACCAGCCCGCGGTACGGGTCCCCGGCCGGTTCGTACCGGTACCACTCGGAGGCGGCCTCCTCGGCCTCCTTCGGGGCCAGCCCTCCGTGGTGCTGCATCACCCATGCGTAGGCACGCCGTTCGGCCCGCAGGTAGTCGAGGTACTCGGCTTCGTTCCATGTCACGGCTCAACGTTGACATCCTCTGCGCCCGATCGGCCCGGCGGGGCCTTGTCCGATCCGGGCACGGGTACCGGGTCATCGCACGCTCCACGCGCTGACCGCGGAGAGCGGGATCCTGAAGTACTCGCCCAGGGCGGTGGGGAGGCTGCTGGTGCCGGATATCAGCTGGCAGCCACGGAGGTTGAGGAAGGCAGGCGGGTAGTCGGGGATCTCCGCGGCCTCCCGGTCGAAGTCCTCGGCGAACCGTTCGTCGGGCAGGCCCGCGTCGCCCAGTCGTTCGGCGACGTCCGTGGCCCAGCGCCGGTGCGGTGTGAGGCGCCCGGTGATCACCACGCCTTCGGTGGCGATCGTGATGCGCGGGCCGTCGCCGTTCATCTCGGTCCGGTTGATCAGGTCTGTCAGCAAGTCGTCTCGTGTGGTCACACCGAGACTGTAGTGATCATGGAGGTGGGTGGCCGAACCGGTTCGGGTGGCTGAACACGGTTCCCACGTCCGCCGCGGCGCCTCCGCCGAGGTGGGCGTCTCCGCCGGCGGGCCCCCCCCCCCCCCCCCCCCCGGGGGGGGGGGGGGGGGGGGGGGGGGGGGGGAGAGGAGGGGGGGGGGGGGGGGGGGGGGGGGGGGGGGGGGTGGGGGGGGGAGGGGGGGGGGGTA
>NZ_JBVJWV010000010.1:2436-58296 GCF_055602105.1 Streptomyces sp. NPDC037421
AAACTTTCCCAAAGTCCCCCTGCTTTCTACCAGAGGTGGTTCTTCCTCCCGCCTGCCCCCCCCCCCACCCCCTGCCGGGGGGGGGTCGGGCGTGGGTCACGCCGGTGAGGACGCAGCTGGGGAGGGTGGAGTCACAGGTGCGCACGTCACTGGCTCCGCCTCCCTCGCCGGTTCCGTCAACTGTTCCGCTGCTGCCTCCGCCCGTGGCGACTTTGACGTAGAGGGTGGTGGTACCCGACGGCACGTTGAAGGGCTGTTGGCGCCGGGGTTGAAGGTGACGGTCACGGGCGCCGCCTCGGCGGGCGCGGCCAAAGGCAGCACCACCAACGCCGCCGGCAGCGCCTCGGTGGCGAGCAGGAGCGCGCTGCGCCGGACCGGATGCCGAAGCTGTCCGGCGCCACGTCGTGGGAATACCGCATGGTGCATGGTCAGTCTCACGCTCGGGACTCCTCGACCGGGAATGCCGACTGGGTCGGACGTTGCGGTCCCTGCCCGTGACCGCCCCACGCTCAAGCCACAGCGGACCGGCGCCGGGCATCCGGACACACCGCCGCCCTGTGGCCCGGGCGGCCGCCCGTAGGATCGGCGGATGAGCAGGCGGCTTCCTTCCCCCTCCGTGTGCGTCGACGTACCCGACGGGCACGGCGTCATCGAAGTGACCGGCGACGAGGGCGGCAGCCTGCTCCTGTTCGCCGGCGACCCGGTGTTCCTCGAAGCCAACGACGGCTGCGGCAGCGTGGGCTGGCTGGCGGCCCGGGCGGGCGCGGGCGGTCCTGGGCTCGCCGAGGTCAAGTACCTCACCGAGTGGCTCAGCGCCCCCGGCCTCGTGCCCGATCCGCGTACCGGGCGGGCGGAGCCGCCGGATCCGGAGTGCCTGCGGCCGCTGCTGACGCTGCTCGCCCCCGGGCGGTACGTGATGAGGGCCGAGGTCGCCCCGCACCACCTGCGGGTGATCCACCCGCGCGCCCTCCAGGTCCAGCACTGGTACCCCGACGAGGACCTCGCGCTGGTGACCACCGACGCGTGGCCGCCCCGGGACCACAGGGCGGTGCGCGGCTACCGGGACCGCATCCGCGCCGGGGGCGACCTGCCGGCGCTGGTCGCGCTGTTCCCCACCGCCGACAGCTGGGTGGGCTACCTCCTCGACGGGCACCACAAGCTCGCCGCGTACGAGCAGGCGGGGGTCGCTCCGCTGATCATCAGGCTGACCCCCCAGGTGCCGTGCCCCTTCCGCCGCGACGACCTCGACCGCGCCCGGGCTGCGTTCTCCGACGGGGCGCCCCGGTATCAGGGCGACGCGCTGGGCAGGGTCTTCGCCTACATGCGGGCGGAGTCCGTCTGACGCGCCTGCTCTCTTGGAACGGACGTGCAATGCCGGGCTGTTGGCGCTCCCACGGAGCGCGTCGCGGCTGACGCCAAGGTTGTACGCCCCGGCTGCCGCTCCGACTTTTGTCCGCGGACAAAAGTCGGGGACTCCCCCGCCCTGTCCCCGATCAGGGGTGTGACCGGCGGAACTGGTTCTGATGCCGTAGCGCCCGTCGTCGGGAGAGGACGAGCCGGCGGTGTTGCCGGTCCACTTCTGTGACGACGACCCTGACCTCGTCCCCGACCTGGACGATCTCCTCCGGCGTCTCGGCGGGTGTCCAGGCGAGCTCCAGCAGGTGGATGAGTCCTTCGATGCCTTCGGCGACCTCCACGAAGGCGCCGAAGGGGACCAGCTTGGTGACCCGTCCCGACAGCGTCTGCCCGACCCTGGTGTCGTCGGCGAAGATCTGGAACGGGTCGGGCTGCGTGGCCCGCAAGGACAGCCGGGCTTCGCCGTTCCAGGTGTCGAACTGAAGGAACTGACACGTGACGCGCTGCCCCACCTGGACGATCTCCGTGGCCGCGTCGAAGCGTTGCCAGGCCAGCTCGGCGAACGAGATGAACCCGACGCCGGGGAAGACCGGGTGGGCGGGGCCGTCGTCCAGGGCCACGAACACACCGAAGGATTCGATGGAGGCGACGCTGCCTGACAGCCGTGCGCCGAGTTCGAGGGAGCTGAGGAACTCCCAGAGCCCCGGTGTCTCTGCGATGTCCATGGCCCGCCACCCTATGACCCGTACTGCGAGCCTTGACGGGCGGGGCACTCACCAGGGCATGAGCCGTCTCAGCCGTACACGGCGAGCCGCCGGGCTGCTCTCCCCCGCGTCCTGCGGGTGGACAGCGGCTTCCGGCTGCCCCGTCGCTCCCGGCCCGGTCGCGCGCTCGATGTGCTTCTTCAGCAACCGCACGGCCATGTCGTGGTCGTAGCCGAGGGCGATGTCCATGGGGGTCCGGCCATCGGATCCGGAGAGTTGTGGGTCCGCTCCGTACGCCAGGAGAACCGCGGTCGTCCGGACGGTCAGAGGGCGTCCGCTCTGCAGTGCGCTGTCCCCCTCCACATCGATGGCGTGGGCCAGCAGCGTCATGTCCCCGAAGAACTCGTCGGGATCCGCGCCGCCGTCCAGCAGCCGGGCCAGCGCCTCCACGTCTTCGAGCTCAACGGCCTGGTGAGCGGGGGTCCAGAGGTTCTCCATCAGGTCATTCAATCCCACTGCCCGGCGCTTGGCGTGCGGCGGAGCCGCCGGCGGCGCACCAGATTCCGCCCCGACTTTTGTCCGCGGACAAAAGTCGGGCGGTCAGTGCTCAGTCGGGCCTTGACCGGAACCGGACGGGGGGCTCGGTACGAACTGGCTCAGCCGGTACGTGGTCGGGTGGATCAGGCGCCCGCAGAAGGTGTCCATGCGTACGGCGGTCCAGTCGATCTCCGGGTCTGAGACTCGGAGTCGACGGATGTGCGCGCGAAACGCGGAGGCGTCCTGGGTCTCGAAGAGCACGTCCCATCGGCCCGCGCGGGGTGCGTAGCGAGCGGCGCTCCGCTCCCCCTCCTCCTGGTGCTGTCGTTTCCTCTTCCGCTGTCCCGGCATCGCCCCAGCATCGTCGGTTCCATGCCATCGGAGCAAGATCGCCGCTGGAAGCGGAATTGGCCGGTTCGCGCTCTGTTCGGTCCGGCCACCAGGTGGTGAGCTGGTGACGTGTCGGGGATCATCGCGGCCGCCATCGCCGTCATCGGGACTCTGCTCGGTGCTGTCATCGCGCACCGCTACCAGGAGAAGAGCACGGCCCGGGCCGCGGCTCGTGCCGAGCGCGAGCGGAGCCACCAGCGTCTCCTGGATGCGTGCGCCGACTTCGCCGCCCTGTCCGAGGACTACCGGCGGGCCCAGTACGACCGGTGGACCAGCCAGCGGGCGGCTCTCGACTCCGAGACGCTGCTCGCCGCGCGGGCGGAGTCGTACCGGCTCTACGTTGAGGTCCGCAGCAGTCTCTTCCGGCTCCGCCTCGTCGCCCATGGGGCGCAGGCGCAGCGGCTCGCCGAGCAGGCTGCGGAGATCCAGGTGAAGACTCGGGAGATCTTCTTCGCCTCTGACAGGAGTGACATGCTGGCCCGGGGCGAGGCTGTGGAGCACGCCTGCGAGGCCTTCGTGCTGCGGGCCCGGGAGGTGCTGGCGGCCGGTGAGTGACCCTGCCTGACGACTGCGGCCCGACCCGACTTTTGTCCGCGGACAAAAGTCACCCTCCGCGATAGAGGCAGGGGCCGGCCGGAGAGACGAGAAGGCCACCGCAGACACGCCCTGCCCGCAGGCCGCCCGTTCAGCCGCGGGCGGGTTCGACATCGAGCGTGATCCGCTTCTCAGAAGCCACCGGAACGGTGGCTAGAGTCCGCTGTCATGGACGCTAGAGATCTCGACCACCGTGCCCGGACCCTCTCCGGCATCATTCCTCCGCCCGTGGTCTCCCGGCTCCTTGAGCTCGGCTACGAAGCGGAGGTGGAAGTACAGGCGGGCCGCGCGGAGTGGTTCTGCGCGCTGGAGTGGGCGCGGCTGCTCGGCGGCCGGGGGCGGCAGGAGGAGGCGTTGGAGGTGCTCGCTCCGTACGTGGGCACGGGCTGGTGGCCGGCCGTCCGGGCCCAGGTGCGGCTGCTGGAGGACTGGGGGCGGGTGGAGGAGGCGATCGCGCGGGCCCGGCCGTACGCGAGGGGCGGGGGGTACAAGCTGGAGCTGCTCGCGCGCCTGCTCGCCCGGCACGGGCGCCTGGACGAAGCGGTGCCGCTCCTGACCGCCGGGATCGAGGACCCGGGCCTCGCCGCGGCACTCGTCGAACTCACCGAGGGGGCGGGCCTGGACGAGGAGATCGCCCCGCTGCTGGCCTCCCAGATTCCGGTCGGGCACCGCTGCGACGACCCGTGGTGCTGCCGGGGCCTCGATCCGGATACGGCCATCGGCCTGCTCGCCGCGGTCCGTGAGCGGCAGGGCCGAGTCGACGAGGCGATCGGCCTCCTGCACACCCGGCAGTTCACCTCCGTCAACAACCGGGACCAGCTGGCCGACCTGCTGGCGAGGCAGGACCGGATCGAGGAACTGCGCGCGTACGCGAGGTCGGAGCCCCACGGGCACGCCGCACGGCGCCTCGCCGAGCTGCTGGAGGAGCTCGGCGACGTCGAGGGCGCCATCGCCGTGTACCGGCAGCCTGTGCACCGGTCTCATGCGGCGCCGGACTTGGCCGAGCTCCTGGCCCGGCAGAACCGGGGCGACGAGGCGATCGAGGTGTTGCGTACCCTCGTGGACTCCCCCGGCGGTGCGGACGACTGGGTCGTCGACAGACTGTCCACCCTGTACGTCGACCAGGGCCGCCCCGCCGACGGCCTGGCTCACCTCGACACCCTGACGGCACGCCGGGGTGTCGACGCGGAGGAGGACTGGGCGTTCTTCAGACCGCGGCTGCGGCTCATGGCCGCCTGCGGCCGGCTCGACGAAGCGATCGGGCTGGCGCGTGCACGGCCCGAGGACGGAAGCCGGTACGCGGCAGCCTGGACCGTCTCCGAGCTGCTCGCCGAGTCCGGCCGCATCGAGGAGGCCGTCGTGGTCCTGGAACCCCACGGCGCCGACCACCGCGCCCGCCTGGCCGACCATCTCATCGTTCTCGGCCGGGTCGAGGAAGCCGTGGAACTCTTCCAGCGGCGCGAGCCCGAGCCGTTCGTACCGGTGTGGTCGGGCACCTTCGTGGCCGACCCACCGTTGTGACCTCATGACGACGGCCCGACTTTTGTCCGCGGACAAAAGTCGGGCCGTCGTCATGAGGGGGACCGGCGGTCAGCGGCTGCCGGTCGTCCTGCCGTTGCTGTCGATCAGGAGCATGGTCAGCTCCGCGCGCTGCCTCGGTGGCATGTTCTGGCGGATCGCCTCGAAGACCGCCTGGGGGTCGCCCCACGCGACCGGGACCGTCTCCGTGCTCTTCGCCTGGACCGGGATCGCCATCTCCGGTTCGGGCTCGGGCTCGGGCTCGGGCTCCGGTTCGGTCTCGGCGATGACGGGCTCCGGCGTGCCGTGCGCCTCCAGCGGCGGGGGAGTGGGGCTCACCGCGAGCGGAGCAGCGGCTTCCACCACGGCTGCCGACATCGGCTCAGAGGCCGATTCCGGGGCCGGCTCCGGGGCCCGACTTTTGTCCGCGGACAAAAGTCGGGGCTGCGGGTCGGTGTGCTCCGGGGCGGAGACGAGCGCGGGGCTCGGCTCGACGGGCACCGCCGGGACGGGCGACGGTACGGGTACCGGTACCGGGGCGGACTCACGGGCCTCGCGCAGAATCTCCCGCTGGACCGCCTTGGCCTGGGCCTCCTGCGCCTTGTTCTCCTGGAGCAGGTCCAGCAGGGAAGCCGCGTCCACGCCCGGCCGGTCCTTCGCCGCGCGCGCAAGGAGACGTCCGTCCCGCTCGGGCATGTCACCGGAGCTCAGCATGGTCTGGATCTCCTCCGGGAGTTCCAGGAGGACCAGCTGGTTGGTGATCCACGACGGCGACTTCCCCAGCCGCTCCGCCGCACGCGACTTCGCCCCGTGCTCCCGGCCCTGCTCCGCGCAGGTGTCGACGAGCTGCTGCACACCGCGGGCGCGCTCGATGACGTCGAAGTCCTCGCGTTCGAGGTTCTCCGCGAGGAGGTGGTCGATGAAGTCGGTACGGGAGGCCGCCAGGTCGTCGCGTACGACGAAGTCCAGCGACTCCAGCCCCACGTGCACGGCACTGCGGAAACGGCGCTCGCCGTTGATGAGGACGTACGCGGCCGCCCCGATCCGGGACGCGTGGTCCGGCCACAGGCCGAGGTAGGCCTCGCGTCCGACGACGACACAGGCCGAGAGCTGCGCCTGCCGCAGCTCCTCGCCGAAGCGGGTCTTCTCCTCGTCCGTACCGAAGTTGCGGCGCGGGTTGAGGGGGGTGGGGGAGACCTGGTCGAGGGGGACGCGGATCAGCTCGTACGCCGGTACGTCGCCCTGCGCGATGGCCTTGGCCCGCCCGCGCTCGCTCCGGCCACCGGCGCGGCGGGCATTGCTGAAGGCCGCGCCGGTGCCGAGGAGGTCGCTCTTGCTCATACCGCGATCCTCCGGGCGATCTCACGCATGGCCTCGGACTGCTCGCAGTCGGGTGCGTAGTGCAGCAGGGGCAGCTTGACGCGTACGGCCTCGCGCTGCTCCTTCAGGTCGGAGATGACGGTGATGACCGGCGGGTCCCCGAACTCCTTCCAGCTGTTGAGGGAGGAGGTGACGACGTAGCCCTTGCGGCTGTCGTAGAGGTTGACGACGAAACCGAGCTGCGCGATGTCGATGTCGAGGTCGTCGATGAGGTCTTCGAGCTGCTCGCTGAGCATGTCGTACGCGTCGGCGGAGGTGTCCTCGGCCTGGACGGGAACGACGATGCCGGAGGTCTTCGGCACCTCGCCCTCGCGGGTGCGGGAGTAGTAGAGGGCGGTGTCCATGGTGTAGCCGAGGCTGGGCGGGCAGTCGACGACGATGTAGTCGAACTCCTTCTCCAGCTCCTCCAGCGCCTTCTCCAGCGCCGTCTCCTTGGTGCGCACGTGGCGGGTGGTGGCCAGCCGGGCGTCCAGGAGGAAGGCGTCCTTGCAGGACGGCAGGAGGAAGAGGCGGCCGGCGAAGACGCCGTGCTCGATGGGCACGAGGAGGTCGCGGACGCGGCCCTCGATCTCCCCCAGCATGTGCTTGGCGAGGCTGGGCTCCTTGATGCCGAGCATCTCGGCACCGAGGTGGCGGGTGAGGTGTCCCTGGGGGTCGAAGTCGATGACGCAGACCCGCGCGCCCGTCTCGGCGAGGGCCTGGGAGAGGCCGTTGCTGATGGCGCTCTTGCCGACGCCGCCCTTCTGGTTGCAGACCACGATCCGGCGGGCGCCCTCGTTGGCCGGCCGGCGGCGGCCCATGGGGGAGGGGTGGGTGTCGAGCCAGAGGCGGATCGACTGGGCCACGCCCTGGTTGTACGGGATCTCCCGCGTGCGGCAGTCGTCCTTGAACTCCCCGTACAGGCCGGTGGGGAGGTAGGTGGAGAAGGAGGAGGAGCCGGAGGTGTCCACGGGGCTGGCGGCCGAAGCGTCGGCGCGCCAGGCGTGGATGCCCTCGGTGACGGCGTCCTGGATGTCCACGCCCAACTGGGCTGCGCGGACCTTGAGTTCCTGCCTCAGGGACGCCGGCAGCTTGGCAACTACCTTTTCCCTGACTTCCGGATCGTATGGGGCGGTCATGCGGGTACCTTACTAACCTTCTGGCGGGAAGGCGAAGAGGCACACCGAAATATGTTGCCCTGGTATGGGGCGGATTGCTGTAAAGATCACCGGTTACCTTGGCCCGGGAGCCCGTTGCCCGTGGCCGCCCGGCACCACCGGTGGCCGGGGAAGGGGCGGTCCGGGTGCCGGAGTCGGTGATCGGATCACCGGTGAACACGACCGTGGTTCCCGGTCGGACGGTGAGCGTCGTGTGCGCTCCTCGAAGTCGGGCGGGGAGAGCGCTTCGGTTGGCCCGGAAGGCCAACCGAAGCACCTACACACGCCCGGCCCGGCGGGCTCGCCGTCTTGTTCAGCCGTGCTCGGGCTCCACCGGGAGCCACAGCTCGGCATCGGCCTCGCTCTTGTCCGGCGACAGGCGGGTGCGCAGGATCTCAGGACCGGTGCGGCTGCGGTACGGGTTCGACGGGAACCACTCGGTGAAGACGTCCCGCCACAGCTCCTGGATCGCCTGCGGCGCCGGCCCGGAGGTGGTGAAGACCGCCCAAGCGCCGGCCGGGACGGCCAACGTGGTCGTGCCCTCGGGAGCGGCCACGGAGGTGATCACGCCGTAGTGGTAGTCGAGTTCGGTGCCCTCGGCACGGCTGGGGTCCAGGCCGTCGCAGACCGCGACGATGCCGTGCGGCTCCTGGTCCGACAGCCTCTCCAGGCGCTCCAGCGCCTCCGGGTCGATCCCGCGGACGAAGTCCATGATCGCCTGGTTCGGTCCCGCATGCACCAGTGGCACCCGGGTCTTGAGCCCTACGACGGTGAAGTCCGCCTTGTCCACAACGCGGTATCGCATGCTGCTGCTCCCTTCAACGATGAGGCGGAAGGCCATCCGGGACTGGGAGCTGAGCTCGGCACCGGTACGCCGGGCTTCGCCCGGTCCGATGCCGTGCATGGCACGGAACGCCCGCGCGAACGCCTCGCCGGAGCTGTAGCCGTAGCGCACCGCGATCTCCAGCAGAGTGTCACGCCCCGCGACTACTTCGGCGCCCGCGAGAGTGAGCCGACGGCGCCGGATGTACTCCGACAGCGGTATGCCCGCGAGCGCGGAGAACATCCGGCGCAGGTGGTACTCCGAGGTGGCCGCGATGCGTGCCAGCTCTTCCACCTCGACGTCCTGGTCGAGACGGCGCTCGATGTGCTCCATGGCCTGGTTCAGCCGCTCCAGCATTCCCGGTGTCCTTCCTCTTGACGACCACCACGCTAGGCAGCACCTGCCATGCCGGACCCGACATCCTGTGCCCGATCAAGTCGGGTACGCCCGTCGGTGGGCAGGCCCGCCCAAGCGCTTGGAGACCGGCTGAAGGGCGGTCACACTGCTCCGTCGAGGTGACGCTCAAGGCCCCGCGCGGACACCGCCGTCCACCAAAAAGCCCTGTACGCCCCGCTGGCGGCCCATGACCTCCGGGAAGGTCGCAGGACACCGGGGAAGTCGGGATCGGCCCTCAGAGGGGTCGTTCTGTCGGTCGATTTTTGTCCGTTGCGCCGGAAAACGAGGCGTGTCGCGGCATTGGTGTCCGTGCTCATCCGATCGAGGCGTCCACCGGTCAGACGACGACCTCCTGCCGCTCGGCCGCCTTCCGCGTCTTCACCCCGCCGACGATGAGCGCCAGGCCCAGGGCGACGACGCCGAGGTACGCGGTGGACGGAAGGTCGACGACCTTGTGCATCCAGCCCCACTCCGTGCCGAAGAAGGTCTGTGAAGCAAAGCTGACGAGCCCCTGGGCTCCTACGACGTAGCCGATGCTTTCGAGGGTGTATCCGATGGTTGTTCGCACGGATCAACCCTCTCGCGGCGATGCCGCGGGATCGTCCTCCGCAGGTTCGAAAACGCAGTAGGCCGAAGGATGCAGTCCGATGCAGTCTTTTGCGGTCCGACCAGGATCCGCCGGACACCCCAGCCGCGGTCCTCCGCCTACGCGGTCTCTGCGGTCTGGTCGGCCGTCGGCTGCGGGCCGTCGATCCCAGGGGCCAGCCCCTGGACCCCGCCAGCGCCTGGCCGCGCTGGACCGGCCGCAGCATGGGGGGCTCCTCGCCCCCCAGACCCCCTCGCCAGGCGCTCCGGCGCCCTGGACCCGCTCCCCCTCGCGCCCTGCCCCGGCTCCCTGACGGTCGCCGGTGCACCCCTCGGGCGCTGGGCGCCCTCACTGGGCACGAGGGCCGGGCGAACCGGGGCCGGTGCCGGACGTGGCCGGGGCGGGGGAGGCCCGGGCCGGTATGCCGACTGCGGGTACCAGGTGCTGAGGGTGTGTCGGCTGAGGCATCAGGGGGAGCGGGGAGCGATGCGCAGTCGAGGCGGACCCCGGATGAGGTGCATGAGGTGGATGAGGTACGGGGCCGGGTCATGGCCACAGACGTCGGTGTGGCCAGGTCATCCGGCAGGTTGCTCTTTAGTAAGAGGCGGCGGCGTTTGCGTGGCTCTGACCTGGGATTTTGTCCGAGGCTATGTGTCCCCCAGGACACGTTCGGGGTCGCCGAGTGTGTACCTGGCGAGCACATTCAGCGGAAAACTCAAGCACCGGTTGATTTTTGACGGGCGCTCACCGCCCTGACGGAACCGCAGGTCAGCGCGCCGAGTCGAGGAGCCCGGACCGCCTGCCGGCATTCGTGGCGTCTGCACGTACGTGCCGCCATCGCGACAACCCAAATCAAGCAGGCGTGTACTTCCGGCGCTCGCGGGCTCGGAAACTTCAGCCTCCGTGTACTTTTGGCGCCGCGTTCGAACAGGGCCGGGCCCGCAGGTCCCCTCCGGCGCGTCGCCGCGTCAAAAGACAAGCACACGTTGATTTTCTGGATACTCTCGGACCGCCTGAGTAACGAGGAGGTCCTGTGACATCTGATCCGCCCGCCCGTCGTCGGCGCGGGCCCCGGGCAGTACCCGCACCCACCTCAGCGGGGAACGAAGCCGAGTACGGAGACATCCTGGCGGTCCTGGGCCAGCAGCTCGGGGAGAAGGTCGCCGAGGTCGCCGCGACGGCCGACCCCGGAGGCCGCCGCCGGCTCAAGGGTGTGCACTTCGAGTACGCGGCCGACCCGAAGGCCGTCCACGACATGGCCGGAGGCTCCGGATACAGCCTGGCCAGCAACTGGTTCACCCAGCTGCTCGCACAGCTGGCCGTCGCGAACAGCATCACCAAGTCCCAGCTCTGCGTCTTCCTCTTCGTGGCCGGCGGGCAGGTGCCGGGGACCGGCGTCACCCCGTACACCCAGCAGGAGATCACCGACGGGCTGAACAGGATCGCCGCTCAGAAGGGCGGCAAGATGATCACGCGTTCCACGGTCAACCGCGCCGTGCAGGCACTGTGCGGCTACAACTGGGTGGAGAAGGCGGGCCGGGGGCGGATCCAGCTCAACGTGCGCCTGTGGTTCCACGGCAACAGCACCGCCCAGCACGTCGTACTCGCCGAGATCGCCGACCGGCACGAGCACGACGTCGAGGCGTTCCCCTACGCTGTGGGCCCGCAAGGTGCCCATCAGGAGGAACTCGACCTCGACTTCGGGGCAGCAGCCGACTACCGCGGAAGGAAACGTACGGGGTGATAGTGCTGCCAGGCCCGTCCTCCACCAGGGACCACCGCCACCGCTCACGAGGAAGGCTCTCCCATGGCTAACGTCATGTCTCCGATCGTCTCGGAGCGCATCTGGGCCCTGCCGTTGTCAGGGTCCGCCGTCAAGTTCCTGCAGTACCTGGTCTCCCGCAGCGACTTCGGGGGAGCACTGGCGGTCCGGCAGAAGGACATGGCGGCCGAGTACGGGGTCACGCCGCAGGCCGTCAGCGGGCTCATGGCTCCGCTGTGCGAGCTGAACATCGTGCTCAGGCCGCGCAGCGAGGAGCGCAACGGCAACTCCTACCGGCTCCACCCGCTGGCGGCGAAGTACGAGAGCCCCGAAAGCATGGAGGCGGCGTTCCGCGCCGCCCTCGTGCGCATCCAGTCGGGGGACCTGCCCAACCTGAAGCTGCCGACGTACCACCAGGCGCCGCCCACCCCTACGACGGGCCGCCCGAAGCTCCAAGTGGCCTGAGCCGCCACCACCTCGGCCGTCGCCGGGACAAGACGAGGGGCCCTCCACATGATGGAGGGCCCCTCGCGCCTGAGTAACTTGTGCCCCCACTATATCCGCCAGGCCCCTGCTTGGGACAGCCGAACGGAAACCGCATCGGTGCGGTGTCCACGCCTACGGGGCTATGCGGGCTCCAGCAGGGTCCGCTCCAGTTGTCGCCACGTCGGCCGGGGCTCGGTCATGGGGCGTACGACCGTGAGCAGCCGTCCGTCGAGGCAGGCGTCGAAGCGCCCCTCCGCCCGGACCCGGTGGTTCCTGAAGCCCACGGGTCTCAGGGCATGCTCCGGGAGCACACCGAGCAGGACCTCATGGGTGGCCGGCCCGAGCTGGTCGGCCAGCACCCAGCTGCCCCGTACGGGAACATCTGCGAGGGTCGCTCCGGGGCCGTTCTCCGGGGCGGACTCGTACAGCCTCCGGGCGAGTTCCCCGGCCCGCGAGTCCGGGGTGGCCCCGGCCTCGGCGATGGCCTGCTGTTGCGGCAGGCGCTGCATGCCGAGGAGGTCGACAGCATCCTCGGCATCCTCTGCCCCGTGCGGATCCTGACCCGGTTCCAGGATGTCGTGCTCTGGCTGGGGGAACACCGGCGGGGACTTGGGAAGCGGGAAGCTCCATTCCTCGGGCAGCTCCCCGGGCGCCGTCTCCTCTGATGACGTCGCCTCGCCCTCCTCCACCCATACGTCGCTGAAGTCCACGTCCAGACGGTCGTCCTCGGGCAGGAACACGTCGATGCCCACCCCCGCACGGCCGATGTGGGCCCAGGTCATGAAACATGCGTGACCACCGTGCGACTGTGCCCAGACGGCGAGCTCGCGCAACCGGTCCTTCTGGCCGGCGAGTGCCGTCCGGGGAAAGAGGGTGAGTGCACTGCGGTGCCTGCCCCTCGCCTCCCCGGCCACTGGACCACTGGGCAGGTGGAAGAGCAGGTCCGGGCGTACGCCGCCCGCGTTGTAGTGGCCGTGGAGTTCCTTGGGAAGGGCGTCGAAGCTGTGCAGCGGATTCGCTCCTTGCTGCCATCCGTAGAGCGCCTCGCTCGCCGCGGTCAGCATCCCCAGGCCGGAGCACTCGCTGACGAACCCTCGTATGTGGCGGGAGCTCGCTGTGAAGGCCTGATTGTCCAGGGTCAGGGGCCCTTGGCCGCCGGCCGTGCTGAGGTAGCTGGTCAGGAGGCGGACTTCGAGCTGTTTGGTCCGGTAGTCGAGGACCTTGCGCAGGTCACAGGCCAGCGCGTTGATGTGCAGGATCCGGGCCAGGCTCACGGGCAGCCGTCCCTGGTCCACGGGCCTCACACCGACGCGGGTCCCTCGATTCCGCAGACCGAACCGCCAGACCCTGGCCCGTACGGTGTTCATCCTCCTGCTCCCCTCCCCGGTGATCTGTCGTACTCCCGACGGTAGGGGATGGGTCTGACAAACGTTTCCGGAGCCGTTGAACGCGCTCGGCTGCCAGGGACTGAAGTACCGGAGCTGCCGAGCAGACTCCGGGAGAAGGCCAGTTGGACCCGGGCAGGTCGCCACGGTTCAGTCCCTGAGTCCCTCGGTCCCTCAGTCCCTGGGCATTTCCGCAGGTCAGAGCCTATCCACTTGCAAGGACAGGGACTGAAGGGACTCAGAATCCACTCTTCCAGCCTTTACGTGCGTGTGTGTATGCGCGGGCGTAAGCAGTACTGGTTCCATATTCACGTCATAACTAGAAAATTGAGTCCCTTCGGTCCCTGTTCAGTCCCTGCCGCTTGGGAGGCGAACCGGTTGACCTGCAGGTTTGTCAGTGACCGAAGCGACAGGGACCGAACAGGGACCGAAGGCCGTTCCGCCCCTGTTCCCGGGGAGCTGGGGATGAGGGGGGAGGGGGCCTCCGGACGCCCCTAGGGCTTCAGTCCCTGGGTCCAGAGTCGGTGATAACCGGCAATCCGGAGCAATCCGCCGCGCGGGCCTCCGGCCGACCCCGCGGCCGCCACACCCGTCCGGAGGGACTCAAGGGACTGAAAAATCAAAACAGTCGCAGCAGCCTGCGCTGCTTCGGCGTGTCGCTGCGCTAGGCTCCGGCATTGTGAAAGTTTGGTCCCTTCAGTCCCTGCCGGGACAGGGGTCAACGCCCGGACCAGCCCACACAGTCGAACCAAGCCATGCCGCACCGCCAAGGAAGACACACGTGCCAGCCCACAGCGCAACGCCGTCACCAGCGGCAGCCGTCGGCACGGGGCACGGCCTTGAAGTGGCGCTGTGGCTGGCGGCCAAGGGCATGCCCGTCCACCCCCTCGCCCCAGGGACCAAAACACCGGCCGGGAACTGCGCCGGCTGCCGGGAGCAGCACCACGCCCCCTCCGCCTGCCCCTGCACGGCCGAAGGACGGTGGTGCCACGGCTTCCACGCCGCCACCACGGACGCAGCCGTCATCAGGGACTGGTGGCGCCAGGAGCCGCGGTTCGGCGTCGCCGTCTCCTGCGGCCCGGCAGGCCTCGTCGTCATCGACGTCGACACCCACCCGGCCGAGCTGCCGGACCGCACGCGCCTGCTCCCCGGCATCCCCATCGACGACCGGGTCGACCTGACCGGGCTGAGCTCCGGCTACGACACCCTCGCCCTCCTGGCCGCCATCCGCCGTCGGCCCGATCCCGCCCAGGACAGCGGCACGCTGCGCGTACGCACCCCCAGCGGCGGCCTGCACATCTGGTACCGCGCCCCGCTGGGAAGCCCGGCCGTCCGCTCCTCCACCGGCACCAGCACCCGTACGGCCCTCGCCTGGCAGGTCGACGTCCGGGCCACCGGCGGCTACATCGTCGCGCCCGGTACGCGTACGGCCCACGGCACCTACGAAGCCCTTCCCGGCTCCCGCACCCCCGCGCCCCTGCCGCTGTGGCTGGGCGCCGAACTCGCCCGCACCGGCCACCACCCCGCCCTCCCGAAGCCGGAGGCGGAGGCGAAGACGAAGCGGCGTGCCAAGCCCGGGAGTACGCGGCCCACGCCCGGGGAGGACGACGCCCACCGCATCCTCGGCCCCCTCCTCGCCGAAGTCCGGGACTGCGCCCACGCGCCCTCGGGCACCGCGTTCAGCGAGAAGCTCAACCGGGCGGCCTTCACCGCCGGCGGCCTCGCGGCCGCGGGCCACATCACGCTGCCCGAATGCGCCGGCCTCCTCACCGAAGCCGCGGACGCGGCCCGCCCGGGCCAGCCGCGCCGCAACCAACTCGTCATCGACTCCGGGCTCCGCGCCGGCAGCCACCGCCCTATCCACCCCAAGGGACGTTCATGAGCAGCGCAGGAAGCACCGGCTTCGACGCGCACGCCGCCGCGGAGCAGCTCGCGGTCTTCGCGGCCGAGACGGCCGGGACGGCCGGGGCCACGGCCGGGACCGGGACCGGGGCTGCCGAGACCGCCCAGCTGCCCGCCCAGCAGGTCTCCACGCCCGCGACCACGCCGCACCGCCCCGATGACTTCGTACAGTCCGGCCTGCTCGTCAACCTCACCGACCGCGGCAACGCC
This sequence comes from Streptomyces sp. NPDC037421, assembly GCF_055602105.1. Lineage (NCBI taxonomy): Bacteria > Bacillati > Actinomycetota > Actinomycetes > Kitasatosporales > Streptomycetaceae > Streptomyces > Streptomyces sp. NPDC037421. The sequence continues at coordinate 17,602 of NZ_JBVJWV010000010.1, forward strand.
AAGCTCTTCGCCCACCTCCACAACCACCGCTTCCGCCACGTCGAGGGCCTCGGCTGGTACGTGTGGGACGAGTACCGGTGGAAGCGCACCGGCGGCGAGAAGGCGGCGATCTGGGCCGCCGGTGACATGGCCGAGGAGATGCCGCTGCACGACCCGCGCGGCCACTTCACCGACCGCGAGCTGGCCCAGCACCGCAAGCGCGCCATGTCCACCTCCGGGGTCAAGGCCATGCTGTCCCAGGCCAAGGCCTCCCCGGAACTGGCCCTGGACCCCGACACCCTCGACGGCGACAAGTACGCCCTGTGCACCCCCGCCGGCGTCGTCGACCTGCGCACCGGCGAGCTCCGCAAGCCCGACCCGCTCAGGGACCTGCACTCACGCGCGACCTACCTCGCGCCCGAGGCCAGCCCCACCCCCCGCTTCGCGCGCTTCCTGACGGAGACCTTCGGCGACGACGACAAGGGCAAGGAGATGATCACCTTCGTCCATCTCCTGCTGGGCTACTCCATCACCGGCGACGTCGGCGGCCAGGTCCTGCCGTTCCTCTACGGCATCGGCGCCAACGGCAAGTCCGCCCTCATGGACATCGTCATCAAGATCCTCGGCGATTACGCGGACGTCGCGCCGCCCGGCTTCCTGATGGAACGCGGCAAGTTCAACGAGCACTCCACCGAGCTCACCGAACTCCACGGCCGTCGCCTGTTCGTGTGCAGCGAGCTCAAGCCCCACGACAAGTTCGACGAGGCCCGCGTCAAACTCCTCACCGGCGGCGACCGCCTCAAGGCCCGCCGCATGCGCCAGGACTACTTCAGCTTCGAGCCCACCCACAAGCTCTGGCTGCTCGGCAACCACCGTCCCGAGGTCGGCACCGGCGGCCACGCCTTCTGGCGCCGCATCCGCCTCATCCCGTTCGACAAGGTCGTCCCCGACCACCGCAAGATCGACAACCTCGCGGAGGAACTCGTCAACCACGAGGGTCCCGGCATCCTCCACTGGATGATCCAGGGCGCGATGTCCTACCTCCGGACCAAGCCGTCCCTGACCGGCCCCACCGTCGTGCGCACCGCCACCCAGGCCTACGCCACCACCGAGGACCACATCGGCCGCTTCCTCGCCGAATGCTGCACCACCGGGGACGGCGCCGACGAGCCGCGCGACTTCAAGGTGGAGCAGGGCGCCCTGTACCGCGCGTACAGCAACTGGTGCCAGGAGGGCGAAGGCCTGCGCCCCGCCACCACCCGCGCCTTCGCCACGCGCATCCGCGCCGAGGTCGGCATCTCCTCGCCCGGCGAGATGCTCCGTTCCAACGGCCAGAAGTTCTATCCCGGCCTCGCCCTGCTCGCCGACGAGGCAGGATGAGCCGGTACGCGGCGTACGTGAGCGCCCGGCGAACGGGGCAGCCCGGGGGTGAACCGCCCGGGCCTACTGTCCGCCACCGCATCCGGCCACCTACCATGGACACGCAACGAATGAGCCACCGACAGGACGCCGCCCCGCACACCGCCATAGCCCGTGCCCGGCGCCCGGTAGCGTGGTCAGTCCGGACCGCGCAGCAGGTACGTCAGACCGAGAAGGGACCAAGGCCATGAGCTCGCTACTTCAAGCAAGCGATCTCACCCACGAGGACAAGGTGGTGTGGCTGGAAGACCCCGCACAGCTCGACTACGTACGCCAGGCCCTCGACAAGACCCCGCGCCGGCGCGGCAAGCCCCGCTACTACCGCGACGGCCGCATGGTCGGCTTCGCCGAGCTCTGCGACAGCGCGGAAGCCGACCCCGACAGCGGGCTCCAGAAGCGCCGGGTGTTCTACCTGCTGCCGCACGACCGCGACGCGGAACCGGACGGCCTGTACCGGGCCGGCGCCCCCGGCGAGGCGGTGGACCCCCGCACGGTCGAGCCGCGGCACGTCGGCATGAAGACGGAGCGCTCCCAGCGCGGAGCCGCGGGCGCCGCCACGCGCACCGTCGCCTGACGCGGGCCCGCCCAGTCGTCCGACCGTACGTACGGATTTCGAAAACTCGGTCCCTTCGGTCCCTGGGCGGCCCCTGCCGGAGCTCTGACCTGCAAGGACCGCCAGGGACTGGAGGGTGAGCGACAGGGTCCCGACGCTGGGACGGCGGTCAGGGCCGCAGGGCGTAGCAGCGGAGCACGTCGACGTCGGCGACCCGTACGGAGGACCACCCCGCAGTGAGCGCCTCCGCCTCGGCGACGGTGATCGCGAGGCCCTTGAGCGGGTCCCCCTCCTCACGGCGGCCGGCGACTTCGGTGACGACCCAGAAGACACCGCCGGGCGCCAGGACGCGGCGTACGCGGTCGAGGAAGGCGCGCTTGTCGTCCACCCACCGGTAGACCAGACGGCAGGTCACGGCCGAGTACGCGGGCTCCGGCAGCCCCCCGAGGTCGTCGGCGCCGAAGTCCATCAGCCGCCACGCCGGCCCCGCCCCCGGGCCCGGTTCGGAGCCCTGGGCTGCGGCGAGGGCACTGGGGGCGCAGTCGATGCCGGTGACGCGGTAGCCGAGCCGGTGGTGAAGGTGGCGGGCGAGCCCACCGTCCCCGCACCCGATGTCGAGAGCGGGCCGCCCCCGACCGGAGCCGAGGCATTCCGTCAGGAAGTCGGCCTCCGGCCCCTCCAACGGCCTGTAGCGGCGGCCATCGGCCCACAAGGGTTCCCAGTAGGCGGCGGATGCGGTGGTGGTCACCGGGCTCCTCGGCAGAGACGGGTCGGGCTGCGCGAACTCCACGCCGATCGTTTCGTCCTCCGCCTGCCGCGCGCAACTGCGGGAGCAGCCGGCCGAACCCACGCGCCCGGCTCGCGTGCGGGCCCTGCGAACGGACTCCGGGTGCGGGCGTACTCCTTGGATGGGACACGGGCCTTCCGGACGAGCCCGCCACCACGGGTCTTCCTTCAGGCGTCGTCGCTGTAGAGGCGTCGGTCGAGGTCGGTGGCCCAGTCCAGCGCCCAGGCGCGGAGGACGGCCGTTTCGGGGGCGGTGAGGCCGTAGGCGGTGAACTCGTCGTCGTCGGTCCATTCCGCGCCGGCGAGGCGGTCGCGGAGGTCGGTGAGGCGGAACTCGTCGCGGCCGTGGCGTTCGCCGAGCCGTTCGAGTTCGCTGCGGGTGCGGTGCCGGGAGGCCGCGTGGACGTCGATGAGATCGCGCGCCGTGCCGCGGTCGGCCAGGGCCCGGACCTTGGTGCCGATGACGGAGTCGAGGGCGAGGACCGGCCCGTACTCGGTCCGGGCCGGCGGGGTCCAGAAGTGCTCCTTGAGGACGTCGACCTCGCAGCGCTCGCCGGTGGCGGGATCGGTGACCACGAGGCGGGCGGAGAGCGGGTCCACCCCGATGATCTCCACACGCCAGCCGCGTGCGGCCAGCCCGCGCTCCAGGCCGGCGGCGATGTCGGCCATGGGGGCGGGGTTCTCGGTGGCGACGTCGAGGTCCTGGCTGACGCGTTCGACCAGGCCGTGGGCCTGGACGGCGTACCCGCCGGCGAGGACGAGGGGGTACGGGGAGCCGATGTCGATCACGGCGTTCAGGAGCCGGCGGTGCAGACCGCTGAGCTTCACGCCGCCGCGGACCCGGACGCCGGTGCCAGCTCGGGGAAGGATTCCTCCCAGACCTGCCGGACGTGCCGGCTGACCAGCGTGCGCAGGACCGGCCACTGGGCGGCGAGCAGGTCGCGGTTGAGGAGCTTGACCAGGTCCTCGTGCTGTCCCTCGGCCAGGACCGTGCGGTACAGGCCCATCCGCAGGCGCGGCCGGTCCAGGTCGTAGGAGCGCAGCCCGGACCAGGCGACGTGCAGTGGCAGCTCGACCACGCCGTGCTCGGGCCCCGCGAGCTCATCGAGGGCGGCGGGCAGCCTGCCCGCGTACCGGGCGCGCAGCACCTCGGCCGCCGACGGGCCGGGGGTGGGGGAGTACGGCGTGACCATGCCCCTGATTATCCCGCGTCCCGCCCGCCCCCGGTACCGCAGACGCGTCATACCGCTCACTGGTGGGCTCGGCGACAAGCGGGAACCGGGTGCCGCCGACTTCCACTACGGCGAGATGATCACGATGACCACCGGCGTACGGCCCGGTCAATCCGGACGGGCCCCTACCGCGAGCGTCTGGCCTCTGACCGGTTCGAGGAGTCCCTGCGCTGAAGCGATTGTCACGGACCTGCTTGCCACTACCGTGTTCGAATGCCGATGCGAGGTGCCGGGGATGCAGGGTACGCCGAGGACGACTGGGCAGAGCTCTTCGTGGGGATCGAGGCCCTGGCCGCCCTGCCGTCGATGCGGCGGGCGTGGCTGCACGGGCTCAGCCACATCGCGCCGGCGGACATGCTGGTCCGGCTGTTGGGCGTGGTGAACGGCCTGGCAGCGACCCGGGAGTTGCCGGCCGAGGTCGTCGACGCCGCCATCGCACACCCCGATCGAAGGGTCCGCTTGCAACTCGCGGAGTTCCAGAGGGGCATGAGCATTGACCAGTGGGTGCGCCTGATCGCCGGCGAGCCCGGTGGCGCCATCCGCCGCCGCTTCCAAGCCCTGGCCGTCTGGCACGCCCCGAAGGTGACCGGGGCCGAGTTCCAACGCTGGGCCCGCGACCCGGATCCGCGGATCCGCCTCCAGTGCCTGTGGTTCCGGGGGCTTCCGGAGCAGCTCGCCGCAGCCCTGGCCGCCGACCCCGATCCGGAGGTGCGCGCGGAGGCCTGCGGATACGCCTGGCGGCATCTGGACGCGGGCCGCCGGTCCGAACTGGTCGACGACCCCTCGCCACAGGTCCGGGACGTCGCCCGTCGGCGGGCCGACTCCGACCGGCCGATGTCGCGGACGGACTTCGACGCCCTGACCACGACGGACCAGTGGCGCGTGGCAGGTTCCCAGCTGCTCGATCGGGACCTCGCCGAACACCTGGTCCGCCACCCGGACCGCGGACTGCGCGGCACGCTGGTCGGGAACGAGCGCCTGGACGCGGACCTGATCACCGTGCTGGCCCAGGACGACGACCCCCAGGTGCGCGTGGCCGTGGCCGTCCGACCCGACACCACCGAAGAGCTGCGCGCCGCGATCGGCGCCGGACTGCCCGCCTACGCCGCCCACTGGCGCGTGGACTGGGTCGAGGAGCTCCACGACGACCCCGGGGCGATGCGCCGCCTGGCTTCCTCCGCGAGCGTGGGCATCCGGCGCACCGTCGCGCGCGCCCGTCACCTGCCCGCCGACGTCCTGGAGCGCCTCGCCCACGACGGCGACCGCCAGGTGCGGTCCAACCTCGCCGGCTTCTGCGAGGACGCCCCCGCCGAGCTGCTGCTGGAGCTCGCGCTGCGGCGGCCGCAGCCCTTTCTCGCGCTCAGCCATCCGAACTTCCCCCGCCACACCCTCCTGCGCTTCGCCGACGATCCCGACCCCATGCGGCGCCGGCTGGCCCTCGACGCCCCGGACTCCAGCAGCGGCCTCGCCGAGCGTTTCGCCGACGACCCGCACGAGCCGGTGAGGGAACGCGCCGCAGCCGACCCCCGGCTCTCGCCCGCCACCGTCCTACGACTGCTCGACTCCACCCCCCGGACCCGCCAAGCAGCCATCAGGAACCCGCGACTCCCCATCCCCGCCCTCGTCCGCCTGCTCCGCGACGCGGACACCGCCGAGGCCGCGGCCGGCAACCCGGCGCTCCCGGCGACGGTCATGGGCCGGCTGATCGACCTGGCCTGCCACACGGAATGACCGGGACCAGGGGAATCTCCCCCGTGCGGGGGAGACAGGCCGGTCCCGGCGGCCGACGTGCCCCGAGGACGGTGCGGGCAGAGTTTTCCCAGGCGGGACGCGGTGGGCGTGCCGGACGAGCACCAGACCTCGGGGGAAGACATGACGACGGCAACGGCAACGGCTGCGACGGCGGTGGGGCGCGGTTGGCGGCACGCCTGGGCGGGCTACGCGGCGGCGGGGGCGGCGGTCGCCTACGCGGCTCCGCACTTCTGGTGGGGTGCCGGAATCGGCGCGACGTTCCCCGGGGACTTCGCCTCCGCGCCGCACGGCACCTGGGAGGCCGCCATCGGGTACTGGGTGATGGGCGCCGTGGCGGTGGCAGGCGCCGTCGTCGCGCTCGCCCTGGTCCGCCCCTGGGGACGCCGGCTCCCGCGCCGTACGCTCTGCGCCCTGTCCCTGACCGCCTCGGTCGGCATGACCCTGTGGGGCTTCACCTACTTCGCCATGCAGGGCCTGCTCGCCGCGGGCAGGGTCGTCTCCGCCCCCGCCTTCGCCGCCAAGGACGCCCACCCCCAGGCCGCCTGGGGCCTCTTCTGGTACGGGTTGTTCGTCCTGTGGGGGCTGATGCTCGGCCTGGCCGCCCGGAAGAGACTGCGCGGGGGCGAGGACCAGGACGTCGTGTCCGGGTGATCTCGCTCGCGGCAACCATGCCTCATGGGCCAGACTGCGACCCATGAGGTCCACAGACATACCGGCCGACACTCAGGGCACCGGAGTCGATGCCGACTCTTCCGTACAACGGCAGGCCCACCCGTGAGCCCCGACCTGCCCGAGTTCCGCTATCACCCCGACCCGGTCACCAGCGGCTCCGTCCGCGAGAGCACCGAGACCTGCGCATGCTGCAACCGCACCACGGGGTGGATCTACACCGCGACCTTCTACACGGCACAGGACGTCAGCGGGAGCTTCTGCCCCTGGTGCATCGCCGACGGCAGTGCCGCTGAGCGGTTCGAAGGTCAATTCACCGACTCGTACGGGCTCGACGGCGTCAGTATGGAGACCCTGGCGCAGGTCACCCACCGTACCCCCGGTTTCCACGCCTGGCAGGATCCGCGCTGGCTCGTCCACTGCAAGGACGCAGCCGCCTTCATCGGCGAGGTCGGCTACGCCGAACTGGCGGACCACCCCGAGGCACTCGACCAGCTCCGGTTCGACCTCCGGATGGGCGGCTGGCACGACGCGGCCCAGCTCGAGGGTTTCCTGACCCGTCTCGGGCAGGGGGCGAGCGCCATGCTCTTCCGCTGTACGGTCTGCGGTACCCATCTCGCCTACGCCGACGGTTCATAGCCACGGCACAGCTCGGCACGTCCCTCCGCTGCAAGGGATCCGTACGACCGGAGCCTACGCGCGCCGTACGCCCCCACGGAGAAGGAGACCCCCGTATGACCGGCACCTGGCTGCCGCCCGAGCAGTACGTCAAGACCGTCGCGAACGCCACCAGCTACGCGGCGCTCTACTTCACCGACACCGCGGGCCGCCCGGTCCAGCTCCGCGCCGCCGTCGACGCGGGCAACTGGCAGTGGCCGGGCGGCAACATGGACCACGGCGAGACACCGTGGGAGTGCGCCGTACGGGAGTGCTTCGAGGAGACGAGGATCTCCTTCGCGGGGCCGCAGAGGCTCCTGGCCGTGCACTTCATCACCCAGGGCGCGGACTGGCCGCTGAACAAGTTCGGCGTGGTCTTCGACGGCGGACACCTCACCGAGGACCAGATCAGCAGCATCACCCTCGACCCGACGGAGCACACCGAACTCCGCGTCCGCACCCTTGAGGAATGGGAGCGGACCATGCGCCCCGACAGCTTCGCCCGCCTCAAGGCGACCGACACCGCCCGCCGAACGGGCACCGTCGCGTATCTGGAGCGGTAGCCCGCCCCCACCGCCGCATGCCGGGGGGAGTCGGTCTTGGCGGGGTTAGAGTTCTCTCCTCAGGCTGTTGGTGTGGGAGGGGTGGGGGGCCGTGGCCGTGGAAGCCCGTGTGCGGACTCGTGTTTCGGCGTACGCCATCGCGGTGGAGGGCGAACGGCTGCTCCTGGCCCGCCTGTCGGACGCGTCACCGATCTTCACTCCGGGGTTGTGGCACCTGCCGGGCGGAGGCGTCGATCCGGGCGAGCAGCCCGTGGAGACGCTGGCCCGTGAGCTCCGGGAGGAGACGGGACTCGAACTCGCCGCCGCTCGGCTGCTCGACGCGCGGACGTACGCGGTCCAGCGGCGAGGCGTGAGCTGGAACCTCACCGCGTTGTTCTACGCCGTCGACCTCAAGGCCGGGGCGCCGACGGTGGTCGAGGCCGACGGTTCGACCGACGCGGTGCGCTGGATCCCCGTGGCGGGCCTGCGGGACCCCATGTTGTCGCCGGCAGCGGCCGACGCCCTTCGCATGCTCGGCCTTCAGCAGGGGGACGTGGACACCGGTCGCGGGCACCGCGACACGTGACCGACGGAGGGGGCGCGGACCGGATCCCATGACCGCGCCCCGACCCCCCCCGTCCCGCCATGTCCGTCCCGGGCGAGCCGTGATCCCGTCAGGCGAGGGCGCGGACCACCGACCACAGAAGGCGTTCGTTCTCCGGGGCCGCGCCGCCCGGGAAGGCGTGCCGGCGGCGGGTGTAGCCGTACGCGAACCCCTGGCGGGGGTCGGCGAGGCCGAGGGAACCCGCGGCCCCGCTGTGGCCGAAGGCACCCGCGCCGAGGGCGGGGAAGCTGGGGCCGTAGCTCTGGAAGCCGAGGCCGAACGCCTTGGCCGTGCCGCTGACGAGGTCCTGGCCCGCGGAGTGGATCCGGGAGAACTCGGCGGCCGTGTCCGGCTTCAGCAGGGGCCCCCGCCCGTCCAGACCGAAGGCGGCGGCCGCGTACAGGCCTGCCAGACCGCGTGCCGAGCCGAGCCCGCCCGCCGACGCCTGGCCCCCGGCGCGCACGGCACGCGAGTTGGGGAAGTCGTACAACTCGACGTTGCCGGGGGCGTGTACGTTGAAGGCGATCCCGCCCAGGCCGTACGGGCTCGCGGCGGCCGCCTCGATCTCGGCCGTCTGCTCCGGCGTCGGCAGCATCGGCAGCGTGCTCAGGAAACGCGGCTCCTCGGACTCCGGCAGACCCAGCCACAGATCGAGCCCGTACGGAGCGCGGACCCGCTCCTCGTACCAGGAGTGGAGCGTGCGCCCGGTGGCCCGGACCACCACCTCGCCGACCAGGGCGCCGATCACGAGGGCGTGGTAGCCGAAGAACCGCCCCGGCTGCCAGAACGGGCGCTGTCCCGCCAGGCGGGCCGCGATCGCCCGGTCGTCGGCCAGCTCCTCCGCGGTGAACCCGGCGTCCAGGCCGATCACCCCGGCCCGGTGGGCCAGCAACTCGCGCAGCGTGACCCCGCCCTTGCCCTCCGCGGCGAAGTCCGGCCAGTACGAGGCGACGGTCCGGTCCAGGTCCAGGAGGCCGTCCTGCACCAGCAGCGCCGCCACCAGGTAGGCCGCGCCCTTGGTGGACGAGAAGACACCGAGCAGGGACTCGGCGCCCACCCCCTCCGACCACAGGTCCACCACCCGCTCGCCACCCCGGTACACCACCAGCTGCGCGCCCGGCGCGTGCTCCTCGGCCGCGAGGAAGGCGTCGAACTCCTCCCGTACCCCTTCGAAACCGGCGACCACCGTGCCGTGGACTGCCATGAACCCCTCCCGGACCACCGTGTTGATCTTGTGGTCCGGGGAACCCGCCGCCCCACGCCGCTATTCCCCGGCTCCCCAAGGGTTGCCCCGGGGCCGCAGCCACGGGCAGGTGGGTACTGCCTCAGGATGTGGCTGTGGATGACAGGTGGGAGGCACGGCCCGACAGCGACCGGCCTCAGCGGACCCCGAACCCGTATCTGGGGGTGGGGCCGCTGTGTTTCGGCATGACCCCGACGAGGTATCGGCCGTACTCGCCGATGTGTTTCGTCTACTGAGGAGCTGCCCCGTAAGTGATCTCCGGGTTGACGGAGACGTCATCGACACCCCTTAGGGGGTGTCCGGCGGATCAGGGCCGGGCCCGGGACGCCGGACACCCCCTAGCCCCCGCAGCTCGCGAAGGCTTCGCCGGAGCCGCCGCCCCGGTCCATCGGCTTCCTCGGCGGGCGGGTCAGCAGGCCGCTCTCCTCGGTGAACCGGGGGAGCTGGGCGCGGAGTGCCGGGGCGCCGAACAGGGCGACGCTCAGCAGCAGATCGTCCGGTAGGCTCCCGGTCGCCCCGCGGACTCCCGCGTGGTCGCGGCGCAGCCGGGCGAGCAGTGCCGACCCGCGCAGGGTGCGGCGGGGCCACACCCACAACGCCACCGCGCCCGCGTCGGCGAGGAGGCCGAGCCCCACCCAACCCGCCGCGGCCCGCCCGCCGCACCCCGCCCACCGCCGCGCAGCAGCCCGGTCCGACGGGGGAGAGCCGCCGGTCCAGCGGTTCGGGACCGGGGCGGCTGCCCGGGCGTAGGCGCAGAACGGCGGCGATGAGCAGCAGCAGCCACGCGACTCCCGTCGGCACGGCGTTGACGACGAGCACGGAACCTCCCCCTCCCAGGGACATCAGCCTGCATCCGAACCGCGTCTTGCGCCAGGGTCACGCCGGAACCCGTGGCCGGTGGACCGCCCGGGTGGCGGCAGGCGGACGGTCCCTCAGATGGCGGTGGAGAGGGCCGTGTCGCGCCACCGGTCGAGTTCACGCCGTACCAGGTCCAGCTTCGCCTCGACGCGTTCGACCGCGTCCGCGCCCAGTTGCAGGCGCAGCGGCGGCTCGGCGGACTCGGTGACGTCGACGATGGCCCTGGCTCCCTTCGCCGGGTCGCCCGGCTGGAGGCCGTCGTTCGCGGCCAGTGCCTCGCGCACCGGTCCCGCGCCGACGGCGTAGTCGGCGATGGCCGCCGGTTCGACGCGGATGCTGGAGCTGCTGAGGAAGTCGGTGCGGAAGCCGCCCGGCTCGATGACCGTGACGTGGATGCCGAGCGGGGCGAGCTCGCCGTGCAGTGCCTCGGAGATGCCCTCCAGGGCGAACTTCGACGCGCCGTACAGGCCGACCGCCGGAGCCGTGGCGAAGCCTCCCACGGAGCCGATGTTCACGACGTGTCCCGACCGCTGGGCGCGCAACGTCGGCAGGGTCGCCCGCAGCGTGTTGAGCACGCCGAACACGTTGACGTCGAAGAGGTTCCGAGCGGCCTCGTCGGAGGTCTCCTCGATCGCGCCCACGAGACCGTACCCGGCGTTGTTGACCACGACGTCGATCCGGCCGAACTCCGCCAGTCCGGCCTCCACCGCGGCAACCAGCTGCTCCGGTTCGGTCACGTCCGCGTTCACCGCCAGCAGCCCGTCCGGCTTCTCCGGGTACGCCTTGAGCAGCGCCGACACGTCCCGCGCCGTGGCGATCACGCGGTGCCCCCGACCCAGCGCCTCACGGGTGATCTCCGCGCCGAGCCCGCGCGATGCCCCGGTGACAAACCAAACGCCCATGTTCTCCCACAATCCGATCGTCCGACTGGCTGATGGTTCGAGGCTAGAAGCTAGAGTCGGGTCTAGATCAACAACTCTGTGACGGGGGTCACTCGTGGACTTGGGCATCGGTGAGGTGGCGCGGCGCAGCGGGCTGAGCGTGCACGCGCTGCGGTTCTACGAGCGGGAGGGCCTGTTCGCCAACCCGGTGCGCCGCCTGTCCAACGGACGTCGCGTCTATCACGAGGAGGACGTGGAGTGGCTGGCGATCTGCACCAGGCTCCGCTCCTCCGGCATGCCGCTGGCGATGATCCGGCAGTACGTCGAACTGGCCCGGCAGGGCCCCGGCAACGAACACGCCCGGCTGGAGCTGCTGCGCCGGCACGAGAGCTGCGTGGAGGCGCAGATCCGGGAGCTGCGGGAGACCCTGGACGTGATGCGGTACAAGGTGCGGATCTACGAGGACCACGTCGCCCGCGGTGAGGCCGACCGGCTCTGGAACCCGTCCCGCCCGGAAGCCGCCGGGGCCGGCGTCAGCCAGGAGCGCCGGCCGTCGGAGGGGCGGGGGTGAGCGGGTCGCCGTTCGGCTCGGTCTCGTTCGGGAAGCTCCACCACGGCTCTCCCTGCGGGGTGAGGCAGGGGGTCTTTCCGTCCGTTCCTCCGCCGTGGTCGAGCGCGTCGGCGACCGCGGTCAGGTAGACGGCCAGGGAGGGCCAGCCGTCGTCGAAGTGGCCGGCGTCGTCGTGTGGCGCACTGCCCAGGCGGCCCCGGCCGGGCCCTTCGCGCATGTCGATGACCTGGGAGTCGCCGTCGCTCTGCGCCCAGGGGATCCACTGCGGGTGCCACCAGGGCTCGTCGTCCTCGCCGTCCCCGTGGGGCTCCGTCAGATCGGGGTCGTCATCGGCGATCTCGACGCACATCCGCCAGTGGGCGAGCATCCCCGCGACGGACATGGGCGGCGGGCCGGGGAGCAGGTTGGCCCACTGGGTGATCCCGTCGTGGCAGGCCAGCGATTCCAGGAGGTCGGCGGGGAAGCGTACCCCCATCGCCTGCTGCGCGGCCTCGACTTCGGCGGGGTCGGCCGGCGGTGCGAGCAGTGCGTACGAGGCGGGGGCGTGCCGGCGCGTCCAGGCGTCGATCCTGGCCCAGGAGCGGGCCACGGGCTGCGGGGCGGGGAAGGTCAGCACCCTGAGCAGGAGCTTCAGGCCGCGGAGCCAGTGCAAGTACTCGTCGGTGTCGGCCCAGAGTTCGCGCAGCTCGGAAGGCTCGGCTTCGACGCGGTGCAGGGCGCGGACGGCGATCTCCCGCAGGCCGGCCGGGAGTCGGGGGAGGGGCAGGTCCGGCCCGTACGGGCTGGTGACGGGCCGCCCTCCGGGGCACTGGGCGGCGACGAGCGCCGCGGCCGCCACCGCTTCGACCGCCAGGTGCTGGTCGAGGGGGTCGTCGGCGTCGAGGACGCGGACGAGCGCGTCCCGCACGAGGCCGGGCCGCTCTGCCTCGGAGGCCTCGTCGAGGGAGCCGCAGAAGTCCGCCGCGGTGTCGCTGTCGAAGGGGCCGACGTCCCAGGTACCCATGGAGCTCCTTGAGGTGGGGTGCTCAGGGATGGTGCCAGACGGTACCGACAACACCGGGGCTGGGAGCAGACGTCGCGGGTGGCATGGCTCTCAACGACCGTTTCCCGTCAGAGGACGGGAACCTCGGGCCTGAAAGTTGGTCACGGCACGTATGGTTCCTACATGTAATTCGGCGATCGAACGTCCGATCCCGGGAGCATGCCGGTGCGGTTACCCCTCCCCGAGACTCTCCGGCGCCTGGTCGCGCTGATCGGAGAGCGGGCCTGTCAAGAGCGGAACTGCCGAGAGTGCAGGAACCGGCGGGCCGGACGGCACCGGAGGAGCGCACGGTCCGCCGTACCGGGGCCACCGCAAGGAAAGGATCCGCCGGCAGGCGGCCACTACAGAAAGCCTCACATGTCACACACAGCCAGCTCGGGTCGGTCCACCGCCATCGTGATCGGTGCCGGCGCCGCCGGGCTCCTCGCCGCCTCCGTCCTCGCCGAGTTCGCCGACGTCACGATCATCGAGCGCGATACGCTGCCCGCCGGCCCTGAGGACCGGAGAGGGGTGCCGCAGGCCCGCCACGCGCACCTCGTCTGGAGCGGCGGTGTCCAGGCCTTCGAGGAACTCCTCCCCGGTTTCGTCGACAGCGTCGTCGCCCAGGGCGGCCGGCTGGTCCACATCATGGGTGACATGGTCTCCCGGGCCCCGAACGAGGTCTGGTTCCGCCGCTTCGACAGCACCCACCACCGCAACCTCGTGTGCTCGCGCAACCTCCTCGACCACGTCCTGCGCGAGCGCGTCCTGGGCGACCGCCGCATCACCGTCCACGAGAACTCCGCCGCCGAGTGCCTCGAAGGCGGAGCGGGACGCGTTACGGGGGTCAGCGCGCGGATCGGCACCGCGACGCGGACCCTGTCCGCCGACCTGGTCGTCGACGCCTCCGGGCGCGGGTCACGTGCCCCGGCCTGGCTCGAGGCCCTCGGCCTGCCCCCCGTCACCGAGCGGCAGGTCGACGCGGGCGTCGCCTACGCCACCCGTGCCTTCCGGTCCCCCGGCACCGCCGGCGAGGGCTTCCCGCTGGTCAACGTACAGGCCAACCCGGCCAAGGCCCCCGGTCAGGGCGGCATCGTCCTCCCCGTCGAGGACGGCCGGTGGATCGTCACCCTCTCCGGCACCCGCGGCGGCGAACCCACGAAGGATCCCGACGCCTTCACCGGCTTCGCCCTGGGCCTGGGCGACCCCGTCATCGGCGAGCTCATCAAGGACGCCGAGCCCCTGGGCGAGGTGGTGACCACGCGCAGCACCGCCAACCGGCGCCGGTACTACGAGAAGATGAAGGACTGGCCCGACGGGTTCGTCGTCCTGGGCGACGCCGTCGCCGGCTACAACCCCGTGTACGGGCACGGCCTCACCGTGGCCGCGCAGTGCGCCCTCGCCCTCAGGGACGTGCTGGCCGCCGCTTCCACCGGCCTCACCGCCCCCGGCACGGCCCGCCGCGTGCAACGCGCGGCAGCCCGGCCCGTCTCCGGCGCGTGGGACCTGGCCGTGGGCCAGGACGCCGGCTACCCCGGCGCCAGCGCCACACCGCCCAAGGCCGTCGAACGGTTCCTCACCCGGTTCGTCGACCGCGCGGTCGAGACCGCCGCCCGCAGCCCCCGGGCGCTCGGAGCCCTGCTGGACGTCATGAGCCTGGAGAAGCCCGCCACACGGCTGTTCTCCCGCGACATGCTGGTGCCCATGCTCTTCGGCGCGAAGGAACCGCACTTGCAGGGGCCTCCGCTGAGCGATGCCGACCGGAAGGCCGCCGCCGTCCCCGGCCAGGACCCTTCCTGCCGCGTCGCGTGAGGGCCGGGCCACCGCGGAACACCCGGACAGGAGCCGCCGGCTCACTGCCACTGCTGTGGCAGTTCGGCCGGAGATCTATGAGCACCTGCCACGACTGTGGCAGCATCGGCATCGCAGCTGCCGCACCAGCGGCTCTGCCTCCCCGGGCGGCGCCGGGGTGATTCGTCCTGCGCGGATTCGGGAGACCAGCCGGTGACAGCAGACTTCTCCGTACCTGCGGCGACCGCCTCGCAGTTGGCCGAGGCGGTGGAGCGGGTCGTCGACCTGGGGGCCAAGCTCGGCCGGAGCCGCGACGAGGTGCTGGTCCCGGAGGAACTGCACTTCGCCTCCGGGGTTCCCCTCGACGTCGTACGGGCGCTCCTCCAGGGGCGTTCGGCCGGCGAGCCGGACATCCACGAGCGGTTCCGGCAGCGGCTGGACCTCCTCCACGGCACGTGCCTCAAGGAGAACGGCCGGAAGTTCTCGCACGGCGAGATCGCCCGGCAGAGCGGCATCTCCCGGCAGCAGGTACAGGCACTGCTCGGCGGAGACCGCCGACCGACGATGGACCACTGCGCCAGGCTGGAGCGGTTCTTCGGGCGGCCGGCGGGCTTCCTCCAGTCGGAGGACACCGAGGCACTGAACTGTGCGCTGGCCGTCGTGGAGAAGTCGCTGCTCCAGCAGTACCAGGAGCACAGCGAGCGCGGCCTGACGAAGGCCCTGGCCGGCGCCGGGCGGCCGAGTCTGTACGAGCGGCACGGCGTCGACGGCATCGCCCTGCGCGCGGCCCTGCTGCCCGATCAAGGGCGCACCAGGCTGCTCGAGTGGCTCGACAACTACATGGACGAGCGTGCGGCCGAAGGGGAGCAGGGTCAGGCCGGCGACACGCGCTGAGGCGTGCTGCCGGCCGGCACGTGCCGGGCAGCTCGGAGGGCCCGCCCTTCGCCGGCCGCGGCGCGGAGTGTGTGAAGCGGTCGGCTGAGTGCGGGGGGCAGGGCAGACCGGTCGTGCGGAATCCGCCGGGGCGCGAACGCCCGCCCGGCGGACAAGGGCATTGGGGAGAAGCGTGTTCAAGCAGCGGGATGTCCGGCAGGCCGTCGGCGCCCTCGTGGAACAGAGGAACTTACAACACGTGGTCGCGTCGGTCCCACTGATCGCGAAGGTCGACTCGCCGTCCTCGATGGCTCCTCGGGAACCGGCGGGTGGGGCGAGATGAGCAACGTCTACTACTACCTTCCCGCCGCCCTCCTGCTCGTCTCCTTCGCGATGAGGGTGCCGGGCCTCGTACGCCACTGGCGCGACCCCCTGGTCCGCTCGGTGGGCGTCGTGATTCCCGTGGGCGCCGTGGTCTTCTTCTTCGCCGCACCGCTGACGGTCTCCCGGGTGAACCAGCTCACCGGCGTCGCCAACTTCTCCGCTCCGCTGGTCTTCGCGCTGGTCACGGCCGGAAGCGCCAGCGTGATCGTCCTGATGCTGACGTGGCGGGGAGGACCGGACGAAGAGCGCCGCAGGGCCACCCGCTGGTGCGCCGGCGTCTACGGGGCGGTCATCGCGGCGCTGCTCGCGCTGTTCGCCCTGGGAGACGCGCCCGACGAACGCCTGCGGGACTTCGACACGTACTACGCCACCGCGCCGTTCCTCCGGGAGATGATCGTCCTCTACGTCCTGGCGCACGCGGTGGCGACCGTCGTGCTGTCGGTCCTGTGCCGGCGCTGGGCACGCGAGGTCGTCGGCCTGCTGCGTGCCGGACTCGTCCTCATCGTCGCCGGAGGAGTCCTGAACCTGGGATACGCCGTGCTCAAGCTCCTCGCTGTCGGCGCCCGATGGGCAGGCCGCGACTGGGACGCCGTCAGTACGACCGTGGCTCCCTCCCTGGCCGCCCTGGCCTCTCTGCTCCAGTGCGTCGGGTTCGCCCTGCCCGCGGTCGGTCAGGGCCTGGTGGCGTGGTGGCGGCGGCGGTCGCGCTACAGGAGGCTCGGTCCGCTGTGGGAGATCATGCGCGCCGTGATTCCGCACGAGCTGGTGCGCATTCCCTGGTGGTCGTCACTGAGCAGGCGCCACCTGCGGCGGACCTGCGACATCCGGGACGGCCTGCGGCTCCTGGCCCCCTACCTCGAACTCGGCGCGGGGCCGGACGAGCGGGCGCTCGAAAGGGGCCCCGGCGCGCTGACGCCGGAAGCGGCGGGCCGCGCGGCGCTGGTCATCGCCGCGTTCGATTCCCTGCGCACCCAGCCCGGCGACGGTGACGGCAGCCTCAAGTCCCTGACCGAGAGCGACGACGGACTCGTACGGTTCTCCGACGCGGTACGGGCCGTGTCGCTGCTCGGCGGAGCCGTGCGGCAGCCGGTGCCCTCGGTCCCGCCTGGGATCCCCGCCTCCAGGGACGTTCCGCCGGCCCGCTCCGGCCGGGCCGAGTGACCCGCCGCCACGGCCCGCCAGGGGACGCGGGCCGGTGCGTCCCACCCCCGCCGGCGAAAGCGCCGCCTGCCGGCGGCTCGTAGAGACCGCAGAGACCGTAGAGAGCAGTCACATGCCCGAGCCGACCACCACCCGGATCCGCGCCGATGTCCGAACGGTACGCCGGCGCGCCGTCGTCATCGGCGGAGGCCTGGCCGGGATGCTTGCCGCCGCCGCCCTGCGCGGTGCGGTCGACGAAGTCCTCGTCGTCGAGAACGACCGGTTGCCGAACGGGCCGTTTCCCCGCAAGGGACTTCCCCAGGCACGCCACGCGCACATGCTCTGGAGCGGGGGAGCCCGCGCCGCCGAAGCCCTCCTGCCCGGGATCACCGACCGCTGGCTGGCCGCCGGAGCGAACCGCATCCCGGTCCCCACGGGCATGGTCGCGCTCAGCGGTCAGGGCTGGTTCAGGCGCTGGGACCGCGAGACCCACTTCGTGATCGGGTGCAGCCGCGATCTCCTGGACTCCGTCGTGCGCGACCTCGTCCTGTCGGGAGGGGGAGTGACCGTCCTTCAGCGCGTCCGGGCCGAGGGCCTGACCGGCAGCGCCTCCCGGGTCACCGGGGTAAGGGTCCGCGACGCGGACGGCCGCCACCGGACCCTGGAGGCCGACTTCGTCGTCGACGCGAGCGGGCGGGGCTCGCGGGCCCCCCGGTACCTGGCGGACCTGGGGGTGCGCCCCGCACCCGAGCGCTGCGTGGACCTGGGCCTGGTGTACGCGACCCGTGTCTTCCGCGCCCCGGCGGGAAGCGCCGGTTTCCCCATCGTCAGCGTGCACGCGGATCCCCGCGGCGGGTGCCCCGGGCAGAGCGCCAGCATCCTGCCGGTCGAGGACGGCCAGTGGATCGTCACGGAGACGGGTACCAGGGCGGGCGAGCCGGCCGGTGACGCCGAGGACTTCGAGGCCTTCGCCCGCAGGCTCCGTCATCCCGTCGTCGGGGAGATCATCTCTCGGCTGGAGCCCCTCACCGGCGTGACGGTCAGCAGGAGCACGCACAACACACGCCGGTACTTCGAACAGGTGCGGGACTGGCCCGAGCGGTTCGTCGTCCTGGGCGACGCCCTTGCCGCGTTCAACCCCGTGTACGGGCACGGCATGTCCGTCGCCGCGCAGTCGGCCGCCGTCCTCCGGGAGAAGGCCCGGGCCCGCGGCGTGGACGCCCCCCATCTCGCGCGACAGGTCCAGAGGGCCATGGCGAAGCGGGTCGACGCGGCCTGGGACCTGGCCACGGGACAGGACGTCTTCTACCCCGAAGTGCGGGGCGGCAGCCCGAACCGCAGGGACAGGATCCTGGCCCGCTACGTGGAGCGCCTGGTGCGGACGAGCTGCGGCAGCTTCGCCATGGTGAAGGACCTCACCGACGTCACCTCCCTCCAGACCCCGCTCGCCACGCTGGCCAGGCCGAGCGTCCTGCTGGGAGCCGTACGAGGCCCCCGCCGCCCGCCCCTGACCGGCCCGCCCCTCACGGCTCGCGAGCTCGCCCTCGTCCACGCCCCGGCGCCCTGGTCGTAGGCGAGGCCGCTACGCGTGGTGGGGAGGCAGACCGGACCGGCGGATCGGAGCACCCAGGACGTCATCGATCTCCGTTGACACGACATCGAGGAGACCCTGCCCGAACAGACACAGCGACTCCTCCCAGGGATGACCGAAGCTGCCGGTCAGGAAGTCCCCTGAAAGGTAGATGTAGTAGTCGCCGTCGGGAAACGGGCTCAGGGGCCACCGCGCCTGGTCGGAGCCGCGGACGAGATGGGGCGAGAACCGGAACGAAGTGTGTTGCCAGTCCAGCGCGAACAGCGTGCCCTGGGGAGGAACGCAGACCGTCAGTCCCTGCTTGACCACCTCAACGAGCCGGTCGAGACGCTCATGGCCAGGGTCGTCGTCCAAGGAGGCCAAGCTCCAGGTGACGGAGTCGAGGGGCTCCTTGATCGCCGGCCATGTGGTCGGGCTCATGCCGGGCCGAAAGGCGAACTCCGAGTAGAAGCGGTCCCATGCGTCGCGGTACTCCGCTTCCGAAAGCCGGACCACAGGTTCATTCATCACCCGCAGAGCCTACCGATCAGCCCCTCGGCCGACGAGCGAGCAGCCGTTCGGAACTCCGGGCGGAGAAGGGCCCGCACCGTGTCGACGAGGGCGGCCATGGCCAGTGCCGGGTCGAGCGCACGTCTGATCGCGGCGGCCCGGGCCGGCGGCGGCTTCTAGGATCTGCGGCATGGCAACACGACTTGTACAGATCAATATGAAGGCCCAGGACGACTCCGCGCTCGGCCGGTTCTGGGCGGAGGCACTCGGCTGGGGTGTCGACAGCGAGGGGCCCGGCGTGACCAACCTCGAACCGGTGGGATTCGCCTACCCCGACCCCGTGGCCGTCTGCATCGACATCATCGCCCGCCCGGAACCCAAAACGGTCAAGAACCGGGTGCACGTTGATCTGGCAACCACCTCGACCGCCCATCAGGCGGAGTTGGTCGAGCGTTTGAAGGAGCTCGGCGCGACGCTCGCCGACGTGGGTCAGGGCGACGTCCCCTGGACGGTCATGGCCGACCCGGAGGGCAACGAGTTCTGCGTCCTGGAGCCCCGCCCGGTCTACCGGGACACCGGGCCGATCGCCGCGGTGGTGGTCGACTGCACCGACCCGCGGGAGATGGCCCGGTTCTGGGGCGAGGCGATGGACTGGACGGTGCACGAGGTCACCGACGACCACGCGACCATGCGTTCCGCCAAGGGTGTCGGCCCCTACCTGGAGTTCCTCCGCACCCCGGACACCAAGACCGTGTGGAACCGCGTCCACCTCGACGTCTGCCCCTACCCCGGTGACGACCTGGCAGCGGAGGAAGCCCGGCTGCGCGCCCTGGGCGCCGCCGACCCCGGTATCGACCAGTCCGCCATCTCCTGGACGGTTCTGGCCGACCCGGAGGGCAACGAGTTCTGCCTCCTCTCCCCTCGCTGACCGCTGACCGCTGACCGCTGGCTGACCGCTGACCCGGCTCCGGCCGTTGCCGGGTCAGCGGTGCCCGCAAGACCCCGGCGCCCGCGGAGGCGCCGGGGGAGCCTTGAGGGCCCTGCACCGCCGCCGGGTTGGTGAGCCTGTTGCGGGTCGGCGACGGACAGTGTTGGCTTTGGATCATGACCGGCGACCGTGCCGGGCATGGTGACCAGGGGGGAATCACTTACATGCGTGCTCACCGAGTCCGTGGAACCGCGGCTGCGGTTGCCGTGTCCGGCGCGGCAATCGCCGGCATCGCGCTCGCGACCGGCATGGCCCAGGCCGACTCCACGACGCCGGCTCCGATATCGAGCCCCACGTGCGCGTCGCCGGTGCCGACGTACACGCCGAGTCCGACTGCG
The DNA here is from genome assembly GCF_055602105.1 of Streptomyces sp. NPDC037421. Classification (NCBI taxonomy): domain Bacteria; kingdom Bacillati; phylum Actinomycetota; class Actinomycetes; order Kitasatosporales; family Streptomycetaceae; genus Streptomyces; species Streptomyces sp. NPDC037421. Next base: position 37,963 of record NZ_JBVJWV010000010.1, read on the forward strand.
GTGCCGACGCACACGTCGGTTCCGACGTACAAGCCGAGTCCGACGCGGGTTCCGACGTACACGCCGAGTCCGACGCGGGTTCCGACGTACACGCCGAGTCCGACGTACACGCCGGCTCCCACGTACACGCCGAGTCCGACTGCGGTTCCGACGTACACGCCGAGTCCGACGTACACGCCGGCTCCCACGTACACGCCGAGTCCGACGGCGGTGCCGACGTACACGCCGGCTCCCACGTACAAGCCGACTCCGACGGCGGTGCCGACGTACACGCCGGCTCCCACGTACAAGCCGACTCCGACGGCGGTGCCGACGTACACGCCGGCTCCGACGCCGAGCCCCACGTGCACGCCCGCTCCGACCTCCACGCCGGCTCCGACGCCGAGCCCCACGTACACCCCGGCGCCGACCCGTGTGCCGGTTCCGACGGCGACCCCCACGGGTGTTCCGCCGACTTCCGCGTACCCGATGGTGAAGTAGAGCGGGGCCGAGGAGACCCCGGCCGAGCGGGCCCGGGGTCTTCCTCGCACGGAGGAGGTGTGCGGGGGCCCTCGGGACCGTGAGGTCGTGGTCCCAGGGCGGGTCCGCGGCAGGTCGCGCAAGCCCCTGATCGGGTGCGGCGCGGTGGCGACCACTCGAACGTGTGGGTTCAAGAGCGGGCAGGCAGGCGGCTACTGCCCCGCACGCCGAGTCCGTATTCGCGTTCGAGGGATTCGCCCTTCCGGGGCCGTTACGGGCGTAGAACCGGGGCGTTCTTGGAGCACCAGTGCCAACCGGCCGCCCAGATGGAGGACACCGTGCATCCCGAACCCGTTCCCGCCCCTTGCCGCCTCGGATTCGAACAGCGGCGGCGGACCTCCCCCGCCGCCCGCCCCGCCGAACCGCAGCGGTCCGGCGTCCGCGCGCACCGCTCCGTACGACCGGATACGAGGTGGGCGGCATGAGCGAGCCCACCGAAGCGGCAGCGGCCCGCACCGTGCCGGGGCCGCGCTCCGCCCCGCCGCCCGCGCCCCTGCCCCTGCCTCCGGCGGCGGTGCCCGCCGGGCCGGAGGCCGGCGACATGACCGACGGGCTGGAAGAGGCGTACTGGTCCGTCCACGACGGCGCCGCCGCGAGCGCCACCGTACGCCAGGTGCTCGTCCGCCTCCCCAGGATCACCGCCCTCATCGGCCGGCTCGCCTGGCAGGCGGACCGCCGGGCCACCCTCGTGGCCGTCGTCTGCCAGCTGGCCTCCGCGGCCATGACGGCCTTCGGCCTGATCGCCTCCGTCAGGGTCCTCCAGCACCTGTTCGCGGAGGGCCCGACCCCCGACCGGGTTCGCGCCGCCGTCCCCGAGATCGTCCTCGTGGCCGGCTTCCTCGCCGCCCGGGCCGTGCTGGAAGCAGCCGTGGCGGTGGCCCAGGCACGCGTCACACCCAAGATCCGCACCGCGCTGGAATGCGAGTTCCTCCGCCTCACCGCGCACGTGCGCCTCGAAGCGGTCGAGGACGCCGACTGGCACGACGAGGTCCACCGCGCCAACGACCGCGGGCTCTTCTACGCCCGCATGATCGTCGGGCAGGTCGTCTCCCTCGCCGCCGCGGCACTCGGACTCGTCGGCACCGCCGGCGTGCTCGGCGTCCTCCACCCGGTCCTCCTCCCGCTGCTGTTGCTGTCCGTCCTGCCGGTGGGCGTGGCCGCCGTGAACAGCGCGCGGGCCCGGTTCCGTTCCTTCAAGCGCTGGAACGCCCTGCAACGCCGCATCCGGGTCTTCTCGTGGCTGCTGCTCGACGTGGACGCGGCCGCGGAGCTGCGCTCCGACACCGCCCAGGGCGCCCTGCTCGACGAGCACCGCCGCCTGACCACCAAGATCGCCGAGGAGGACACCCGCCTCGGCGTGAGCTCAGCCCTGCTCAACCTCGCCGGGCGAGCGGTGGGCGGGACCGGCACCGGCATCACCTACGCGGCACTCGCGGCCATGCTGATCGCCGGCTGGCTGCCCCTGGCCGCGGGCGCCGGCGCCGTCCTGGCCATCCAGGCCGGGCAGTCCTCCCTCACGCGGCTCATCGAGGTCGCCCACCTCGTCTACGAGCACGCCCTCTGGGTCGACGACCTCCTCGCCGTCCAGGAACGCAGCCGCCGCCTCCTGCCCCGCACCTCCGACGTGCGGGCGCCGGACCAGGTGGAGGAAATCACCGTCCACGACGTCCACTTCACCTACCCGGGCAAGGACACACCGGCCCTGAACGGTGTCTCCTTCACCCTCCGCGCCGGGGAGACGGTGGCGTTCGTCGGCCTGAACGGGTCGGGGAAGTCGACGTGCGCCAAGCTCCTGGCCGGCCTGTACGAGGCCCAGCGGGGCAGCGTGAGCTGGGACGGCGTCGACGTACGCGAGATGGACGCCCAGTCGGTGCACCAGCGGGTCGCCTGCGTGCTGCAGGACCCCGTCCGGTTCCCCTTCAGCGCCCTGTCGAACATCACCGCCGGCGCCGGCACGCTCACCGAGGCCGACCCCCGGCGCGCCATGGCCGCCGTACGGGCCGCCGGCGCCGACGCGGTCATCGCCGCGCTGCCCGGCCAGTGGAAGGCGCTGCTGTCGAAGCGGTTCAAGGGCGGCCAGCAGCTCTCCGGCGGGCAGTGGGCGAAGATCGCCGTGGGCCGGGGGCTGTACCAGGAGGCGGTGCTGCTGCTCCTGGACGAGCCGACGGCGAGCATGGACCCCCCGTCCGAGCACGCCGTGTACGAGGCGGTGCTGCGCGGCCGGCTGCGCCAGGACCAGATCACGGTGCTGATCTCCCACCGGCTCGCCAGCGTCGTCGACTGCGACCGGATCCTCGTCTTCGACGGCGGCCGTATCGTCGAGTCCGGGTCCCACGACGAACTCATGGCCCTGGACGGCGACTACGCCGCCATGTTCACCCTGCAGGCCAGCGGCTACCGGTCCGGCTCGGCCGGCAGCCGCCGCACGGAAGCGGGGCGGTGACGAGCGGAGCCGTGCGGGCCCACGGCCGCCGACGTCGATGAGACCGGGGCCGGCCGCCCCCAGCGCCGCTGGCGGGCGGGCGGCCGGCCGGCCGGTGCGAGCGTACGAACGTGCCGCTGTCGGCGGCGGCTGGATACTCTGGCCAGTGCCCTACCGGGAGGACACCGTGATCACACGAGACTGGCCGCAGATGAGCCGCGAGGCCTTCGAAGCCATCGCGGAAGCCGCCGCGCAGCACGACGTCAAGCTCGAACTCATCAACGGAGAACTGGGAGTCAAGCCCGTGCCCGACGGCGACCACGGCGAGATCATCATGTGGCTGCTGGAGCACTGCATGCGGCAGCGCCCCGACCTGCGCCTGTACCCGGAACAGGGCCTGCGCGTCGAGACGTACGGGAACGGCAACGCCCGCCCGGACGGCGTCCTCGCCCCCAAGGGGTACTTCGCGGGCCGGGGGGAGTGGGCGGGCGCGGAGGGCGTCGTCATGGTCCTCGAAGTCACCTCCTACGACGCGAAGACCGACCAGCGGGACCGCCAGGACAAGCCGCGGGCGTACGCGGAGCAGGAGATCCCGGTCTACCTCCTCATCGACCGCGACAACGGCTCGCTGGTCCTGCACGCCGACCCGGTGAACGGCAGGTACCACACCCAGACGTTCTTCTTCGGCGACACGGTACGGATCCCGGAGCCGGTGAACATCACCCTGGACGACACCGACGTCCTCAAGAACCACGTCCGCTGACCCCACGCCGGAACGTCGGGAACACCGCCCCGCGCACGGTCGCCCCTCCGGTGTTCCCTAACCTCCTCCCATGAGCATCGGCGTACACATCCCGGAGTACCTGCAGGACTGCGAACCGGTCGCGAGTGAGGACCTCGCGCGAGACCCCGCGTTCTGGCTCGCCCATGTCCTGTTGACGATGGGCGATCCCGGCGATCCGTCCGAGCCGTACGGTGTGGACGCGTCGGCCTTCGACGCGATGGTGGATCGCCTCGGTGACCCCGAGCAGCCCTGGCCTGTCCTGCGGGTCTGCTTCGACGGTGGGCACATCGTCTATGCCGTCTACGCCAACTGGGAGGACGAGAACAGCGTCGACTTCTTCATCCGCCATCCCGGGTGGGGGCGCCTCGGCCATCTCGGCCAGTGCGGCGCCGACGAGGCCGGCCCCGGCCTGTCCTGGACGGAGCTCCTCGCTGTCGCCGCGAGCACGCAGGAAGGCGGCGAGGGCTTGACCGATCCGTCCGAGCGCCTTCTGCTCCTGCTGCCCATGCTCGGCGACGCCGACATGCCCGGCGATGCGCGTGACACCGTCGCCCGCGCGCTGTCCCACTGCGGGATCCGCGCGGAAGCCGCCGGCGGTCTGGCCGCGATCCTGCTGGGGGAACAAGACCCGGCCACCGGACCCCGGTGGGCCCCGACCGGCGACAACCCGATCGCCGTGTGCTCATCCCCGTACAGCCCCCGCCAGGTACCACTCGCCCTCGGGATCACACCCGGCCAGGCCCAGGCTCTGGCCACCGCCCTCAGCGGTCCGGCGCCCCGGTAAGGGGAGGCTCAGGCTCAGCACGTACGCGCTGTCCTGGGCTGCGGGGTGCGGACGATGCCTCGTGGGCGGCCTGCTCGCCGGTGGAGGCCCTTCGGTACCGCAGCCGTGTTCATGCCCGGTCCGGCGGTTGTTCCGCGTCGCCGAGGAGCCGGGTCGCGGCGGCTTCGAGTTCAGCGCGAACCACCCGCCGGCATTCCAGCGGTGCGCACACCTCGAAGGGAAGGCCGCGGATCTCGCCGGACAGGAGCACCTGGAGGTACTCGGGGCCGCCGGCTTCCTCACGGCCCAGCAGGATTTCGACGGTGAGCCGGGTCCCGTCAGCGATCCGCGGCGATCCGCTCTGAGGTTCACCGTCGACCAGTACGAACTCCTCCTCGTACCGGCCTTCGGGCGCGGAGGCCAGCAGCCACCGGGCGAACTCGGCGGCCCGTGGTGCGCCACCGAGCAGGGTCGTGCGTCCGATGAAGTACGCGCCGGAGCACCAGGTGCCGTCCGGATCCCTGCCGACCGCCAACCACAGGTCGTCGACGGGCGTGCCGGGGTAGTGGCTGCCGCGCCACCCGAACCGAAACCCGGCCTCCTCGTGCCTGCCGGACACCATCACCCCGCCCCCTCTCCCTCTCCCTCTCCCGAGCCGCGGTTGGCGGCTCGCCTCCGGACGCTCCGGCACCGTCTATTCGGCGGTGGCGGCGGTCCTCGCGTCGACCTCGGCGAAGAAGGCGTCGGCGATCGACCGGTTGCGCCCGGCGTCCGTGAGCGGCTCGCCGAGGATGCGGCCGGCGAGGTCAGTGGCCAGCCCGAGGACGTCCTCGCGAAGCTCGGCTTCGGCGATGACCCGGTCCGCCGCGAGCCGTACGGAAGAGGCCGCGACCAGTTCGTCGCGCGCCCGCTGCCCCTCCGCGCGTACCGCGGCGAGCAGCGCCGCACCCTCTTCGATGGCGGTCTGGCGGATCCGCGAAGCCTCATGACGGGCGGCGGTCAACTCGGCCTGGTACACGGCCAGAACGTGCCGCGCCTCCAGCTGCGTCTCCTCGGCCAGTCCCAACGCGCCCTCGGTGGCGGCCTCACGCGCCGCGAGCGTCTTCCCGATCCGTGGAAGCAGGACCTTCGCCACGATGGCGAAGACCGCCAGGAAACAGAGCAGGGCGAATATGAGGTCCAAGAGATTCGGCTTCAAAGGTCCCATGATCTGATCATATGTGTGCGCCTTGCTCCGCCTGGGTCGTGGCGTTGCCGGAGCCGCGCGTCGGCACCGGGACCCTGATCTCTTCGAATTCGCCGCAACGGGCCCCGCGTCGGGGTCCGCGGTCGTAGGCTTTATTCGCTGATCCACCCTCAGTCCCTCCGCGGCCCGCCGGGACCACCGAATTCGAGGCCCCGGAGCACCGGGTCCGCGACACAGGAGGGGACTCCCATGAGGGCAGGACAGCAGGCGTCGGCGACGGCGAAGGCCAGGAAACGGAAGGCGTGGCGGAGGATCATCGCCGCCCGTGTCCGCGAGTGGGCCGGACCGGTGTCGACGGTCTCGTACAACGCGTGGCGGACCGTCCGTGACGTGATCGGCGGGGGACTGTGACCCCGGCCCTGCTGCTAACCAGTCAGCAGGCCCGGGGCCACCGCCGATAGCGCTGAGACAGGGCCCTTGGTGCGGGAACACCGGGGGCCCTCCCCAGCCCTATCCCTCGACAGCACGTGAAAGTGACTGACGAGTGCTTCGACGGTACCGGAGGCCGGCACTTGATGTCAGAGCCTCAGCCGAAACCGGTCCACGGAAGTCCATTGCGGTCTTCGCCTGCTTCGTACTCGTCTGACCTGCGGCGACAGGGGCTGTTGGTCGGTGGCGTCGGGGAGGCTGGGGCACGGAGGGCGCCGACCGTGGGACGGCGCCCGCCGGCACCGTCTCCGAGTGGAACACCCGGCCGCAGGCCGACGCGCTCGCCTCACCCGAGGGACGATTCCGGCGGAGACGGGGCGCCGACATCCCGTCGGGGTTTGCAAAGCACCGGCCGCCGAGCCGCGTCCCCGCCTGGAGCGTGTAGTTGCTCGAATGGCCACAGCCCGATCCGGGCCCGTTCCTGAGCCGGATGGGGTCCTTCACGCTGGTGCCCCCGGGGCCGTTCACGACGTTGTTGTCGTAACACGCCATGGCGCCCGTGAGGATGCGTCGGATGTTCACAGTTCTCCCTGGTCTCGTTCCGGACCGTCGCCTCGTCGGCGACAGGACTGTGCTCGGATCCGCGGGGCCGCGGCGAGGGGCCGGGCGCCGCGCGGGGTGTGTCCAGATTGCTGCCGAGCCCGGGCGGCCGGCTTGTACGAAGGCGCACTCCTTCCCGAGAGTCGACCGAGGCGCACACCGGTACGAGTCCCAGGCGGAGGTTGGAACGTCCATGCAGCCGAGGATCAGGAGCGAGTGCGTGGAGCACCGCGCTTCCGGGCGATTACGGGCCCAGGTGGTGCTGTACCGGGGCCATCGTGTGGCCCGGCCAGGGCCCGCAGAGCAGGCTGCGCGCGTGCCACGGGCGGTTGTCCGCGAAGGAACTGGCCGCCGCCACGGGGTGCGGCAGCCGGCGGTTGCAGGTGCTCTTCCGCGACCTCGCCGGACTCACCCCCACCGTGCGCCCTCGCCGAGCGCGCCGCTTCCCGGGGCAGGGCTCCCGTCGACGGACGGCTGCTCGATGTCTTCGACCACCGAAGCCGCGCGGTCAGGACCAGATCGTTCGCCGATGCCGCTGACGGATCAGGGACGTTCCGCGGCTTCGACGAGGTCTGGCCTCCTCGCGGGTGCGCCACCCCGAAGCTCAGCCCCGTACGGCGCCGGTCAGCGGGGCCAGCACCTGCCATCCCATCGTCTCGTACAGGGCCCGGCCCTCCGGGGTCGCGACCAGCACCCCTTCCGTGGCGCCCCGGCCGGCGGAGATGTCGGCGAGCGCGTGCATCACCAGGCGTCCCAGACCGCGGCGTTGATGAGCGGGGTCGGTCTCCACCTGGTCGACGACGAAGGCGGGGCCGGCGAGGCCGGCCTGGCCTCGCGCGGCGAAGGCGCCGCCGGCGGTGCGGACCAGGACGCGGACGACGCCGCCCCGGGTCCAGGTGTCCAGGCGGTAGCCGTCGGCGATCTCCGGCGGAGCCCCGGGCGGGGTGGTGCGCGGCGGGGCGGACATCAGGAAGCCGGGTCCGCCGGCCAGGGACCAGCCGGGCCCGAGCCAGGGTTCGACCACCTCCGGCGGCACGGGGGCCTTCAGCCACACGCCCGGTGCGGCCGGGTTCTCGGTGATTTCACGGACGGCCGTCTCGTCGGCGGTCGGCAGCACGTGGCGCACGACATGCCCGGGGAGGCCGACGTCGATGGTGAAGCCCCAAGGCGTGGGCACGGGGTCGGCCGCGCCGCGCGACACGGTCCAGCCGTGGATCCACGCGTGTACGGCTCCGGCCGTGTCGTAGGCGTGCGGGAGGGCGGGAGGCGCGTAGGTGCCCATCAGGCACGTCCCCTTTCCGGGTGAGTGATCGTCCTGGCGCAGCACAGCCTGCCCTTATTGCGAGCTACTCGCAATAAGGAATCCTAGGCATCACTGCGGGAGAGCGTGCCTACGGTTCCCGCCCGCCGCGCCACCTCGACAGGCGAGCCCGCCGGTTGCAGCACGGGCGGACGCGCTGTCGCGTCAGGCCACCTCGATGCCGTCCAGTTCGGCGAAGTACTCGCCCTTGGACAGGCGGATCGTGTTCCATCCCTCCCTCAGGGCGACGGCGGTCCCCGTCGTCGCCCAGCTGTCCCAGCCGGTGTGCCGGTAGCGGACGGTGCCCGCGGCCGTGCCGTTGACCGTGAGGCCGTGCGTGGCCTCTGCCGGGGCCCCCGCGCCGTCCCGGGAGCCGTTGCCGAACCACACCGACAGCAGGTGCTCGCCCGACGAGGCGGCGAAGACCGTGAACTCCACGTGGCTGTCGGCATGGTCGATGCCTCCGACCGCCCTGCCGTCGGAGGCGGCCGCGGCGTCGCGGACGGCCGCGTGGTGCACGAGGGCGTTCTCCGCCTGGTAGAGGACCTTGCTGCCGCGCACGACGGGGTAGCCGTTCGCGAAGCCCAGGTCGGCCGCGTACATCACCCGCCGGCGCGGGTCGGCACGCCAGCCGTGGAAGACGATGCGGTCACGGCCGTCGGGGCCCGTCACCACGTCCTGCCCGCCGGGGCCGCGCACCGTGCCGGAGAGGGTCTCCGTCGTCATCAGCGGCTTGGCCGCCTTGGTGTACGGGCCGGTCAGGGTCTGCGCCACCGCGTAGCCGGTCCGGTAGTGGTCGCCGCTGTAGTCGTCGGCCGAGTAGAACAGCACGTACTGCCCCGCGCGCTTGACGAGGGTGGGGGCCTCCACCACGGCGCCTTCCCGGAGGGGGTCCTGCTTGATCAGCCTGACCGGGTCCCCGGTGGTACGGGTGCCGTCCCACGAGACGGGCTGAAGGTGCAGCCAGGTGTCCATGCCGCAGCAGTTGCCGTCGTTCTTCCACAGCAGGTAGCGCTGCCCGCCCTCGGTGTGGCTCGAGGGGTCGATCGCGCCGCCCTGCCCGGCCGGGCACACCAGAGGCCCGTCCCCGACCGGCCGGAACGGTCCGTCCGGCGACGATGACCGCGCGACGCCGATGCACTGCTTGTCGCTCGCCTGGTCACGGGCCGTGTAGTGCATGGTGAAGCCGTCGCCGTTGTCGTACACCTCAGGCGCCCACACCAGGTCGCGCCGGGGCTTCGCCCATGCGCCGAGCACGGGCAGGACGTCACCGCTGTCGGCCTTCCACCGCTTCAGGTCGTGGGAGGTGGCGTGCTGGATGTTCTTGCCGTCGCCGTTGGTGGCGTACGCGTGGTACGTACCGCCCGCCTTCATGATGTCCGGGTCGGCGAAGTCCCGGTCGAGTACAGGAGCGGCCACGGCCTGGCCCAGGGCCAGGGCGGCGGCGACCGCGCCGAGCGCGAGGCAGCGCACGACCCGGCGCTTGAGGTGATGAGGCGGCACGGGGCTCCGATCCCGCGCGTCCCCGCCCCGTACGGTCCGGTGTCACCGGCCGACGGCCGGCCGGTCGCGCGTCTTCGACGTCTGGGCAGTCAGAACTGACAAACGCGTCACCGCCCTCCGGGTTGCACACGGCCCGGGACGGACGGCTGTCGCCGGCCGGGCGGGGGTCACGCCGGTCCGTCGCCGGGGGCCGCGCGGGGCCTTGGCGAGCGGGGCCGGGGGCCTGCCTGCGGACCGTCCGCGAGCTCGCCCCCGCCCTCATCGACCTGCCGCGGGACCCTGGCGGGGCGGCAGACCCAGGAACTTCTGCGGAGCCAGCTCGAGGAACTTCGAGATCCCGGTGGCGAGACGGGCCGCCTCGGGCCCGTCGGGTTCGCCCGCCAGGCTGCGGAACGTCAGTTCCAGGGCCCGGTCACCGTGGCGCACCAGAAGGGTGGTGATCCGGGCCTGCTGCCCGGCCGGACCGGCGAGCATCGTGCGCATCAGGGCCTCGTCGCCGAACCTCTGCTCCACCTTGAGCGGCTCGCTCGGATCCCCGGCCGGGTCCACCACCTGGACGGTGATCTCCTCGTCGCCGATGTTCATCGTCCAGGCGGCGCACTGGGCGTACACCTGCCGCATGTCGGCCATCCAGGCCGCGGCCGCCCCCGCCACCCGCTCCGAGACCCCCTCGTCGACGACGATGGAGGAGTCGGCGTTCATGAACGAGGTCCTGACCTCCCTCGCGGCCTTGTCGCTGAACGCCCTGTTCAGCAGGGCCGTGAGTTCCGGGGTCGGAGCGGTCATCGGCGGCGGGTCTTCGTCGGACGAGGGCGATGCCAGCTCGGTGAAGTCGTCGAGGCCTGCGTCGGCCAGTTCCGCTGCCGTGACCAGCAGCCGCTCAAGGTCGTCACGCGTGTTCACAAGTTGCCTTTCGCCAATGGGTGTTGGTGCGCGGTGACGGCACCGTAGCCCGCTGCGACGCCTGGGCGATCACGGATCCGCGGAATGTTTGAAGTCGCGGTGGCGCCCGGCCCCGGCAGGTGACCCGGCCGGGGGCGGACGCCGCTGTCGTGCCGTCAGGAGACGGTGATGAACCGGGCGGTGCTCGGCACCCCCTGGGCGTCCAGGGCGAAGAGCATGTAGGTGCCCGGCAGGACCACGCCCTTGTCGGCCGGGATGGACACCGTGTACGTGCCGGTCCCCGCGGCCGTGGACACCAGCGGGACCCGCCGCTGGTCGTTGTCCGTGGAGTGGGTCGCGGCCGCGGCCCGCATCAGGACGAAGGAGGTCACCGGCCCCTCGGCGGCGACGGTGAGCGAGGCGCCGGCGGCGGTCCGGGGCGGCACGCCGCCGGTGATGACGGGACGCGGCTTGGGCGAGCCGTCCGCGTTGAGCAGGTACGGCGGTGTGAACACGGCCCCGTCGGCGTGGTTGGTGGCGCAGTCGCCGCACAGGCCGCCGCCGCCGGAGAAGATCCGCCCGTCGGGCAGCAGGTTCGCCACGCTGTGGTAGTTGCGCGGGACGGCCATGGTGGCGAGCGGGGCGAAGCTTCCGGTCGCCGGGTCCCACAGCTCGGGGGTCAGTACGGACGTGGCGTCGCTGAAGGGCACGGGGTACGCCTGCCCGCCGAACACGGCGACCTTGCCGTCGGGCAGGACGACGCTGTTGCCGAAGGCGCGGGCGTGGCCCATGTCGCCCGTGCGCGCGGCCTGGGCCTGGTCGCCGTCGATGCTCACGGTGTACGCGCGCCGGGTGGCGGGCGTCTTCTCGTACGCGGGCGAGCCGCCCAGGGTGAGCAGCTTGCCGATGTCGTACGCGACGGCGTTGCCGGTCATGGCGTCCTGGCTGTCGGCCCGGGTGCCGGCGGAGGTGATGCTCCCGTTCCCGCCGGTCGTGATCCAGTTCATCTGCTTGCTCGGGCCCAGCTGGAGCACCTTGCCGCCCGAGGTGGCGTGCAGCCACATGTGGTTGTCGGCGCGGTAGGCGCCGGCCGGGTCGGCCGTCAGCGCCTGGGCGGCGGGGACGCCGGGGAGCCTGCGCCAGGTGCGGGTGTCCGGGGACCAGACCTCTCCGGCCTTGTCGCCCGTGGCTCCGCTCCAGGATCCGCCGAGTACGAAGGCCTCACCGGTGGAGAGCAGGGTCATGGCCTGGTAGCCGCGGGCGATGTTCATGCTGGTGGTCGACGACCAGGCATCGGTGGCCGGGTCGTAGATGCTCGCCTTCTCCGCGTTGCTGCCGCCGGTGACCAGGACCCGGCCGTCGGCGAGCATCGCTATGCCCGGGCAGAACATGTCGTGGCCGGTGTTGTCGATGCGGCGCTGGGTGACCTTGCCCGTCTTCAGGTCCAGGATCGCCGTCTGGGTGTAGCCGTTGCTGCCGCCGAAGCGGTCGACCGCGTACGCCGACCAGGCCAGGAGTTTGTCGCCCGGCAGGACGGCGGTGGCCACCGGCACCAGGGGGAAGCCGGTGATCCGGTCCCAGGAGCCGTGGGCGGCCGGGTCGGCCGGTCCGCTCAGGCGTATCTCGGCGGCGGAGGTCCAGGGCCCGCGGTTGCCGGCCTCGCCGGTCACGGTCAGGCGTACGTAGCGGGCGTTCTCGGTGCGGGTGAAGGTGGCGGTCTTGACGGTGTCGTCGTCGCGCCAGGTGCCCGCGGAGACCGGTGCGCCGAAGGTGGTGCCGTCGGTGCTGGTGGTGATGGTGTAGGCGCCCGCGCGGCCGTTGGGGCCGTCGTTGCGGGGCTGGTAGACCAGGGCGGAGACGGCCGTCGTGCGGTGCATGTCGACGGTGATGCTGTGCGGCAGCGGGGCCGGGGTCCCGGACCACTTGCTGTGCCAGATGGTGGCGGCGTCGCCGTCGAGGACGTTGGCCGCGCGGGCGTTCTCCCCGGTGGCCTCCTCGTCGCTCGCCGTGGCCGTCCATCCGGTCCGGGGCAGGTCGACGGTGGCGGCCGGGGTTCCGGGGTCGCCGAGCAGGTTGAGTTCAGCGGCGGAGGTCCACGGGCCGCGGTTGCCGGCCTCGGTGAGGGCGGTGAGCCGGACGAACCGGGCGCCCTGCGGGGCGAATCCGAGGGTCTTGGCGCCCGCGTCGTCCGCGAGGGTGCCGGTGGCGACCGGGCTGCCCCAGTTCTGGCCGTCGGCGCTCACGCTGATGCTGTACTCGCCGACGCGCCCGTTGGCCCCGTTGGTGCGGGGCTGGTAGACGAGCGCCGAGACCACCGCCGTGCGGTGCATGTCGACGGTGATGGTGTGCGGCAGCGGGGCGGGGGTGCCCGTCCACTTGCTGTGCCAGATGGTGGCCGTGTCGCCGTCGAGGACGTTGGCCGCGCGGCCGTTCTCGCCGGCGGTCTCCTCGTCGCTCGCCGTGGCGGTCCATCCGGTCCGGTCGAGGACGGGTGCCGTCGGCTCCATGGCGTTCGCCGGGGCCACGCCGTGGTGCGGCGACTGCTTCGCCGTCTGCTGGTCGAGGGCCCCCGGCCCGCGGCCGCCGGGCCCCGTGCTCGCAACCCCCAGCCAGGGGGTGAGCCCGACGAGCAGCGAGCCGAGGGCGAAGGCGATGAGGAGGGGGGAACGGCGTAACGCTCGGGCGAGGGCGCTGATGCGACTGGGCTGCAATCGGACCTCCTGGGCGACTGGTGAGCCGTGAACCGTGAGCCGTGAACCGCTGAGGGCACCTCGAACATAGGTCAGGGCAGATCAACTCGACCGTCGAACAGGGGAGTTGGCGTGAACCCGCGCCGCAGCAGGCGGAGCCGCCTCCTCCGCCGGTCCCGGCGGCGGCGCGGCCCGCCACCTTCGAGTGGTGTCGCCCACACCCGGCATGCGGGGATTCCAAGGCGCGGCCGGTGGGGGCGCTTCGATCCCCAGGACGAAACGGGATGCCTGCTTGAGGCCTCAAGGAGAAACGTCTCAGTACGACTTGCCCGGCACGGAATTCAGGGAGCCGTTGTCGGAGGCGGGTGGCACCATCTGGGCCGGTGGTCCCATCAGCTACAGGGGGTAGGCATGGAGAGCACGACCACGTACGCATGGCCGCGCTGGGCGGAGGCGGCGGACGGCGAGGCGCTGGAGCGCTGGCTGGCCGGACACGGCTGGGAGGTCGACCCGATGGTGTTCATGGCCGGCGGACTGGGCCAGGCGGTCCAGGTCCGGCGGATCGGGTCCGGGCCGGACGGCGAGGCCGGGCTGCTGATCCTGCCGGGCGAGACGGTGGAGTTCGCCGGGGCCCGGATGCGGATCGCACGTCCCACCCCGGCGGATACCGCCGCCTGAGGCGTGTCCGCGAAGCCCCGCCCGCCCGGACGCCGCCGGGCGGGCGGGGCTCCCGTCAGCCCGCGACGCGGGCCATCCACGCCTCGACCTCGTCCGCCGAGCGCGGCAGACCCGCCGAGAGGTTCTCGCTGCCGTCGGCGGTCACCAGCAGGTCGTCCTCGATCCGGACCCCGATGCCGCGCCACTCCTCGGGCACCGTGAGGTCGTCCGGCTGGAAGTACAGGCCCGGCTCCACCGTGAGCACCATGCCCGGCTCCAGCACGCCGTCCACGTACTCCTCGTTACGGGCCTCCGCGCAGTCGTGGACGTCCAGTCCGAGCATGTGGCCGGTGCCGGCCATGGTGAAGCGGCGCTGCAGGCCGAGCTCGTGGGCGCGGTCCGCCGGGCCCTCGATGAAGCCCCACTCGACGAGCTTCTCCGCCAGGTACCGCTGGGCCGCCACGTGGAAGTCGCGGTACGCGGCCCCCGGCTTCACGGCGGCGATGCCCGCCTCCTGGGCCTCGTACACGGCGTCGTACACCTTGCGCTGCACGGGCGTGAACGTGCCGCTGATCGGCAGGGTGCGGGTGACGTCGGCGGTGTAGAGGGTGTGCGTCTCCACGCCGGCGTCGAGCAGGAGCAGGTCGCCGGGGCGTACCGGACCGTCGTTGTCGGTCCAGTGCATGATCGTGGCGTGCTCGCCCGCGGCGCAGATCGAGCCGTAGCCCACGGAGTTGCCCTCCAGCCGCGCCCGGCGGAAGAAGGTGCCCTCGATCCACCGCTCGGAGGACGCGACCGCCCGCGAGAGCTCGCCGACGCAGTCGGTGAAACCGCGCACGGTGGAGTCCACCGCCTTGCGCATCTCGCCGATCTCCCAGGCGTCCTTGACGAGGCGGAGCCCGCTCAGCGCCTCCTCCAGCTCGGCGTCGCGCCCGGCGTCGGTGGCGACCGCGGCCTCCAGCGCCGGATCGACGCCGCGGACGATGCGGGTGGGCACGCCGGGCGTGGCGGCCAGGTCCTGCGCCGCGGTGCGGACGTCGCGGCAGGACAGCCCGAGCACGCCCTCCGACTCGGAGAGGGAGCGGCGACGGCCCATCCACAGCTCGGCGGTGTAGCCCAGCCAGAACTCGTCGGTGTCCCGGCCGTCACGCGGCAGCTGGTAGCAGTACGCGTCGTGGCCGCCGTCCGGGCGCGGTTCGAGGACGAGCGCGCCGTCGCGGGCCTGGTCCCCTGTCATGTGGACGTAGCCGGAGTACGGGCGGAACGGGTAGGTGTCGTCGTTCGAGCGGGCCTTGAGGTTGCCGGACGGGATCACCAGCCGCTCGCCGGGGAAGCGCGCGGAGAGCGCGGCTCGGCGGCGGGCCGCGTACGGGGCCTGCTCGTCGAGCGGGAGGCCGTGCCGTTCGGAGTCCGCCCAGCCCGTCCTCATCAGAGCGGACAGTTCCTCGGAGACTCCCGAGTAGAGGCCGTTCTTGCGACCCTTCGCCACGTCGTTCTCCTTCTTCGTTCTTCCGGATGGGGTCCGCCTGCCCGGAGGCCGGCGGCTCCCGGACGGTACTGCGGGACGGCACGCGCAGGAGGGCCGGTCGTGCCAGTGGCACTGATCGGCCACTCCTGCCCCGTGGTCGTCGATAATGCGGTGCATGGCGAACGCGAAACTGGGCGAGGCCCTGCGGATGCTGGGGATCGGCCCCGCGGCGGGCCGCGTGTACCTGGCCCTCCTCGAACTGGCCCCCGCTCCGCTCGCCGAGATCGGGGAGGCGGCCGGGCTGGACGGCCCCGAGTTCGCCGCGGCGTACGGCGAGCTGGTGGACGCGGGGCTGGCCAGCGCCGCCGCGGAGGGTGCGGACGTGGTGGCGCCGGTGCCTCCCGCGGCGGGCCTGGAGATCCTCGCCCGGCACCGGGCGGCGGAGCTGGAGGGGTCGCGCATCGCCGTGGGCGGCGCGTTCGAAGCGTTCCGCCGCCAGCGGCTCGCGGCGTACAACGACAACCTGGTCGAGGTGGTGACCGGCGACGCCATCGGCCCGAGGATGCGCCAGGCCTGGACCAGCGCCCGCGCGCAGATCCGGCAGCTCGACTCGCCGCCCTACTTCCCGCTGGTGGGCGCCCTCGACGACGCGCTGGCGACCCTCGCCCGCGGCGTGACGCAGCGGGTCGTCTACTCGAAGGCGTCACTGGAGGTGCCCGGGCAGCTGGAGACGGCCATCGAGCCGTGCATCGAGGCAGGCGAGCAGGCCCGGGTGGCGCCGACGGTGCCGGTCAAGCTGGTGATCATCGACGAGGCGTACGCGCTGGTGTCCCTGTCGATCAGGGAGGCGGACGTGCACAACACGATGCTGGTGGTGCAGCCGTGCGGCCTGCTCTCCGCACTCCTCGCGCTCTTCGAGCAGACCTGGCAGCAAGCCCTCCCCTTCCACGGCCGCGCCACCCGCCCGGCCGGCCTGCCGCCGGCCGACCGCCGCCTGCTCCGCCTCCTCGCCGGCGGTGCGAGCGACGAGGTCATCGCCCGCGAACTGGGCATCAGCCGCCGCACCTTCTTCCGCCGGCTCCAGATCCTGATGGCCCGCCTGGGCGCCGAGAACCGCTTCCAGATGGCCCTCCAGGCACAGCGCAGCGGCTGGCTGTGAGGGTGTTCGCAGTAGAAGAGCGCGTGGTTCAGGCGTCCGGGCGCGCGGCACGGAAGGTGCGGCGGTATGCGTGGGGGGTGACGCCGATGGCGGCGTGAAGGTGCTGGCGCAGGGAGACGCCGGTGCCGAATCCGGCTCGGTCGGCGACCAGGTCGACGGGCCAGTCGGTGGACTCCAGCAGGTGCCGGGCCAGGTCGACGCGCTGGCGGATGAGCCACTGGCCGGGGCTGGTGCCGACCTCGTCGCGGAAGCGACGGGTGAAGGTACGCACGCTGACGCCTGCGTGGGCGGCCATGTCGGCCAGGGCGACGGGTTCTGCGAGGCGTTCCATGACCCATGCCCGGGTGGGCGCGGTACCGGAGGCGGCGGGGTCGGGGACGGGGCGCTGGATGTACTGGGCCTGCCCGCCGTCCCGCCAGGGCGGTACGACGCAGGAGCGGGCGACGTCGTTGGCGATGTCGCTGCCGTGGTCGCGGCGCACGATGTGCAGGCACAGGTCGATGCCGGCGGCGACACCGGCGGAGGTCAGGACGTCGCCGTCGTCGACGAAGAGGACGTCGGGGTCGATGCGCGCGGTGGTGAACATGCGCTGCAGGCGGTCGGCTTCGCGCCAGTGCGTGGTGGCGGGGCGGCCGTCGAGCAGTCCCGCGGCGGCCAGCACGTAGGCGCCGGTGCAGATCGCCACGAGCCTGGTTCCGGGGCGGACGGCGCCCAGGGCCCTGCTCAGGGTGCCGGGCAGGCGGCCCTCCTCGCGGATGGGGCCCAGGGCGTGGGAGGGCGGGATGACGACGGTGTCGACGGTGGCCAGCAGGGAGGCGTCGTGGGAGACGGTGAGCTGGTAGTCGGCCTCGGCGCGGACGGGGCGGCCGTCCAGGCTGCACGTGGCCACGGAGTAGAGCCGGCCGCCCGCGCCGTCGCGGGCGGCACCGAAGATCCGTGCGGGGATGCCGAGTTCGAAGGGGACGACGCCGTCCAGGGCCAGAACGCCAACGTGGTGCATGGCCCGATCCTTTCAGTCCTTGACCATCGGGCCACTACTGGGGGTCGGTCCGCCCGGACAGTCTGGAGACGCGCCCGGGACGACCGGCGCGGACCCACAACGGACGTACAGCTGAAACGAGCACTTCACCATGGACCAGGCCACCCCACCCACGACCATGCGCGCCGTCTCCCAGGACACCGCGGGACCCCCGGACGTCCTCGAGGTCGTCGAGGTGGAGCGCCCCGAGCCGGGCCGCGGCGAGATCCTGGTCCGGGTGCACGCGGCAGGCGTGAACCCGGCGGACTGGAAGACCCGCGAGCGGGGCGAGTTCGCCACCGGCGCCAGGCCGCCGTTCACGCTCGGCTACGACGTCGCCGGGGTGGTCGAAGCGGTCGGCGCGGGGGTGACGCTCTTCCGGGCGGGCGACGAGGTATTCGGGATGCCGCGCTTCCCGCACCCGGCGGGCGCCTACGCCGAGTACGTCACCGCCCCGGCCCGGCACTTCGCCCCACGCCCGGGCGGACTCACCCACATCCAGGCCGGCGCCCTGCCGCTGGCCTCGCTGACCGCCTGGCAGGCCCTGGTGGACACCGCGGACGTCCGGCCCGGCCAGCGTGTCCTGATCCACGCGGCCGCCGGAGGCGTCGGCCACCTGGCCGTGCAGATCGCCAAGGCCCGCGGCGCGTACGTCATCGGCACCGCCAGCGCCGCCAAGCACGAACTGCTCCGCTCGCTGGGCGCCGACGAGCTGATCGACCACCGCACCCAGGACTTCACCGAGACCGTCCGCGACGTCGATGTCGTCCTGGACGCCCTCGGCGGCCCCAACTGGGCCCGGTCCCTGCGAACGCTGCGGCCGGGAGGCACGCTGGTCTCGATCCTGCCGCCGGACGACACCTTTCCCGCCAAGGAGGCCGGGGAGGCCGGAGTGCGGGCGGTGTTCATGCTCGTCGAGCCCGACCATGCGGGACTGCGCGAGATCACCTCCCTGGTCGAGGCAGGCCGCCTGAACGTGATCGTCGACGAGGTCTTCCCCCTCGAAGAAGCCGCCCGGGCCCACACGCTGGGTGAGACCGGCCGCACCACCGGCAAGATCGTCCTTTCCGTCGCCCCCTGACCCGTCAGCGGTGCCTCATGGAAGACGGCGGCACGCCGAAGGCGCGGGCGAACGCGTAGGAGAAGGCCGCCGGTGAGGCGTATCCGAGCAGGGTCGCGACTTCGGTGACGGTCTTGTGGCGCAGGAGGGGGATCGAGGCGAGCAGCCTGGCCCGCGAGCGCCAGGCCGCGGGGCTCGTCCCCGTCAGGTGCCGGAAGCGCCGGGTGAACACGCGCTCGCTCATGGCCGCGGCGTGCGCCCATTCGGTGTTGCCCACCGCCACGTCGGGGTGGGCCAGGTAGGCGCGGCACAACGCGGAGAACGGCTGCTCGTGGGGGAGGGCGACGTGCAGGGGGACTTCCGAGAGCCCCGCCGTCTCCAGGAGGATCAGCGAGACCACCGCACTGTCCCGCGGGTCCGCGGCGTAGTCCGTGTCCAGTTCGGCCGCGGCGAGCAGCAGTTGCCGCAGCAGCGGCGGGACCTCCACGACCCGGCAGGCGGTGGGCCACCACGGTACGGCGGCCGGCTCGACGTAGAGGCTGGAGGTCTGGGTGTCCAGCATCCGCACCTGGTGCCGGGTCCGCGGCGGGATCAGCACCGCCCGCTCGCCCGGGACGGTCCACGCCCCGTCGTCGGTCTCGACGAGCATCGTGCCGGTCGCGGCGTACAGCAACTGCGCCCGGCGGTGCTCGTGCCAGGCGAGGAGGGTGTCCGGCGGGTAGTCGGTCGCGATCGGCAGCACCTCGGCGGGGAGGTGGTCGACGCGCGCCAGGGGCACGTTGCGCATGGCGGGAGCCTATGGCCGGAACTCGAAAGAAGTAGACCGTCAGTCGATCGTCGGCACACGGAGTCTCGACTGGACTGGACCCATGAGTGCTGTCGTTCTTGTCGTCATCGGGGTCCTGACCGGGCTGACCACGGTGCTGTTCGGTTTCGGAGGGGGCTTCGTCACCGTCCCCGTCATCATCTGGGTGGACGCCGCCGCGGGTCCGGCCGCGGCGACGGCCGCGGTGGCGACCTCGTCGCTGGTGATGGTCACGGGCGCGGTGGTGGCCACCGCGGCCACGCCCCGGCCGGTCCTGCGCCGCCTCCGGGGTACTGCCCCGCTGCTGCTCCTGCTCGGAGCCGGGGGGCTCGTCGGCGCGTCCGCCGCGAGCTTCGCGCCGGCCGCGCTGATCCACTGGGGGTTCGTGGCCTATCTGGCGGTCACCGTCGCCGACGTGCTCGCGCGCCCGGGGTTCCTGCGCCCGGAGAGCGCCGCCGCCGGGTACCGGACCTTCGCTGTACCCGCCGCGCTCGGGATGCCCATCGGCGCGGTCGCCTCGTTCCTCGGCGTCGGCGGGAGCGTCATGACCCTGCCCCTGCTGCGGCGTTCGGGACTCCCGATGGGCACCGCGGCGGCACTGGCCAACCCCCTCACCGCCGCCATCAGCGCCCCGGCGTGCGCGGTCTTCCTCACCACCGCCCACGGGACGGACCCCGGGACGGGGGTGCCGGCCGTCGGCTCCGTCGACCTCGGCGCGGCCGGGCTGCTCCTCCTCGGAGCCCTCCCGGTCGTCGTCCTCCTGCGCCGGAGGCCCCCGCGCGTCGCGGATCACCTCCACGCCTGGGGGTACGTCGCCCTCCTGGGCCTGGCTCTGACCGCCATGCTGGTCCGGACCCCGTGAAGAGGCGCACCGCGGCCGGAACCCGTCGGCCGTCGGCCGGTCGGGGAGGCGCCCGCCGCGACGGGACGGCGCGCGGCCGGGATCCCCGCCCCGCCACCCGGTTCCGGGGGGGGGGGGGGGGGGGGGGGGGCGGCGGGGGGGGGGGGGGGGGGGGGGGGGGGGGGGGGAGGGGGGGGGGGGGGGGGGGCGACGGAGGCCTTGGTGCCCTTGCTTTCCTTTTCTTTTTG